>NC_016641.1:703000-1054500 GCF_000235585.1 Paenibacillus terrae HPL-003
TTACCCCCACTTCCCGCACCAGCTCGCTAAAGATCGTGATTGAAGATTATGCCGGCAATAAGGCTACAACATATGTAAGATAACTTTGTGCAGGAATATGGCCTTTCGTCATCGCTTCATCTGCTGTCCGCAAAAATACAAAACAGTCCTAATGAAGATTTCCTTCAATGGGACTGTTTGTGTTACTTGCATGGAGTCAAATATCTACAAGAATCGAAACTGCACTATACACTAATAACAAAGCCATTATTATATTAAACTGACTTCTATACTTAGATAAAATCTTTTGAAAAACGGAGCCAAACACACTCCAACAGAGTGTACTCATAAAACCAACAAAAGCTAGAAATAACGAAAACAACATTAAGCTGAAATTTGAATTGTGATAAGGAAGAATGAAGGTTGATATAGCAGTGATACCATATAAAATCCCTTTCGGATTTATGAACTGCAAAAGCATCCCAGTTAGAAAACTGTTATTCTTGTCCCCATCATTGTCTTGATCATTATTTTTACTCGTAATTATTTTTATCGCCAGATATAACATATAGGCTGCACCTAAGATCGTCATCGCAAATTGAATCTTGGGAATGAAATTTTCAAGTAAAAGATTAAAATAACTACACAATATCATGATCACAAAGAAGCCTGCGCCTACTCCTAAACAGAATTGAATTGTCTTTTTGAACCCGAATTTATTAGCAAAGAGCATGGCCATAATGTTATTGGGGCCTGGAGTAAAACTGGTAACAAAAACATATAACAAAAACGATAATAAAGGCATATGGGAACCCCCTCTTCGGCGTATGCTATAATGTCCGAGAAGAACAATATAACGTTTTACGTTTTATTGTACAATATAGACGTTATATTGTACATGAGTATAGGAGGTATTTATGGAGACCATCAATCTTATCATTGCCAAAAACTTAAAAGCCTTTAGAGAACATAAGAAATTAAGTCTTGAAAGGTTTGCAGAACTCACTGGAGTAAGCAAAACGATGATAGGTCAAATTGAAAGAGGCGAATCCAGCCCTACGATTACAACGATTTGGAAAATAGCGAATGGATTAAAAATTTCTTTTTCTTCATTAATAAATAATCCGCAGCCAGATGCAAAAGTGGTTTTAGGCAGTGAAATTCAAATATTAACTGAAGACAACGGAAAATTTCGAGTCTATCCCCACTTCCCCTTCGAAGATGATAGACGCTTTGAGGTTTATTCAATTGAGATAGATCCCAACGGCTTCCTAAGTGCTGATTCTCACGGAGAGGGAACTGAGGAGTTCTTAACTGTTTTTGGTGGAGAATTAACTGTTCGTGTAAATGACCTTGAATATACAGTAAGAAGTGGTGATTCAATCCGATTCAAAGCTGACAGACCCCATACCTATCATAACTCAGGTGAAACATTAACTCGGTTAAGTATGGTCATATACTATCCAATTTAAAAAGCTCCGTTCTATAAGAACGGGGCTTTGCTTCTCGGTTTTTGCAACTTCAGACCAGTGTTCCCGTATCGCTTTGGAACAAGTATAATGAACATACTGATATATATACCAAATGCTGTTAACGCAAACGAATGGTTTATTTTTTTGTGTCTAAATCTGAAGGAGTGTAAAAATAGTATGATAATGCGTATTAAAAATCTTTTTGTTATCCCTAACTACCCGCTATTCATGACCTGTATGTTATTGCAAGGTATGGCGATATCGATAAGCGCACCTTTTTTGGCTGTATATTTCACAACTACACTTGGTGTATCGGTTGGAACCTTTGGAGTTTTTACAGCTGTGACTTTGATTTGTGGTATATGGATAAGCTCTCTTATTGCCAAACGTTCTGATACTGGATTGGATCGTAAACAAATTTTGGTTATTTGTATGTTATTTAATGCGATAGCATTTGCAGGATATCTTGTAATTCAAAATTTTTATGTGCTTTTTGTATATATGACTGTCTTCACAGCAGTGGGAGCACCTGGAATGCCGCAGTTATTTGCTAGTGCACGTGAAGCGGTAGATCGCAGTAAATCTGCGGATCATGCCTTTGCCAACTCAACACTTCGTTCTATGTTTTCTCTTGGCTTTATTACCGGGCCGCTCTTTGGTTCCTTCTTGATTGCACATACGGGTTTTCAAGGTATTTTTGTCAGTACGACCTCTATTTTTGTACTCATTGCCGTTCTTCTATTCTTTTTTATCAAACAACCTCCTGTTCAGCTTAAAAATAAGGATCAACATTTACTTCATCACATTACATTACATAAAAATATTGAGATTCTGATCCCCTTTTCAGTTCTTACTCTGCTCTATACGTCTCACTGGATGAATAATCTAAATATTTCCTTGTTCATCATTCACAATTTAAAAGGTGACACGAGTGACGTAGCTCTAGTATCCAGTATTTGCGCGATTTTAGAAATACCCTTGATGCTCATGCTGGGCGTATTTGCCGCTAAATATTCCAACCGCCTGCTTGTATTTGTGGGTTCTTTAACAGGAGTTGCCTATTATCTCCTCGTCCTTATGTCTACGGAGATGTGGCAGCTATTCGTGGGGCAGCTTCTTCTTGCCTTCTTTGTGGCAGTGATTTCAGCCATTGGCATCAGCTATATGCAAGATTTACTGCCAGCCCTCCCTGGATACGCATCGACGCTGTATTCCAATGCGACAACCATCGGAAGACTGGTAGGCAGCTTAGCAGGTGGATTAATCGCTCAATGGATTGGCTACCGGAACTCCTATTGGGTATGTTTGTTCTTGATCCTCTGCTCCATCAGCCTTCTAGCGATATCCAAGAGATTAGATATTGCAAAAACAGTTGCTTTAAAACAAAAGGAACACAGTCTATAGAACGTACTGTCCTATTATTTTTCTATTGTGGATTCCATTGATCTGTCCCGCCCAGAACGGCTTTAACGGTGTATTGACTGGCTTCGTTAGCAGTAAGCTGCTTGGCCCAAGGTACACGTCCGGCACTCGCAGCGCCTGGTCCATCATTATCAAACTCTGCGAATCTTGCAGTTTGCTCATTGGATACCTTGCCCCAATTGTTCCAGCCGCCCGGCTTGATATGGTTATCCATGTAAGATTTTAGATAAGCAACATGGGCATAAGGGCGCCATGGCCGTCCAAGATCTACCTTGCCTGTCAACCCATTTTCGGCTGTCAGACGGCATTGAATAAATACAAAACCCGGCTTGTTCTCCTCTGTTGAAGCTGCTGTCACATATCCGGCACGCAAGCTGTGTATAACTGAATTTTCAAATACGGCAGGTGAATTGCCAAAAATAAAATCGACGCTGCCGCTGATATAGCTGTCCTTAAAATACTGTCTTCCACGGTTCACAAGCAATGTATCCTGTAATCCTGTAATTTTGACATTGCGATACTGTCCACGATCACCTTCCGCATATAACGCCACGGCCTGCACCTGCCCGGTCCCTTCTGTATTTGCAACCGTCACATTCTCCAGTATAAAATCTGGACTTTGCACACGCATCGTATAGCTGTTGCTTGTTCCTAATTCTTTTCCGTCCACCACGGTTTTGGCCGTATCATCAAAAGAAATGATCGTTTTGTCCCGGTCTTCTCCGATTATGCTCAGATTTTTTTTGGAGGAGTTCACTTTTATTTTTTCACGATAGATGCCGTTTTTGAGGCGAATAACTGTCCTGGTGCTGCTATTGTCAGGGACTGCGTCAATAGCTGCCTGGAGAGACGTAATGCTGGCAGGACCATAGGTCGCTACAACAACGCTATTCACCTGCGGGGCAGCAGCATCCTGCACTGCTGGAGCGGAAGCGGCTGCTGTTTCTGCCAGCTTGCGGATCGTAACATTGCTGAATTCCGACGTATTGTAATTCCATACATCGTTTTGTTGTTTGGATGCATCGGTAGCTAGCCCAAACAATAGCGGTTGATTATCCGGCAAATCCATAACCGTTTCACCAACCTTCTCCCAGTTCGTCAGACCATCTACGGATACCCATCCGGTTAGCTTTTGCCCTTGTCGTACAAGACGGATTGAATATGGCGTTGTAATAAACGTCTCCATGGACGCACGTTGTGTATTGCCATCCGTTTGATTACGACTGATAAGAGTACCCTGTTTACCATATTTAACAAATGCTAAAGCCATATAAGCCATTTTCGATCCCGGCTTCAGCGATTCACGAATCATGACACCCGCTTCGGCATGATCATCGGTAGGTGTAATCTGCTCCACACGGGCAATAATTTCACCGTCTCCCTCCAATTTCTGATAAGCATAATGGAAAAAGTCAGCCTTACCGTCAATGTCTCCCGCCGACTTCAGCCGTATGCTGCTGCCGTTCTCGTCATCCTTTAATACTTGAGTATGCCCTTTGATATAACCGCTGAGGCCCTCAAAGCCAATGTCTTCACTCAGCCAGCTTCCCGATGGTGCAGTCGTGTTGACATGAATGGCAACAGGATTGGAAAATGCAGCAGTCCCCTTGCGGTCGGTCACCCGTGCGACAATATAATGAGTGCCGTCTGTCACATGGTTCCAATCGAGACGATAAGGCGCACTATTGACCTTCCCGGCAAGTACACCGTCAATGATAAATTCAACGTATGCAATACCATCTTTGTCCTTGGCCGTTGCTGCTAATCTGGCATTACCGCCTGCCTCCAAAATATCGTTATGCTTCAATGAACGACCGCTTTCGTCAGACACCTGAATGACGGCCTCCGGATTATCTACCTCATTTCCATCGGACAGCTTCTTAATTAGATCATTTAGATAGACCTCCAGATTCGTGTAGCCTTTGGCAAAATGAGCATACACCTCTGTGCCGGCAAGCTCCTGACCATTACGGTCGTTTGCATTATAAGGGTCCAGCCCGTTGGCACGTTCCCACTCATCCGGCATTCCATCGTGATCGCTGTCGGAAAGCTCTGTCGTAGTTACGTTATCATCATCGTAAATCCACCCTGCTTCACGCGGGGAATTAATAAACGCACCCGTTCCATTCTTCACATCATTCATAATGCGCGCGTCTACCGCGTCTCTTCTTGGCAGCGTGGCTCCCGAGCTAGCAAGCACCTCAGTATACGCGGTCTGTGCATCTGTTGCTTGGTATGGACCATACGCATCCGGTGAAATTCCGTTGTCGTATTCCCCTCTGACTTCAATCGGCTCCGCCAGGCGGGTGGAAGGGTCTATAATCGACCCAATGGATGTTCCAAGCTGCCAGTTGTCTTTAGTAACCGATTCATTGCCGTACATATAGTTGCCACCAATAAACATGCGTGTTTTATACTTTTTAGTACCCACATCCACAAAAATTTGACTGCGAACATCCTGATATGTGTTGGGACCGTACTTGTAATAGTTATTCTGTACGTTATACGATCCTTCACCGCCGCCGTATGAAGAGAAAAATCCCCAGTTATAAATTACATTATTAGCCATTTCCACCGCGTCGATTTCTTTTTTATCCGTTGGAAAACGCGGGTTACGGCTTGCATTGTGAGCCAACAAATTATGGTGATAGGTGGCGTTCCGTCCGCCCCAAATGCCGCCGTAGCCATGGCGTCCCTTTTGATGTGTAGTCATAAGCATACTCTCAGAGGCAATGGACCACTGTACGGTCGTATTTACGTTGTCATAGAGGCTCAGCACTTCATCCACCGACCAGCTAAAGGAACAGTGATCAATCATAATGTTTTTATGGTATCTGGCTCCTAACGCGTCATCCTCACTGGGGTAACGGTCAGTCAATCGGAAACGCAGGTAACGAAGAATAACATTATCCGCATCAATTCCGGTTGTGTAATCGCTTACAGTAATTCCGTCGCCAGGGGCTGTCTGACCAGCAATCGTCAGGTTACTCCCCTTGATTTCGAGCGGCTCCTTAAGATGAATAGTTCCGCCAACCCGGAAAACTACCGTCCGGTTATCCGAACTGACCGCTGCACGAAGCGAGCCGGGTATAGCCTGCTCTCCTTTGCCGTAGTCCGCCAGTGTCGTAACCTCGTATACTTCTCCTCCGCGCCCACCGGTAACATATTTACCGCCACCCTCAGCACCCGGGAACGCCGGAATATCCGTCGCCACTTTTGCCACCTTTGCCATCTCCGTCCCAACCACCGCCTGACTCCCCGCACCAGCCTCCGCTTGGATCAGTGGCGGACATAAAGTCAACAGCAATGAACCCACAACCACATTACATAATACCTTTTTCCATGTACGCTGCTTGTTCAAATCTATTTCCTCCCGTCAAATTTTCTTTCTCACCAGCCAGCAGTATTTTTCACCTCCCTTCCTTGGCGAACAAACGAATCAACTTTCTTGTTGTAATAAACTGTTCACATTTCTACTCGCAACTGCTTGGTTCATCCATCTTTTCTGCTTTTACCGTTGGCAGGTGTCATATATACTGTTGATATATGAATGCGCTTACTTATCTTAACTTGTAAAGGAAGAAGCACATGACGGAAACGAACGACGGCAAATATGTCATTGGGGAACAGCAATTCTCCATTCATCACATCTACCGTACCGGATTCACAGTTATGCCAAAACCTCATGTCCACGATAGCTACGAGCTGTACTATTTGCTGCGGGGCGAACGCATCTACTTTATGAACGGTAAAGTATACATCGCCCGCAAGGGTGATCTAATATTTATCCTCCCTCATGATTTGCACTCTACCGCCAGTTCACAATTGGAGGAAACGGAGCGCATTTTGATTCATTTTTCACCGACGTTCCTCCCACAACAGGATCATGACATTCTTAGCCTGCCGCCGTATCAGCAATCTGCACTGCTGCGCCTACCGGTTAGAGAGCAGATCGAAGTTGAACGTCTGTTCCTGCAAATGAATACCGAATGCCGAAATCAGCAGCCCCTGCATGACCGTTGCGTACAGCATTTACTGCTGGAATTGCTCATTCTGGTGCACCGATCGGAAGCGGTCGAACGTAGTGAGCCTGTTTCCCCTCATCCGATGCATCAGAAAATAACGGAAATTTCCTCTTTTATTCAGGACCATTACCATGAACCATTAACCCTTGAACAGGTGGCTGCCTACTACTTCATTAGTCCAGCTTACCTAAGCCGCATCTTTCCAAAATTGACTGGCTTTCATTTCAGCGAATATATCCGCGTGGTGAGGGTCAGGGCAGCCCAAACGAGACTACGAACCACCAAAGACAAAATTCAGCATATTGCAGAGGATGTTGGATTCGGCCATGCTTCCCATTTTAATAAAATCTTCAAAAAAATAACCGGGCTCTCCCCTCTTCAGTACCGCAAGCAGATTCGTTAGATATTCAGTGTAAAGAATCAGAAGTAAATTTTATACATCTCCTCTTGTCTTGTTTTTCCATTTTTATATCCGCTTGCTCTTTCATGGAACTGAAGACCCATTGCTTTGGATGAAGTAAAATACACAACAAAAAACCATACTTCGCTGCAATACATGCAATGAAGTATGGCCTATTACATAGTCATTCTACATCTTTAAGATTCTATAAACTGATTTTCCCATTAAATTTACTGCAATGCTTTGATATCCTGAATCAGCATTTCAACATTGTCTTTCTTCGTAGCCCAACTGGTACAAAATCGAACGGCACTATGTGTAGCATCAACTTTTTCCCAAAAGGAAAAAGTATATTTTTCGCTCAATGCAGTTAATATACGATCTGGCAAAATCGGGAACTGCTGATTGGTTGTAGAATGATATAGAAATTGAACTCCTTGTTTCGTTAACGAAGTTTGAAGCAACATAGCCATGTCTATGGCGTGCTTGGAAATTTCATAGTATAAACCATCTTCAAATAAAGTTTCAAACTGAATGCCCAACATGCGTCCCTTCGCCAGCAGCCCTCCTTTTTGCTTGATCATGTATCGAAAATCTTTTTTCAAAGCATCATTTATAATGACTACTGCTTCTCCCATCAGCGCTCCAATTTTTGTACCGCCGATATAAAATACATCACACAGCTTGGCTATATCTGCTAAAGACGCATCGTTGTCCACTGCAACTAGGCCATACCCTAAGCGAGCACCGTCGATAAACAAGGGTAAGCCACATGCCCGGCAGATTTGACTTAACGCTTCCAGCTCGGATTTAGTATAGAGCGTACCATTCTCGGTAGGCTGAGAAATATAAACCATACCAGGCTGTACCATATGCTCAAAAGTGGCATCATTCCAGTGAGCGTCATACAGCTCCTTTACCTGTTCGGCCCGGATTTTCCCATCCTCACTAGGCAAAGTAAGTACTTTATGTCCAGTAGCCTCAATCGCTCCGGTTTCATGTACGGCGATATGTCCAGAAATTGCAGCAATGGCGCCTTGATGCGGACGCAAAATAGAAGAGATCACCGTTGTATTCGTCTGTGTACCTCCAACTAAAAAGTGTACATCTGCATTTTCGGAGTCACATGCCTTTTTAATGTAAGCTCTGGCATTTTCACAGTGCTCGTCCACACCATAGCCTGGGGTTTGTTCATCATTAGTCTCCAATAGTCGCTTTAATATGCGCTCATGGGCACCTTCGGTATAGTCGCATTCAAATCGAATCATTTTGTATTCTCTCCAATTTCTCCAGTTTGTTCTGAATGAACACCATAGAAGTATGTAATTCTTTAATCTCTTCCTCGGATAGACCTTGAACTAATTTTATGACTTGTTCGTCAGATCTTTCATTCAGTTGGTGATAGAACGCTCTTCCTTTAGGCGTCAAACGAATCAGATTTGTTCTATTATCCAACGTAGAATTTTCCTTAACAAGAAAGCCCTCTTTGCAAAGTTTGGCAATGATTCTACTCATATAACTGCGATCAATTTTAAGAGAATCGACTAACGTATTAGCTATACATGGCTCAACTATACCGATCTCTACAATGACCCGTGCCTCGGTAAAAGAATACCCGCTATCCAGCACATGTCTATCTAATAATCCAAGTATATTGGTATAAAACCGATTGAAACGCCTCATATCTGCGATGATCTCAGCATCTATATTGATTTATAACTCCCCCTATTTAGTGGACTTTTGCAACAATTATATTAATGATTTTTGTGGACTCTGTCAACGAAATATGATGCGATTCAATTTATCAATTAGCCATAAAATAAAAACAGTCCCGATCAAAAATGCTCATCAGGACTGTTTAGATGCAACTTTAAAATAGCGTTTTTAAAGAAATAAGCCGGGATCGCCCCCCGGCTGAACGTTCTATTATTCTCCGGTTTCCGCAAAATGTTTAATGCGTTCTCCCACCTGATCACGAACTTGCTGGAAAACGGCCCATTTCTCTTCTTCTGTTCCTACTGCTTTGGCCGGATCATCAAATCCCCAATGCTCACGGCGAACTTGTCGAGGTGTGACGGGACATTTATCAGCCGCATCCCCGCATAAGGTCACAACCAAATCGGCGCTGTTCAGCAAGACCGGATCAATAATATCCGAAGTTTGGCCTGAAATATCGATCCCTGCTTCATTCATCGCCTGCACCGCTTTAGGATTAAGGCCGTGGGCTTCAATGCCTGCACTGTACACGTCCCAACCGTCTCCCAAGTATTTCTTGGCCCAGCCTTCTGCCATTTGACTCCGGCAAGAATTACCGGTGCACAAAAAGTAAATTGTCTTTTTCCCCATGATAAACGTCTCCTTTAATGTTCAATTATGAAATGACCAGCCACAGATACAGGCCTAAAAGAGTAATAAAAAGTGTAGGAATCGTTAAAATAATGCCTGTTTTAAAATAAGCTCCCCAAGAAATTTTCACGCCTTTAGAGCCAAGCACATGCAGCCATAATAATGTCGCCAATGAACCAATCGGGGTTATTTTCGGCCCCAAATCCGATCCAATCACATTGGCATAAATCAGCGCCTCTTTGATCATGCCGGTGGTATGCGTGGCATCAATGGCAAGCGCATTAATCATGACCGTAGGCATGTTATTCATCACTGACGAGATGACTGCCGCGATAAAGCCCATACCAACGGTGGCCACAAACATGCCTTGATCAGCAGCCGCTTGAATCACATGAGCCAGCAGATCTGTCAAACCTGCATTACGCAGGCCATACACCACAACATACATCCCGATGGAGAAAAATACGATGGTCCATGGAGCGCCTTTAAGAACTTCTTTTATCGGTACCACAGTGCTTCTTCTCGCCATCAGCAAGAAAAATACGGCAATCACGCCAGCTACCACAGAAACAGGAATGTTAAAAAATTCGCACACAAAGTAGCCAACCAACAGCACCGCGAGAACAAACCAGGACATGCGGAACATTTTTGGGTCTTTAATCGCTTCTGCAGGCGTTATTAACTGTGAAGCATCAAATTCTTTCGGAATCCTTTTGCGGAAAAAGAGATACAGTACCACGATACTAGCCGCTAAGGAAAATAAATTAGGCACAATCATGCGACTCGCATATTCCATAAACGTGATCCCAAAGAAATCGGCTGATACAATATTCACCAAATTGCTGACCACAAGCGGAAGCGAGGTTGTGTCTGCAATAAATCCACTCGCTATGATGAACGGGAAAACCACTTTCTCCTCAAATTTCAATGCTCGCACCATCGCGAGTACAATGGGTGTCAGAATTAAGGCTGCACCGTCATTCGCAAAAAAGGCAGCAACAACGGCACCCAGAATGGTCACATAAACAAACATCCGTGCTCCGCTTCCCCGCGCAGCCCATACTATGTGAAGTGCTGCCCATTCGAAGAAGCCGATTTTATCGAGCACCAACGAAATCAGAATAATGGTCACAAAAGCCAGGGTCGCATTCCAAACAATTTGAGTAACTTCCCAAACGTCATGCAAATCGACGACACCCACCAGCAGGGCAAGTATAGCTCCTCCGCAGGCTGACCAGCCAATAGACAGATTTTTGGGCTGCCAGATCACCAATACTAAAGTCGCTAAGAATATAATGCATGCCAGTAAAACCAATGTACAGAACCTCCATATACCAAGATATCCTTCGTTCTCCATCTGCTCTTTCTACGAATCAATCTCCTGTTTAACCACCATTTCCACATCATCATATAAGCATATTCTTATATTGAACAGCACTTACCCCATAGGAGATAAGCAGGACCTTTAGGAGGAGCAGATTGGAGAGCCAGGTCCACAAGATACGACGGGTTCTTCTTTGTTCAGCCATTTTAAAATATGCTTTGAATCTGGCATACACTCAAGAACGGCTTGAATATGCGGCTTGTCGTTTACGTTTAAGGAATAGTATACCCATTGACTTCGTCTTTCTTCTTTTACAATTCCTTGCGACTTTAATTTTCTTAAATGTTGACTGATGCCCGGCTGCGAAATATCGAAGATATCCACAAACTCACAAACACACCATTCTCGTTCTTTTAGCAGGGAGAGCATGGCCAGCCGGGTTTTATCCCCCAATAGCTTTAAGTGATCGGCTACATAACCAAGTTGATCCAATGTGTAACCCCCTTTACTGACATAACTATATGCTTATATACTAATTGAGCTCAACTTTAAAATCAATAATGACTATAAAAAAGCAAGACCCCGTCAAAGAGTCTTGCTATCTTTTTCTAATCTACTCCTTAAAAATCCTCTTCATTTCGATATAAAAGCTTAATACTTACGGTCCTCTGCACGCTGCCTACTTCTTCATTGTCCTCCTCAATCACCTGCCACTGTCTGCCAATCAGCCCTTGCAAGGTATCCATTTCGATAGGATCAAGGTGCAGATTCTTCAACATGATTCCATCCTGCTCATAATCCCGATCTATGGTTCGATCAAAACGAAAATGAAGCAGCCTTTTCAGCCCATTGATGTGTAAAAACTTAAATTCATAACCGCTGCGGATCGCTTCTTCCCACTCGTCCCCTATGTCTTCTGCCGTTTGACAGCGTTCTTTGAAGTCCATTGTTTTTTCTTTAACCTTATCGAGTAAAGGAGAGAAATCCCGTTTTTTGATACACTCAATGATGACGTCTTTCGGTTCACCACTTGTACGCAAGTTCTCGATCAGAAAGGCCACTGGCATCGACAATTGCACTTTACTCATCAGAGTCAGCTCCTTTACTCAAGTAGGAATTAAACCAGGACACCACCTGTTCAAAGTTATCTACACGAAGGGAAGGTTTACCGCTCTTCAGCAAAGAATGATTGGACCCGGGATAGCGAATGAGACGTGTTGTTTTACCCAGCCGCTTCAGGGCTGTATATAACTCATCCCCTTGTCCAACCGGGCAGCGCAGGTCTTCCTCGCCGTGTAAAATCAGCAGCGGCGTTTCGATGTTATTTACATGTGCCAGTGGAGACTTGGACCAGAGCAGCTCAGGATCTTCCCACGGATTAGCCCCGACGATTCCCTCTGTGTAGGAAATACCGATATCGCTCAAACCGTAGAAGGATAGCCAGTTGGAGATGCAACGCTGCGTAACGGCGGCGCGGAATCGGTTCGTGTGAGAAATGATCCAGTTGGTCATTAAGCCTCCATAGCTGCCGCCAGCCACGCCGAGTCGGGTTTCGTCTATATAATCAAACTGTTTTAGCGCAAAATCAAGGGCATCCAGCACATCGCGATAATCTCCTCCTCCAAAGTCCCCCCGACAGGCGCGTGCAAAATCCTGACCATAGCCGAAGCTGCCGCGTGGATTGGTCATCAGCACGGCATACCCTTGTGCAAGGAGCGTCTGCATCTCATGGCTATACGTGCTGGTATACATCGCGTGGGGGCCACCGTGAATTTGTAAAATCAGAGGGGCCTGTTCTTTAGGGCTGAGTCCAGATGGTTTGAAGATCCACCCCTGTACCTTGAAGCCATCCGAAGCCTCAAACCAAAATGCCTCCGGTACACTCACCTGCAAGGATGCCAGGTAATCATCGTTATAGTACGTGAGCCGTTTTTCTTCGCCTGTTTCCAGGTTCATTTGATACAGCTCTCCAGGCCCATTCACATCAAGTGCTGCAAAAACCAGATAGCGACCATCAGCAGATAGCGTGTACTGATAGACGTCTCTATCGCTTCCTTCTGTCACCGCCTGAACACTTCCATCCACTGTGAATCGATATATGTGGACAGCACCCTGCACCGTCCCAAGCACATACATTTCTGGCTTCAACCTCACAGGAGCATATACCGGAGATGGAGACGGACCAAAGGATTTCATGTCACTTAGGGCAAAGTTGCCAATTTGCATATCCAATTCAGGAAACAATAGCTGTGGGACTCCCCCCGTCACAGGCACGGTATACAGACGATTCTGGCTACCGCTGCCATAGATGCGATCGCTCGCGATTAGAGTCAAGGATTTGCCATCCGGTGCATACGAAAATTGGCTGATCGCCAAGCTGGAATCCGTAACCTTCACCAGATTACTGCCGTCGCAATCGACCGTATACACATCCGAAAACGCAATCAGGTCTGCATCCAGCTTGTCGTCTTCTACGCGTTTGGACAAAAATGAAATCCGCTTGCTGTCCATGGACCATACAGGGTAAGAAGCATTCCAAGGTCCCGAGGTTATTCGGGTTACCCGGCCGTTTTCAAGCTCCAGGACAAATAAATGACTGAATAGCCCATTCCACCAGCCCGATCCTTCAGCTTTGGGAGTGGTGCGATCCACGATGCGCCCCCGCTCACCAGACTGCTTGCTGTATTCCTCAAGTTCCATGGCTTCCCGCTCGGCGTTCATACTAACCATGCTTGTGAATACAATATACTTCCCGTCCGGCGACCAGACGAATGCACCCACCCCACGCTTCACCTTGGTCAGTCGCTGTCCCTCTCCACCATCAGCCGGAACCATCCATAGCTGCTTGCTTCCATTCGCCACACGTAAAAAGGCAAGCTGTGATCCATCAGGTGACCAGGCAGGAGCTGAGTCCTTATTGCCATCGGTCAACGGCTTATCATCGGCCCCAAGAAGCGATACGACACGGATGTGCGTATGGTAGTCATTTTTTGAACGATCTATGCTTTTGTTGACGTAGGCAATCGTTCCATCAGGGCTTATTGCCAGATCACTGATCCACTGATATCCGTATAAATCCTCCGGTACAATTGATCGTTTATTCATGAGTAGCCTCCTTTTCCGTTACATCATACTGCTAAACACACTGGCAAAGATTTATCTATTCGTGAGCCATCTGCTTATGCAAGGGAAAATGGCAGGCCACAATATGCCCTGGAGTATGCTCTTCGAGCAATGGTCCCTGTTGGCGGCATATTTCTTGTGCGTATGGGCAACGCGTGTGAAAAGTACAGCCTGAGGGCGGATTGGCAGGATTGGGGATTTCACCTGTCAACGTTATTCGCTCTTTACGCAGCCTCGGATCTGGGACGGGTACTGCATCAAGCAATGCTTTGGTATACGGATGCTGTGGCTGTGCAAACAACTCATCACGATCTGCAAGCTCCACGATTTTGCCCAAGTACATCACTGCGATGCGATCGCTAATATGCTTTACGGAGGGCAGACCGTGAGCGATGAAAATGTAGGTAAGTTGGAACTGCTGCTGAAGCTCTTTTAACAAATTCAAAATCTGAGCCTGAATCGACACATCCAGCGCGGATACAGGTTCATCGCAAACAATGAGCTTTGGTTTCATGGCAAGCGCCCTGGCTATACCGATCCGCTGCCGCTGCCCACCACTGAATTCATGAGGATGCCGATCCGCTAGATGAGCGCCTAGTCCTACCGTCTGCAACAGTCGGAAAACTTCAGCTTTAAGCTCTTTCCCTTTAGCAATCCCATGTACTTGCAGTGGTTCGGCGACGATATCAAAGACCTTCATTCTCGGATTCAAAGAAGAGTACGGATCTTGAAATACAAACTGTAAATCTCGTCTCACTTTGCGGACTTCTTCATCCGTTAAATCAGACAGGCTTTGCCCTTGAAAACGAATTTCGCCTGCTGTGGGCTCCAGCAGTTGTGTAATCATTTGTCCCGTTGTCGATTTGCCGCAACCCGATTCACCTACAATACCTAATGTTTCACCAGGCATCACCTTAAAACTCAAACCATCAACCGCCCGTACATAACCGCTTTTTTGGGAAAAACAGCCCTTTTTCATAGGATAATATTTTTTAAGCCCATTCACTTCGAGAAGCGGTGTTCCCTGTGCTGTCTCACTCATACTGACACCTCCTCCATCCGCAAACATCTGACATAGTGTCCTTGATCCTTGGCCTGTATTTCAGGATGAATCTGGGTGCACTGTTCCTGGGCATAAGGACAGCGGGGATGAAATGGACAGCCGCTCGGCATCTGCATCATATTAGGAACGGTACCGGGAATGGAATCCAGCCATTCTCTCTGTTCCGTAAGCTTAGGGAGTGATCCTAGCAGACCAATCGTATAAGGATGACCCGGCTTTTCAAACAAATCAAATACGTCCGCTTCCTCGACCACTTCCCCGGCATACATCACGACTACCCGGTCCGCCATTTCCGCGACGACACCTAAATCGTGGGTAATGAGAATGATGCCTGTGTTCTCTTCCTTGCTTAGCTTGTGGATTAAATTCAAAATTTGAGCCTGAATCGTAACGTCCAGTGCCGTCGTCGGTTCATCAGCAATCAGCAGTTTAGGCTGACAGGCCAAGGCCATGGCGATCATCACCCGCTGACGCATTCCTCCAGACAGCTGATGCGGAAAGTAACTTACCACTTTCGACGCACCAGGTATGCCTACCCGTTCTAGCATCTCGATACTTTTCTGCCGTGCCTCCGGTTTGCTCAGCTTCTGGTGCTGCCGGATGACCTCACTGATTTGGTTACCAATCGTAAATACCGGATTCAGCGAACTCATCGGCTCCTGAAAAATCATGGATACCTCGTTCCCCCGATATTTTCGCATTTCCCCCTTGGACAGTTTGAGTAAGTTTCGGCCTTCAAGCAGAATCTCCCCGCCCACGACTTTACCCGGCGCAGCCACTAAACCCATAATAGACAAGGAGGTTACACTTTTACCGGAACCGGACTCTCCAACAATAGCTACCGTTTCACCTGGATTCACAGTGAAGCTGACACCGTTGACCGAAGGAACGATGCCATCCTCTGTTTTAAAGTAGGTTTTCAAATGGTTCACTTCAAGCAACTTCGTGGTCATCTTTTCCGATCCCCCGCTTTCTGTTATTCTTTTGCCTTCATATGGGGATCTAACACGTCGCGAAGCCAGTCACCGAGGAAAATGACGCCCAGGACCGTGATGGTAATCGCCAGACCGGGAAACGTTGCCACCCACCAACTCGTGGCTACATACTGTCTCCCATCGCTCAGCATGCCACCCCAGGACACGGCCGGTGGTGTGATCCCTAATCCGAGAAAACTAAGCGAAGCTTCCATAATAATCGTTGTCGCCACACTCATACCGGAAATTACAATGAACGAAGACAAGACGTTGGGTAAAATGTGCTTCAACAGAATCCTGCTATTTTTTGAGCCAATCGCCTTAGCTGCTTTAACGAAGTCCCGTTCCTTGATACTCAATACCTCGCCCCGGACCACCCTTGTATAAGAAACCCAATTCGTAACGCCAATAACAAAAATAAGCGTAGTCATTCCAGGACCCACCACGGCCAAGACGACCAGCATCAGCAGAATAGCCGGAATAGCCAAAAAGGCATCGGCAACTCTCATAATGATGGCATCCACCCATTTACCATAAAAACCGGCGAGGAGTCCGAGAATCGCGCCAATCGTCCCTGAGACCAGAACTGCACCGACACCGACGATAAGCGAAACTCTCGCTCCGTATACGATACGACTCCACATATCCCGTCCCAGGTTGTCTGTACCCAGCCAATGCTCCGGCAATCCACCAGCCAGCCACATCGGCGGCTTCAGACGATTAAGCGGGTCAATATCCGCAGGATTGTGACTGGCCAGCAGAGGGGCACATAGTGCCGTTAAGCATACGAGCAGTATGATTACTGCACCGACCGTTCCGGTTTTACTTCGTAACAGTTGCTTCCATACGCGCCTGATACTGGACGGTTGTGCTTGCTTTTTTCCATCCAAGTCTAGGTCTGGACCAAGAGCTTGTACATCATGAATGCCTGCCACACTTCCTCCTCCCCTTTCTAGTTGTATTTAATTCTTGGATCAAGCAGTCGGTAAACGACATCGGTTAAAATATTGCTGATAACCACAATAAAGGCAATCACAAATACAGCTGCCTGTACGATAGCCATGTCGTGCGTATTCACAGCGACGACAAGTAGCTGCCCCAAACCCGGCCATGCAAATACCGTCTCGGTAATCAGTGTTCCGCCGATCAAGCTCGTAAATTGCAAGCTCATAATCGTGACGACCGGAATCAATCCATTGCGAAAAGCGTGTTTTCCGATGACTACGATTTCGAAAATCCCTTTACTTCGGGCTGTTCGTATATAGTCCTGATTCAAAATGTCCAGCATACTGGAGCGAATGAGTCGAGTCATCTGTGCAGAAAGACCGACACCCAGTGTAAAAGCCGGAAGTATCAAATGCTCCATCCCGCCCCGACCGGACACCGGAAGCATCCCCAACATGACGGAGAATAGCAATATGAGCATAATCCCCATCCAAAAGTTAGGCATGGCCTTTCCGACTACGGATAAACTGGAAATGATTAAATCGGTAAAGGTATTACGTTTGACTGCTGAGATGACGCCCAACGGCACTGCGATGATAACTGCAAAAAACATGGCAGCTACTGCCAATTCAAAACTGGCAGGCAGCCGTTCCAGCACTAATGGCAAAGCCGATTCACCATAGCGAAACGAGGTACCAAAATCGCCTTGTAAGGCACTTCCAATAAATTTAATGTATTGCGTATATAATGGCTGATCTAGTCCAAGCGCTTGTGTCAATACTGCACGATCCTCGGCTGTAGCAGTCTCCGGCAGCATCAGGGCTACAGGATCCCCGGTTACCCTCACCAGGATGAATACAATCAGAGAGACAATCAGCAGTACAGGAATCACCTGCAGCAGCGATTTGGCGATATAAGCTCTCAATTCGTCACCTCCATAACCAGCAGGCTTTTTTTAAAAGGACGGGCAGGAACCTTCATTGAGGTCCCCGCCCGTTCACTTCTCTTTTTATTTTGCAGGTGTAATATCCTCTGCATAGAACATCTCGTCACTTCTCGGTTGGAAATTCACACCGTTACCCGTGCCATAGATCCCTTCCATTTGGAAAAGATAGACGGCTGGACGATCTTCAGCCAAAATCTGCTGCACTTGCTGATACTCTTTTTCACGCGAGGCTGTATCCAGATTCGTCAGGGCATGCTGCAACAGCTTTTCTACCTTCGGATTGTTATAATCCGTTTCACCCTTAGCCTCTTCTAGTAGGTAGCGGTTATAGTTGTTGGAAGCATCAAACAGGGAATTACCAATGCCGATCATAAACATTTCTTTGAAGGATTTGGAGCTGTAACGCTCACTGAAAGCACTTGGCTCCAGTACGTCCAATTTAATTTTGAAGCCTTCTTTATCTAACATGGCGGCTACGACCTCGGCATACTCTTTGTATATTGAGGATACTGAAAGGGTCAATGTTGGGCCTTCACCAGCATAACCGGCTTGCTTCAGCAATTCTTTGGCTTTTGCCGGATCATATAATGTTTTCTCATACAAGGAAGGATCGGCACCAAAGTTACCTGGTGTAACGGAAGTACGAGTTACAATCCCGGCACCACCTGCGATGCTGTCCACGATGCCCTTTTTATCGATCGCGAGGTCTATCGCCTCTCTCACTTTCGGGTCAGCCGTAACACTGCCTTGGCTTTGACGTAAAATCAATTGCAGAACACGCTGAATCGGTGCCTTGACGATTTTTTTGCCGTCTTCGCCTTGAATGCGTTCTATATCGGTGGAAGGGATTCCGGAAGCAATGTCAATCGAGCCTGCGAGCAGTTCAGATACACGCGTAGAGGCTTCCGGGATGGAACGAAAAACAACTTGATCCCATTTCGGCTGACCTTCATAGTACTTATCGTTTTTATCGAGTACCACACGATCATCCTTAATCCATTGACTAAATTTATAAGGGCCTGTACCAATTGGATTTTTAAGGAATGCCTCTATGCCATTCTTCTCAATATACTTGGAGGGTAAGATCCCAGCTCCCATTTTGGATAAACGATTCAGCAGCAGCGGGTCTGGTCCGTCGGTTATGATGTCTGCTGTATGTTCATCTACCACTTTCACTTCTTTAATATTTTTAAAGTAAGAATTTTGTTTGAGCGTATTATCCTTCGCCACTCTTTCTATCGTGTACTTCACATCTTCCGCCGTGAATGGATCACCGTTATGGAAGGTAACTCCTTCGCGTAAGTGAAAACGCCAAGTCGTATCATTTACCTTTTCCCAGGAAGTTGCGAGTCCAGGTACTTTCTTCTGCTGACTATCATTTTTCAGCAAGTAGTCAAATACGTTAACCAGAACGGCTTCACTCGCCGTATTGTTATTGTTATGTGGATCAAAGCTCTCAATATCCGTAGCATTCGCGATCGTCAGCACTTTACTGCTGGTCGATGTTGCGCTGTCTTTACTACCGTCTGTGGATGGGGCACCGCAGCCTGCCAGGATAATTGCTGTAATCAGTAATGTGATCCCGCTTGTAAACCACTTATGTCTGTTCATCTTGTCCACTCCAGTCTATTAACGTTGTATTTTGCGCTACAGTTGCTGTGAAAAGCTCATTCAGGATTGTTATTTCGTTTTCAGAAAATGTAACGCTATAGCCGACATCATCGCTACTCCATAAGGCAGCACGGATTCGTCCAAATCAAACTTGGGATGATGCAATGGATAGCTTGTAGCTTCATCTCCTCTCCCAGATCCGAGCCGGAAAAATACACCGGGTACCTGCTCACAATAAAAAGCGAAATCCTCTCCGCCTGTTGACGGTTTGATGTAGTTCCACTCCTTGGAGCCAAACAGTAGCTCACTCGTTTCCGTCATCAGATCGACCATTTCCGAATCGTTCTGCACAACTGGGTAGCCATGCTGATAATTTAATTCATATCCGGCCCCAAACGATTCACACGCACCACGGACTACCTGTTCGATCAGTTCAGGCATCCGGCTGCGTAGCTCCGCAGATAGAGTTCGCACGGTACCGATCATTTCTACCTCCGGTGCAATGGCAGCCCCCATGTAGCCGCCACTAATTTTGCCAATAGTAATGACAATGGTCTCAAGCGGATCAACCAGACGACTTGGTATATTTTGCAGGGCAGAAATAACCTGCGCGGACACGGCAATCGCGTCTATCCCCTCGTGCGGACGGGCAGCATGACCGCCTTTGCCTATAATCTTAATCGTTAAGCTGTCTGCGGATGCAAAAGCTACCCCTTTGCTGACCCCGAGCGTTCCTGTCTTTAGACCCGGGAACATATGAAGTCCTGCCATCGCATCTACTTTTGGATTTTCCAACACACCATCATCAATCATAGCCTTCGCCCCAGCCAAACCTTCTTCTGCTGGTTGAAAGACAAATTTGATGTTCCCTCTTTCGGGCCGTTCCAGCTTCGTAAGTAACTGCGCGGCTCCCATCAGTATTGCGGTATGGGCATCATGCCCACATAAATGTGCCTTTCCCGGAATCTGTGACCGATAGGGAACCGTTTTTTCATCCTGAATCGGTAAAGCATCCATATCTGCCCTTAGACCGATTGTAGGTCCCGGGCTTTTTCCTCGTAACAGACCTACAACCCCGGTTTTACCTACATTTGTTATCACTTCCAGCCCAAGTTCACGTAAGTGTTCAGCCACAATTCCCGATGTACGAACCTCTTCATAACCCGTTTCAGGATGGCGATGAAAGTCTCTGCGCCAAGCAATCAGCTGATCTTGAAGCGGTCTGGATAATGCTAAAAGTTCATTTATATTCATTTTTATCATCCCCGCTCGAATTATCTTATTTTTTCTGTATAGTACCGACTAGCCTTGTGCAACCAGTCTCGCATAAATGGCATCTGCGGAATGTCCGATATGGTGTCTCATTACTTCCCGCGACTTCTCAGCATCCCGTGCCCGAAGTGCACTCAGAATTTCCGTATGGACGTCGTAGTTCACCGTCCGAATCTGATCGTCATAGGGCATGAGATCAAGCGCCGGGTTAATTTGGGTCCGAATCTGCCTAACAGCGGCTTCACAAAATGGGTTGCCCGATGCCTTGGCAATGGCTAAATGAAACTTGACGTCCAAGGCCCGAAACCATTCCCGGGTACAATCTGCTTCAATGCTCTGGTCCAGATAATGCTGGAGTAATTCCAGTTCATCTGTGGTGATCCGCGCAGCCGCTAAAAATGCCCCCTCAGGCTCCACCATCATCCGATATTCAAAGACCTTCAGCATATGCTCCCAATCTTGTGCGATTTCTGCCCGGGTACGTTTATGAGAATTTGCTGTCACTGGAAGAACAAACGTCCCTCCCTTGGCACCTACTCTCTTTTCAATGAGTCCCTTGGACTCTAATTGAGATAGTGCCTCACGAACTGTAATTCTGCTGGCATTAAATATCTCTGCAAGTTCCCGCTCTGTTGGCAGCTGCTCCTCGCTAAGCAACTCTTTTAGAATAATTGCCTCTTCCAACTGCTCTCTAATAAAATCACTCACTTTTTTAGCTGATACTTTCTCAAAGCGCAGAGGAGATGGGATTATCATACGAACACTCCGATCCATAAATCTTTAAGGTCTAAACCTTAAACCTTTAAAAGAAACAAAAAATATAAATCTGTTGTTATCATAATACCTAGTAAACCCATATGCAATACTTTTTTTCTAATATTAATGAATGATTTTGTAATAAATATAAAGAAGCAGCCCCTTTATAGAGCTGCTTCTTTATATTTATTACATTTTTGCGGTATGACAAAAGCTAAAAATCACATTCTCTATTTTTCCTCCAACTCATCCGGTACATCGTATTTATTGATATGTGAGGTCATCGCTGCAACTGCTTCGCTGGCATCCGTCGTGGCCGGTACTTCTCTGACCACATCATCAGTCTGGTCACGAAAATTCAAGCGGTCGGCCTCGGTCACTTTCTGTTGATTGGGTTGCATTTTCAACATCTCTCCTTTCTTATTCCAGTACTTGAACCTGTTCTGTTAACGTATACAAAGGCACTTCCCGTTCCTCTTCCGGATGGTTCATCGCATAGATACGTGCCGTCTCCCTCTGCTCATTCACATGCTGAATATAAATGGGTGACCCATCACATAACACATTCGCCATGATGGGAGAGGACGCTATTTCTTGTGCTCTTTGAACATTCATTTTAGAAAAACCTCCCTTGCTGAGTAGAGTTCGTCTTTACTATGCACGAGGTAAATATTTGTTATACAAATTTCATGTCAAACACCAAAAAGGATATCATTTGAAAAAATAAATATTATTGTTATTATGGATAGAGAGACTCAGTAAAAACTGTGATCTTCGATAAAGGGAAAAGGAGTGATAATGGATGCTACGTGTTTTAATGGTTAACTTTCCAGCAGAAGGACATGTGAACCCTACGATCGGGATTACGCAAGCCTTTGCAGCACGAGGGGACCAAGTATATTACATTACAACTGAGAAATACAAGGACAGATTAGAAGCAGTTGGGGCAACAGTTCGCCTGCACCCCGATCTGTTGAGGACTGCATCTATTAATGCCGCTTCTCCCGCCGGATTGAAAGCATTTTTGAACATTCACATTCAGACCTCGCTAGACATATTGGAAGTTACCCGGGAGTTGTCGGAAAGCATTGATTTTGACTTTGTGTTCTATGATAGATTCGGAGCTGGTGAATTAGTTAGAGATTATTTGAATATCCCCGGCATTTCTTCATCTCCATCCTTTCTTATTTCAAACAATCAGATGGCTAACAATCCCTTCCGTTCTGACGCTAAAGCACCGTTTCAGCTTGATGAACAGGCTACAACGTCACTGCAGCACATGCAGGAAAGATTCGGTGTTGCTCCCAAGCATGTATTTCAATTTATGAATAATTCAGGGGCTCTGAATGTTGTTTACACCAGCCGATATTTCCAACCGAACGGCGAGCTGTTCAGTGACGAGAATCTTTTTATGGGTCCCAGCTTCCCAGAGCGCAAAGGGGAACATTCTTTTCCTTTGAATCTATTACAAAATAATAAGGTTCTCTACATTTCGATGGGGACGGTTTTGGATCATGTTGAAGACTTTTTTAACACCTGTATTGAAGCTTTTGCCGATTTTGAAGGCATCGTCGTGATTGCAGCCGGCGAGAAAGCCGACTTTACGAAAATCAATCCGGCTCCCGAGCACTTTATCATCTCGCCCTATGTTCCTCAATTAGAGGTATTACGTCATTCAGATGTGTTTATTACTCATGGTGGAATGAACAGCGTGAATGAAGGGATTCACTTCAATGTACCCTTGGTCGTTCTGCCTCAGGACAAGGATCAGCCGATGGTCGCGCAGCGGTTAACGGAACTTCAAGCTGGCTATCGAATAACCAAAGATGATATCAATGCACAATCGTTAAGAGAGGCCGTACGTGAAGTGATGTCGAACGCAGCGTATAAAGAGGGCGTACAAAAAATAAATGATAGCTTCCTGCAATCCGGCGGTACAGAAGAAGCCCTGGCAAAAATTGATGCTTATCTTCAAAAGGAGCTTGCGTAAATCGCGGGCTTTTTATCTTCTTCTCTCGGCTCACCCCCACAACCGAAGCCTATGCCGTAAAGTACCGCCGAAACGAGCACGCCTAGTAACCCAGTCGAGAGACTCAACACAATCAATGCAACAACAGCTATCACAAGCGACGGCACAATAACGAAGGCCTCGCCGTGCCGATCCGAAACCTTTCCCGCAACAGGACGGATCAGGGCAAGCGTCGCAGCATAAGCTAGAGAAAGCTTCGGAATTAACCCCGATCGAGTCTGTAAAAAGCGTAACAAAGGCGGTAATCCCGCCATAAGCGATATACAGAAAAAAGGCCGACACCGCGACAGGCAAAACTGATTTTTTTAAAAGCACAATGCATAATCCCAGCGATGAATCTGCTACAGATCGACGCAAGTTCATCTATCCGTTATTACAACAGACGCATTAATGATTCAGCGATGGCAGATATGTATCCTACATGAGCTACGTAAATCGCAAAATTGATAAATTAGATACAAAAAAATTAGTCTAGCCATAAAGCCGCCCTTATTAAGGACGGCTTCATGGCTGCAATATGTTAGTCTAGATCAGACCCATTTGGTGCAATGGCTTTAGTCGTTTTCTCTTTCCTCTCTGGGTATGCGCTCACAGCACGGCTCATATAGTAGCTAAAGCCAATATAATCAACAGGATAGCTTTTCAGAATAAGATCATCCCCAAATTCTTTTTCAAGAACTACATTGTTCTCTTTAAAGAATTGGGCTGCATATGAAGGATATCCTCCCCTTGCAGCGCCACAAAAACATCCTCTGGAGTACTAGTCAATGGATAAGCAGGAATATACGCCAACATGCAACCTATGTCCGAAAACAGCGGAACCCCATTTCTGCAAGCAGTGCAATATCTTCTGGCTGCTACAGCGCCGCCCCATAAGAAGTTCTCTGGAAAACTGTATGTGTTGGATTGCAAATGTGAGTCTCCTTCCTACCTAGTTTCGCTTAGACAACAAGCGTCAGCAAATTATCTTGTGCCAAAACCGATGACTTTGTGGTTTCAATAACATCCAAATACTTACTGGCATTCGAGATTATAATAGGAGTGATTGGATTGTAACCAGCTTCCTTAATCTTTCTAAGATCAAAATCAATTAATAGATCGCCTTTGTTGACCTGATCTCCTGCCTTAACTCTAGGGGTGAAATATTGCCCTTTCAATTGAACGGTGTTGATTCCAATGTGAATCAATATTTCCGCGCCATTCTCGGACATTATAATTACAGCATGGCCGGACTTGAGTACAGTACCAATCGTACCATTCACTGGCGAGAACGCTTGGCCAACACTTGGGATAACTGCAATTCCTTTTCCCATAGCACCTTCTGCAAAAGCAGGATCGGGAACTTCAGTCAAGGATTTCACTTCACCTATTAGTGGGCTGACCAGTACCTCTTTCTTTAAGATCGGCAAACCATCAGTAAACCTGACACTTGCTTCTGGTTGAACAGCCTTGTTTTCCACATTAGGAGTTACTTCACTCGGCTCAGTTACTGCAACATCTTTTTTATTCAAGTATCCGAAAAGAATCGTCAGAATCAAACCAATACCCATGGCAACTGCAATCCCAATTAAATAATACCCGACAGGTTCAAATGCACCGATTGAAAAAATATTTTGGAAAACAAATGCTGTAGCATACGTATGGAAACCGCCATTAATTGCTCCTCCGATAGCTCCAGCAATAATAACAAATGGGATCGTGCGCTTGTAACGCAGCAATATCCCGTAGACAGTTGGCTCGGAGACACCTGCTAACAACAGACTTAACGTAGAGGAACCAGCAATTGATTTCAAAGACTTTTCTTTGGATTTAAGGAATACACCTAGTGCTACCCCTGCCATGGCAAAGTTAGAGGCAGCCCACATTGCAAGGATCGGATCGTTTCCATTTGTTAGATTTGCTAGAACGATTGGAATTATGCCCCAATGTAGGCCAAAAACAACAAGGAAGAAGATTAACCCGCCAATTACAGCTCCTGTCAGCAAGCCGCTTACTCCCATGAGATAATTAATAGAATCTGCTATTGCATTTCCGATATATACTCCAAATGGGCCAAAGATCATAGCAGTGAGTGGTACAATGATGGCTAAGGATAGTAACGGAACCAAAAACGTCTGCAGCTCTTTATGGATGACTTTCTTTAAATATTTCTCCACGTAAGAGAATATCCAAATAGCTACGAACACCGGAAAGACGGTTGACGAATAATCCATTAAGACGACAGGAATTCCTAAAAATGAAGAGGTGTCCCCGTTGGCTAATAACCCCGTAAAATTCGGCTCCATCAATGCTGCACCGATAACTCCACCTACATATGGATTGGCGCCAAATTTAATCGATGCAGAGACGCCCAGGAATATAGGCAGGAAATAGAAGACGGCATTAGCTGCTGCAGCCAGAATGAGGTAGGTTCCACTTTCCGCAGATACCCAGCCAAAGGTTGTGAACAGGGTTAAAAAAGCTTTTAGTATCCCTGCTCCGGCCATTGCAGGCAACAGAGGAGAAAGACTTCCGGAAATCACTGCAAAAATTGTGGACAGAATCTTCTCCTTAGGTTTATCTGCATCCTCTGATGCAGAATTCCCTGTCCCAAGTTTGCTGGTTTTCATAATCTCTTGATATACGTGTGCAACGTCATTTCCGATAACCACTTGAAATTGACCGCCACTTTCTACGACAGTCAGCACTCCTTCTAAGCTTGTCAGCTTCTCTTTATCGGGTAAATGATTATCTTTTAAATTAAATCTCAACCGGGTTGCACAATGGACAAGATTCGTAACATTCTCCTCTCCACCGATGTTCTGCACGATATCTTTCGCTAATCTTTCGTACTTCATTTGTGCTCGCTCCTTTAGAACTCATTCTGGTTTATATGAAATAAAAAAACCTGAACAGGTGATGAAGTACACTGAAAAACAGTACACTTATCACTTATCCAGGCTTTGCCCAACTAATGGTAACAACCCTGCTATTTATTGTAATAGGCTAATCTCTGCTGGTCACACGCCTAATATGGAGCATGAAATAGACCATTTCACCTTCGGTTGTCTCAACTTGATACTCTTCCCGTAAATATGCTCTTACCTTCTCACTGCAGGCAAAGGCTTCAGGATATTTGGCAATGACTTGTTCGTACAGCTCATCATCCTCAGAAGGAATCGATTCATGACGCATCGTGCGATAAGAGAAATATTTCAAGTGAGTCACAAAGCGGCTATAATTTAATGTTTCTTCATCTAGTTCAATCCCATAGTGCAGTGTTACTATATTGAGAATTTCTTGAACCATCTGGGTTACCATTAAGGTCTGTTCCATCTCTTGACCATCCTGCTGGCCATTAACAAAATGCATCGCGATAAAGCCGGCTTCATCTACAGGCAATTTAACTCCTGTTTCCTTTTCAATTAAGTGTAATGCATGCATCGCCGTGTGATATTCTTTCGGATAGAACTTTTGTATCTCCCAGAGCAACGCATTCTTGAGACCCAATCCCTGTGTAGAGCGCGTAACGGCATAACTAATATGATCTGTAAGGGCCAAGTATATATTATTGCTAAAAGAAGTGTTTAGATCTTTTACTGCATAACGGATAATTTGATCTGTCAATTCAAGATGTTTTGGAGGAATCTCACTCAGTAATGTAGATAGCCGCTCAGATAATTCATTGGTCTCCATCACGAAAGTCTTCTCAATTCTTGATGGATCTATATTTTCACCTGGAATTTTCTGATAAGCTAGTCCCTTTCCAATAACAATGATCTCGGATCGATTTGGTCCTTCAACCAATGCAACATTATTGTTAAATACTTTTTTAATCCTCATGAGTTCGCCCACTTTATATTTTTTACTAGCAAAAAAAAGCCTAAACTAATCCAAAACTAAATGTAATTTAGTACGGATTCGTTTAGGCTTTGCCTGCAATGCAGTAACAACCCTAATATTAATTATATATTTATTATATAAGATAGAGAGAACGTTTTCAACATAAAAATAATCTCAAATCTGGACTTGAACACCTGTCACTCAATGTTGAAGATGTAATACGATTATTAAGTGTTCGACTGTTCAAAACGAGAATTTGTACGATCGGACATATAGCCGACGATCATATTGGAAATAGCTGCGACAATCATGCCTAGGGCTGAAAATAAAGCAACTAGAAATTCTTTACCGAATAGTAATCAAAATCTGCAAAAGAGTCATGCTGATGGGAATCAACCGAACCTACAAAGTTAAACAATCCTGTAAATCCGCCAATTTCGCCTGGCTCCCCGTTAACGCCTTCATCAGACAAATAAGAAGCATCCATACCTTCCACTAATACTTTCCACTCCACGTTATCTTGCAAACGATAAAGGATATGGGCTGTACCTGAATTGTAGACAATTCTTAATTCAACGATATTTTCATGCACAAATATAGGATTTTGGACACATTCAATTCGCTTTCCAAGCTTAGCCTGCAATAAACTTAAAATAATCGTGCCTGTTGGCTCTGAATAAGTTAAATAAGCATAAATCCAATTGTTCGAATCGTAATAAAGCCCCATACCTGCAGTTTCTGAATGAATGATCCGGATGAAATTCAAGTTTGGTTTGAAATTCGTAATTGAACGAAGTAGCTCGCGTCGCCATAATAGCGGGGTTCATTTGTGAAAAGAAAGAGTTCTCACCATGAATGCGCAAATATCCGGGACGTTCATTAGTATTCACCCAACAAGCATTTTGGTTTCGATAAGGAGTCATAAAACACAAGTTATATGTGCTATTGTCAAAATGATCAAAGATGTCATAAGAGGATTGCTTGGATAATTGCACGCCCTCCATTTCCTCGACTTCCATTTTCGCTAAATTTGAACCGTCTTTCATTTCGAGCCATTCATCTGCTGTCCACTTCATTTTTTGAATAGATGTTTCACGCCCTAAAGGGTTTAAGAGTGTTCCTTCGAGAGGTCGCGACATGAGATGAGCAATATACCATTCACCTGTTTGAGTTTGATCCAAAGATCCGTGCCCTGCTTTTTGCATTACTGACTTTGGATTGTACATTTCAAAGTGGCCCGCATCCGGATCGCCCAGTGAAAAAAGGTGACGCGGCGAAGAAGTAATGATCGGCTCACCCGACGGATGCGATTCATACGGACCGAAGATATTTTTTGAACGTCCAATTTCTACGCCGTGTGCATATCCTGTTCCCCCAGCAGCTAATATGAGATAATAATATTCATTTCGCTTATAGATTTGAGGTGCCTCAGCGCAGCCGCGACTGGTAAACCCTTGTGTTACCCGGTGCCATTTGCCAACCTTTCCGCCATATTCTAAATCAATTTCGGTAATTACAATATCAACTTCGTTCTTTTCAAGCAAGAAACCAATCGGTTCCCAATTTGCTAAATCTGTTGAACCGTTCATTCAAATTGGTCCATGATAAAGGAATTTCACCATGCGTTTGAAATCCTTATTGTTCTAGACGGCGCACAAGAGACTCTTATTGAAAATGAACAGTATATTATCGGAAAAGATGATATTCTTTTAATTCCTCCGGGTTTTGAGCACACTAACCGATGTATATCAGCCAATTCCATGACTTATTTTTGTGCTCATTTCGATATAGACGAGCCTTCTTTACGAATGAAAATAATGAAAGACTGTGATTGGGTTTATAAGCCTTCCAGCCCTTACTATGAAAGATTAAAAAGGAACCTTGAGAAATGGCTAGCGCAGGTAATTCTCTTTGAACTATTGCAAGTTTTGGTAGATATACAACCGTCGAACGCGGACTTGCGGACACATCAAACAATGACTACAGTCAAATATGCCAAAGAAATTGCCGAAGCAATTAAAGGGGCTTTCAAAAAAATGCATGGAAAAGAACGAAAATGTAGATTTTTCGGTTCATATCCAACCGATTATTGCTTCTCTTGGAATCAGTCCGAATTATGGTTTAGAAGTGTTCCAAAAAGTGTATCATATGTCACCCCGAACCTACTTATCCGGATTGAAGTTGCAAGAAGCCAAAATTCTGCTTCAGCAACCGAAAACATCATTGAACGAGATCGCCAATCAATTAGGCTACAAAAACCTCTCTCATTTCAGCAGACAATTTAAAAGATGGACTGGATTAAGTCCTACGGAATTTCGTAGGAAAACAAATGCATAAAAAAGAAGAGCCGCACATTAATCGAGGCTCTTTTAATGAATGCCAATACGTGAATTGCCGGAAATCCCTCTGCCTCTGTGCCGTTATCTCTCAGATCAAAAACATCTGAGATCTCTTGCTCCCGAAGGGCTTCGAGCAATGCACTCTCTCCGCCAATATATACTTTATTCTAAACAAGCGTGTGATAATTCGCCATCATCATTGTCCTCCTATCAGCTTAACAGCTGCTGCTGCCGCTACTCATCGTTAGTCCTGAACCTTGCTCATCTTGAATGTATCCAAGGGTAAGTCCACAAACCTGGTCAGCCACCTGCGGTCAACCGCCACCTCGACCTCATTGACTAGACTTACCGCATCGTTTCTCTTGTGACTTCTCAAGAGACAACTCGTAGCTGGGTCCACAGCAGCCTGCTCCCGCACATCCAATACGCAAGGTAGACACTCCAGCTTCCTTCATCATCTTTTCAATAAACTCTCTCGCTTCATCGGTAATTGTCATTTTAGTACCTTCGGTATCTATACCAAATTTGCTTCTCCGAGGGCTTTGAGCTGTTTATATCCTGTAATCTCATGGGGTACCCAGGGCGTTTTGGTCGCAGAATCGTATGGGATCGTGGTTGGCTGGGCTTCTTTAAATCGTTATTCTCATCGTTGTGCTTATGATGGCGTTGCGGACCTTTCGATTTACGTAGACCGAACCTTCCGCAGTAAAGGCGTTGGTAGTGCGTTTCATTCGGAATTAGAGAAAGAGGCCAAGAAAAACAATTTTTATAAGATCGTCCTGTTCACCTTCCCCTTTAATGAAAACGGTCAGAGGCTTTATCGGAAGATCGGTTACCGTGAAGTCGGCGTTTTTGAAAAGCAAGGGGTTAATGGACGGCCAATATATAGACGTAATGATTATGGAAAAATTGCTCTAAACCATAAAGATAGCAAGTCCCCCCCCCTAAAAAGGTCTTGCTATCTTTTCTTTAACCATCCTTCTTTGATTCAGCTTCTATAGCACGATGATGAAGTGCGGCGGAATCATGGTGCTGCTCTGTGAATGCATACATGATGAATAGCGCAGCGCCAGCGTAGCGGCTCATGTTGTGTGCATGCCATCTTGGATTTGGCCCACAGCTCTTTCGCTCCGTGGGCTGCGTGAAACGAACGACAGGAACATAGAGCGCTTTGGCCGGGGTGCTCTCGCCCGGCGTAGGCGCTCTAGTTATCGGCGTGAGTAGCGGCCCCGCGGTGCATTTTTAAATCACAACTTGATAAAATTTAGTTTTTTTTAAATTATGTTTCGAGCGTTAAGTTTGCTATTGTGTACGCCTCAATTTCAGACTACAATGAAAATACCAAATATGGAAGCGTTTTATATTTGTCCGGTAAGATAGCCAATACTTGAAATAATGTATCATTGTCAGCCATTTCTTTCATGTTTGGTCAATCTTTTAGGGAGGTGTAAAATGAAGAAGAAATCTTGGTTTACTTTAATGGTCACTGGTATTGTCTCTCTGTTTTTTTCGGTAAGCGTTTATGCGGGGAATGTTTTTTGGGAACCACTTAATGGTTTCAATTCGGGTGTATGGCAAAAGGCGGACGGATATTCCAATGGGAACATGTTTAATTGCACTTGGCGTGCCAATAATGTCAATTTTACGAACGATGGCAAAATGAAGCTTGGCTTAACGAGTTCCGCGTACAATAAATTTGACTGCGGAGAGTATCGATCGACGAATACTTACAGATACGGCTTATACGAGGTCAGCATGAAGCCTGCTAAAAATACAGGGATCGTATCTTCCTTTTTTACGTATACGGGACCAACTGATGGCACGCCATGGGATGAAATAGATATTGAATTTTTAGGCAAAGACACGACAAAAGTGCAATTCAACTATTATACAAACGGGGTCGGTGGTCACGAGAAGATTGTTGATCTGGGCTTTGATGCATCAAGAGGCTTTCACACCTATGCATTCGATTGGCAGCCAGGATACATTAAGTGGTATGTTGACGGGGTTCTAAAGCATACAGCAACTACGAACATACCGAGCACGCCAGGCAAGATTATGATGAATTTATGGAATGGCACTGGTGTTGACGACTGGCTAGGTCCGTATAACGGAGCGAATCCGCTATACGCCGAATACGATTGGGTAAAATACACGAGCAATTAGCCCGTAGTACAAAAGCAGCCCTGTAGGAGAGCCCTGCAAAACCCTTGGTTTGGTCGCAGTTTGAGTTCTGAATTGGAAAAAAGGAATCTGTGAATCGAAAAAAGCAGTCCATCCTCAGTTGAGGGCGGGCTGCTTTTGCTCTTTTAACTTCACCATACGCTTTACGTTTACGACGAAAGCTGTGAGGTACGCTTGTATTCGCATGCGGAATAGACCCCGGTATCTGGCTATGTCCATACCGTGGAATCTCTTCATTTCCGCATTTTTGTGTTCAATGATCGGCCGTCGCTTGATACGTTCTTTGAATGTACCGCTGAGTTCGAACTCGATTTGCTCTTTGAACTGTTCGGAAAGGATGCGGATCGAGTAAGTCTTGCTTTTAGCACCTGGCTTGTAGCAGCCTTCGCGAAGCGGACAGGCTTTGCACTTCGCGACGTCGAAGTAATACACAAGCGAGCGGCTATCTCCGCTGGTTTTGCTTCCTTGGAGTTGTCTGGTATACTGTGCTTTCACTTGTTGAACTACCAATACCAGTCCTTAAAGAATATTTATACAGTGGCGGATTATTCTGATTTTACATCTTCATTTTCATATCTACAATTTTTTTCATATTCCCCTGGTTAATAATATGATATTTCTATAGGGCCTACTTTTAATACTTATACATTTTAAGTCCATACGACTGATGATCGATAACCATCATCTGCTTCGCCTGTATGATTGTCAACTCGTAATTCAGTTACACATCAAAGATACTACCCCGTTATAATCAAATAATTCCATTTGCAGCGACTCAGGATATTCCTATTTATATTTATAACGTTTTAGCTTAAATTTATGATTTCCTGAATTTCATGTTTGTCTCCCACATTTAACTTTCGAAATTCTGAAATTAAAGTTGATTCAAGATTATCTAATTGTGTACAAAACAACGTACTATTAGAACTTATATACTCCTCGATTAGCAGCCACTCCAAGTTAACATTAAAGTTTAGTTTTAGGGCAATTATGGTTTCTAATGACGGCTTATATTTATCTTGTTCCAATTCACTCAATGTCCCTTGCGATACGCCAATAATCTGTGAGAACTGAATTTGATTGAGTTTATTCGTTTTCCGAATACTCTTTATTTTTTCTCCTATAGTCTTCATTGTTCCACCTACTTATCTATAAAAATAAAACAGTCCCGATATAAAAACTTTTCATCGGGACTGTTTGAGTTAAGGTACTGCATTTTCTTGTAGGTGATATTTCAAATTAAGAATGGTGTTGTATTTATAATGGCAAAAAAGTCATAAAAGTAACTTCACAACTGAAATGGCACTGGACATCTGAACAACAGTTGTGTACATACAATAAAGTTGTGTACTAGCCCCCCTTGGTGTATCAACGTTTTTTCCGATTTTTCGATTTTGTAATATACAATAAAGTTGTGTACTGAAGTCCAGTTTTTGTAATTTATTCTTCAAAAAAATAGTGCTAATAATATTATTAAAGTACTGATTTTAATTTCATTTTTTATTAATATGTGCGTCCGTCTTTATATTTTCTAATATCTCTTTAGAATACAATTTTTCTAATAGAAGTTCTAAACCTAGGTCTTCGTACTTTTTAAGTTCTTTTTCTATCCAATAAAAAGTAGTACCTAAAATTTCTTTCATGTCATCAAAAGATATATCTTCTCTATAAAGGAGTTCCTTAAATTTTGCTTCCCACAAATGACCTTTAGATATAATATCTAAAGTCCCTAAATTGTCTCCATCACATTCGGAGTAGGCATACCCGCATGTAGGACACATAAAATAGCCATAAATATCACCAGATATCATTTTACTATCCACCAATTGAACAACTAGTTGTTTATAATTAGGACACACTTTATTAGGGCATGGCCAAGATTTCATATTTTTCCACGGTAGATATTTATCCTCATGTACAAAGTTAGTTATTGAGCCTGAGAAATATATCATGTACAGTACATAAAATATAGGGTGAATAGATTGTTTTTTCCATATAGAATTAACTTTCAAACTTTGGATGGAATCTTCAATTCGATTCACATATTCCTCACTAAATTTAGCCTGGAATTTTCGGTTTACTTTTATATTCCTTGATGTATGTTTATTCGAAATATGCTCTTTGTAGAGTAATATTCCCTTCATTTTCTCTTCAATTTCTATGACATCAAGATTCACTTTTTCGTCTAGTAACAAACGATTTTCACATGCAATTGTTAAGAGGATCTTGTTATGGTTAGGAATAACACATTCAAGGGAATGTCCGGAGGAGCAAAATAAAGAAGGAACCTTGGGGATTTTCTCCGTACTTGTCGCCAGTACTTCACCACATACAGGGCATTCAGATAGGAGCATTATATTGTGGGTGTCGCACACGAGGGTACCCGCTAATTGATGTGATCTATGCCAATAAGGATCACCATATTTATGCATGTCTTCAATGAAACAAAGGGGACATAGACACAGATCTGGGAAGGTGCCTGACTTTTAGATGTGTGATATCTGATTTTTCTAGGATGTGTCTGAAAACTAAATAACATGGTAAGATTTGAGAAAAACGAATGGAGCGTCAAGATGATTCAAAGACGGTACGAAATAAGCGATGAACAGTGGGATCAAATTAAGGGCATGTTTCCACCCTACAAAACAGGACGTCCGTCAAAATTAAGTGAACGAACCATGTTTAACGCTTTTCTATGGATCGCTCGAAGTGGTGCTGCCTGGCGTGATCTACCGGAGGAACGCTATGGTTCATGGAAAACGGTCTACAGTCGCTTTTGCAAGTGGCGAGATACCGGACTGCTTGTCACTATCTTCCAATCTCTCCAGATCGAACCTGACTTTGAAAACTTGAGCATTGATTCTACATCGGTCAAAGCCCATCAACATAGTGCCGGTGCTAAAAAAACGTTGAAGGACACGAAGTGAATCAACACATCGGCGTCAGTCGTGGCGGAAAGACAACCAAACTTCACACGGTCGTCGATGGATTAGGAAATCCCCTCGCTTTTCTTCTGACGGGTGGTCAAGTCTATGATTCTGTTCCAGCGATCGATTTACTTCAGAAGCTTGATATTACAGGAAGTCATATTCTTGGCGACAAAGCCTATGGCTCACAAGCGATTCGGAATTGGATTACAGCTAAGCAGGCATCCTACACCATCCCGCCTAAAGCGAATAGTCAAAACCCTTGGAAAGTCGATTGGTATCGTTACAAAGAACGCCACTTAGTGGAGTGCTTTTTCAATAAAATCAAACACTTTCGCCGTGTGGCTACTCGTTACGACAAGTTGGCCAAAGTCATTCTTGGCGTTTGTATACGTAGCTGCCATTTTCAAATTGACTCAATGAAGGAGTTTCAGACACGACCTAGTCACCGCCTTTACTGACCCTGGCTGGACATCATTATTTGTATCCATTAAAGGCCTGGTTACCGAAGTTGGCGGACTGATGACCCATGGAGCCGTTATCGCTCGTGAATATGGCTTGCCGGCAGTTGTCGGAGTGGAAAATGCTACCGGGCTGATCAAAGACGGGCAACGCATTCGCGTGAATGGAACAGAAGGGTACATTGAAATATTGTAATGGTTGAAAAAGGATGAGCAAGATTCACATTCGGCAAACGGTGGATCTAAACTCATCCTTTTTGCTTATTTCCCGGCGTCACCCGTGATATTGACTAATACGTCGTTAACGTGGGCCGTGTCGTGATGCTCGTGGTAGACGGCGATTTTATCGCCCCGGAGCTCAAAGAGAAAATGATAATGGTTCTGATAGCGAAGTCCACTCTTCAACTTCATCGTTGAGTAGGCCTCCACTGCCACACGGTCCCCTTGGATGATCCAACCGGTAGGGACGATCTGAAGTGGCCCGTCAGTAATGTCGTTCAGCGGGGCCAGCATCGATCGGAATTCATCCTTGGAGACGAACCCGGGGTGTGGAAGTCCGCTCATCCACCACTCGACATCATCGGTGAGCATGTCGAGTAGTGCATTCAACGGCTCCGTGTTCTGAGGGTCCCCCCAACGACCTTGCCCATAAAGGCTGAGGAAGTGTTCAATAATCTTCTTCTTGCCTGTGTTGTCCATTTTTGAATTCACACTCCTTTGTAGAGTTCGGGTTCCTGGCAGGATCACATCGTCCGATAAACTTAGGTTGAATTGTTGTCTGCAGACAGGTACATTATAAATCAGAGTTTTATGTGCAGTAAAATTGATATATTAGAATTAAACGTTCATTAATAATGAACTATAGTCATGTCATAAATTTTACATACAAAGGTGTGAAAACGTGGAGCTTCGTCATCTCATAACCCTGAAAACTATTGTTGAAAAAGGCGGATTTAAAAAAGCTGCTGAGCATCTAGGTTACGCCCAGTCCTCCGTCACTGCACATATCAAGGAGTTGGAAGCTGAGATCGGAAAACCTGTTTTTGATCGTTTGGGTAAAAAAGTCGTGCTAACCCACTACGGAGAACAGTTTCTTCCTTACGCTTTAAAAATCATTGAATTATACGATCAAGCTTTAACGACAGACAACGAACCTACAGGTGATCTTACACTGGGTGTATCGGAATCACTTATGATTCATCGCGTCCCATCTCTTCTTGTCGAGTATAAAAAAGTATATCGGAATGTGAATTTATCCCTCAAAACACTTGATTTCCAAGATATTATGGCCTGTCTTCAAACAGGAGAAATCGATATTGCATTAGTATTGGAAAGTGATGGATGGAAATTGCCCGAACTCCACTGTGAACAGCTGATGAGAGAAAAAATGGTGATCATCAGCCCGACTCTTGAAAAGAAACTTGAACTGGGGGCTGTACTTTATACCGAACGTAGTTGCGGTTATAAGGCTGTTTTTAATGAATATATCCATTACAAGAAATTAAAAGTTAAAGAAAGTCTGGAATTTCAGAGCATCGAAGCGATTAAACAATGTGTTAGGAGCGGTTTAGGAATATCCATGGTTCCTTATTTTTCGGTACAAGAGGAATTGGAAAGCCATAAATTAATCGGGGAAGAGGTCGAATCTGATCTTACCGCAGTTTCAACGTACCTTGCTTACCACAAAGATAAATGGCTTTCACCATCAATGAAAAGTATGATTTCATTAATAAAAAAGCATGCTAAGGAGTGGATGTGAAGTTTAAGTTCGCCAGGCAAAAGTCTAAACTAGCTGGAACCATTCGGGGCTCGTTTTTTGTAATAAAAGGAGAATATTAAAGTAAGCTGTAGGGGAGAATGGTGTCATTTTTTTGTGACGCAATTCTCCCTTGCTGGTTTTATGAAAAACGTATTTTTGTTAATATAAAAAAACAAATTGTTAAGTCATGTATTTATCACTTGTTTAGTTTCGATCATTATTTAAAATCTATTGATATATAAAGTTATTATGGGTATATAGGACTAAAACTTGGGGGGGGATTAAAATTATACTAAACAAACTTATGATCTGAACGCTAAGCCGGTCACATCCGACGGCTTAGCGTATATTTTCGTTAAAATGTTGGCGGGACTCCTAGAACTGTATGCCAAGTACGATTGGATGGGCCGTTCCATCACGTACCATCGGACACAAATCCGTGAGTTCTTTGGCTTTCGCGAGGATACGATAGGGGACGTACAGGAAATATCAGCATGTCCTGTATTATGACCATGATGTTGAACATTAAAGGGACATGTCTACAGTCGATTTCGTGAGCCGAAAATCGCCCCCCCTCACCCCAGACCGCATCGAACGGCTCATTCGATCTGTCATATACACCTACGAAGAAAATTTCTTTCAAACGACTTATCACTAACTGCCTCCCTCAACCTTAGTCAAGTTAGACTCCTTGATTGATCGTATCGCTTATATGGAAACCGATGACGCGGACGTTTCCGGAGAAGAGCATGGACAGTTATCGTTTCATGAATTGAAAGCTGATCCCGGACGAGCAGGGCTTGAGAGTGTGTTAAAAGAAATCAATAAGCTCCGCACGATTCGACTACAGAAGGCTGAGTCCCTTTTATAGTTCCGCGAAGGTTCATTTCTCTCTATACCGCTTTAACTTTAACTGTACGATCCCCTCTATTTCCTGCTTGTCACCCAGGCTTAATTTTCGAAATCCTGAGATTACATTGGATTCAAGATCATCTATTTTCACACAAAATAATCCGCTATTAGAAGCTACCGCCCCCTCAAGTAACAACCAATCCAAATCAACATCAAAATTTAGTTTTAGCGCAATTATGGTTTCTAAGGATGGTTTGTACTTATCCTTTTCCAATTCACTCAATGTACCTTGAGAAACACCAATAGCTGATGAAAAGTCAGTTTGATTAAGCTTATTTAATTTTCTTATACTCTTTATCTTTTCACCCAAAGTTTTCACCGTTTCACCTACTATCCATAAAATACAAATATCTTCAAATTATAAAATTTATATTCAGACCAGAAAGTTTGTTGTATTGCAACATAAAAAGCATTTATTACGTATCATGACAACTAACTCTTGATTTCCCATAATATTTTCAACAGAGAGTTGAAATTTTCCTGCTCCATCTCATTAAAGAGCACTTTTGATACCGCTACAGGAAAGGATTCGAGGGCATTTGATTCGTTATGTAGCTTATACTCGTTCTGATTAAGCCAAAGCAGTCCCCTCCTTAATTTAATAAAAAAGCCCGATGATACTTGCTCATCGGGCGTTTGTTAAATACTTACTAAGAAGAGATATTATTGTTATTTGTCATTAATATTTAGTACACAACTTTATTGTCTGTACACAACAGTGGTGCCTTTATATCTGCCCTTACTCAACCGTTACACTTTTCGCCAGGTTACGTGGTTTGTCAACATCATGCCCCAATGCAAGGGAAGCATAGTAAGCCAACAGTTGAAGAGCTACAACTGAAATGGCAGCCGACAGAATCGGAAGTGTCTTCGGAATTGCAAATACTTGATCCACGGATTTCAGTAGCTCAACAGCATGCTCTTCATACGTGATTGCAAGTACGTCACCACCACGGGCCTTGACTTCCTTAATGTTGCTCACGGTTTTCTCCAACACGGATTCCTGTGTTACCAAAGCAATAACTGGAATACCGTCTTCGATCAATGCCAGCGTACCATGCTTCAGTTCACCCGCGGCATAAGCCTCGGAATGAATGTAGGAGATTTCCTTGAGCTTCAGGGAACCTTCCTGTACTACACCATAGTCCTGACCGCGACCAATAAAGAACAGGTGCTTGTGGCTGGCAATTTGCTCAGCATATGCTTTGATCGCGTCTGCTTTGTTCAGCATTTCTTCCACTTGCTCTGGCAATGATTCCATAGCAGCCAACACATGAGCTACTTGCTCATCCGTTTGTGTGCCACGTACTTGAGCCAGATACAGACTAAACAGGTAAAACGCAATCAACTGCGAAGAATATGCCTTGGTCGAGGCTACGGCAATTTCAGGTCCTGCCAGTGTAACCAACACATCGTCTGCATCGCGGGCAATGGAGCTGCCAACTACGTTTGTAATCGCCAGTACATGAGCGCCGTTCGCTTGTGCTTCACGCAGTGCTGCCAACGTATCGGCAGTTTCACCGGATTGACTCACTACGATTACCAATGTCTCTGGTGTTACGATTGGCGAGCGATAACGATACTCTGAAGCCACGTCGTTTTCCACCGGAATACGAGCCAGGCTTTCAATGACCGTACGCCCAATCAAACCAGCATTGTAGGCTGTACCACAAGCAATGATTTGAATATTGCGAATATTTTTAATTTGTTCTTCTGTCAGCTTCAACTCAGGAAGAACAACTCTTTTAGTTTCTTTGTCGATTCGGCCCAACATTGTATCACGGTAAGCCTTAGGCTGTTCGTGAATTTCTTTCAACATGAAATGCTCATAGCCGCCTTTTTCCGCTGTTACAGCATCCCATTCGACATGAATCATTTCCCGAGAAATAAATTGGCCTTCGATTGTCATTAATTCGACGGCATCACTGGTCAAAACAGCCATTTCGCCATCGTTCAAAATAAATACATTGCGTGTATATTTCAGAATAGCCGGAATATCGGAACCGATAAAGTTCTCGCCTTCTCCCACACCAATAACCAGCGGGCTAGCTTGACGAACAGCTACCAGCTTATTAGGCTCGTGCTCTGTCAGCACACCCAGTGCAAAGGCACCGCGCATAAAGGTAATTGCTTTTTGTACCGCTTTGACGATATCCCCTTTATATTCACGCGCAACCAGGTGGGAAATAATTTCCGTATCCGTTTCAGAAATAAAGGTATGACCTTCGCTGATCAACTGTTCTTTCAGCTCCAGATAGTTCTCGATAATCCCGTTATGAACCACGGAGAATTTTTGACTCTCATCCAAATGCGGATGGGAGTTTTCATCTGAAGGCTTACCGTGTGTTGCCCAACGTGTATGCCCGATACCTGCATGGCCTACCAGCGGCGCACCATCCAGCTTCGCTTCCAGATTCGCCAGACGACCTTTAGCCTTGGCTACTTGCAGTCCTGAATCTGTAAACACAGCAATACCCGCAGAGTCATAACCGCGGTACTCCAGCTTTTTCAACCCGTCAATCAATACCTCTTGCGTATTCTGATCACCAATATATCCTACAATGCCACACATATTCGTTATCCTCCCGATCATCATTTCACAGGACGACTCATCACAGGACTAACGTGTACGGTAGATTGCGGAATAAAGTTCATTCATCTATGAAGTTGTCAATGATAACTATAGAAATTACAGGCATCTCTTCACGAATGTAACGAAATTCCCAAACCGCGCACGCCAATGATGATGGCCGCACATTCATGAAATGAATCTTATAATTTAGGTTATAAATAAAAGCATCTACCGGTGCGTTGTGTAAACAGTTGCCTGCTTATTTTCCGCTGCCGATTTACGGCTCGATGCTTCACCGGAAGGTCCCCGCCGAATGTTTCGAACACCCTCACCTCGTCAGCTCGTTTTGCCGTGAACCCATCTGTTAGCAACATCATCCCAACTGGATGCCTGCTTAACCAACAAGTTCCCCCGCGCAAAATCAAGCTCTGGCGCTTGTATTACATTACCTTACAACCCTCGCTTTCTCTATCTGAGTCACAGCATCCCTATATTATATTCAGCTCAGCAACATTTGGCAATGACACTTTATTCATATTTGCAAGTTCAGGCAAGTATTCAATTAAAAATAATATCTGCAAACGCGGTCGCCTGCTTACTTTCAACAGGCAACCGCCGTTTACAAAATTTTAAACCAATTCTTTTTTTACAACATCTACGATCTGTCCGACAAACTGCTCTAGCTCATCCTTATCCGGACCTTCAGCCATAACACGAATAAGCGATTCTGTACCGGAAGCACGAACCAATACGCGTCCATTATCGCCTAATTGCTGTTCCACCTGCTCAATCGCTTCTGCAATGGCAGGATTGCCCTCGTAATTGCGTTTGTCTTGTACACGCACATTAACCAGCACTTGCGGATACTGCTTCATGAGCGATTTCAGCTCACTCATCTTTTTACCGGAAGCTTTCAGGGTGTCCACCAGTTGAATCCCAGTCAACATACCGTCGCCCGTCGTATTGTAATCGAGGAAAATAACGTGACCAGACTGCTCACCGCCCAGATTAAAGCCGCCCCGACGCATTTCCTCCATCACATAACGGTCACCAACCGCAGTTTTTGCAGTCTTGAGCGCCAGCTTTTCCGTTGCTTTGTAAAAACCAATATTACTCATCACAGTCGATACAATGGTGCTGTCCTTGAGCTTTCCAGCGCGGTTCAGCGCATCCCCACAGATGCAAAGGATATAGTCGCCGTCTACCTCTTCCCCGTTCTCATCAATCGCAATCAGACGGTCTGCATCGCCATCAAAGGCCAGACCAATGTCAGCTTTCAAGCGACGTACTTCCTCTTTCAGCTTCTCAGGATGGGTTGAGCCACAATGATCGTTGATATTCAGCCCGTTCGGTTCCGCACCGATGGTGTGAACTTCGGCTCCCAATTCCGCAAACAGCTTCGGTGCTAGCTCATAAGCCGCTCCGTTCGCACAATCCAGTACGATTTTGAGCCCTTCGAAAGAATGGCTAATCGTTGTTTTCAAAAACTCCAGATAATCGTAGCGAGAATGCTCGTCTACAACAACCGTACCTAATCCGCCGCCAATTGGACGAGGCAATTGATCCTCTTTCGCATCCATCAGCTCTTCGATTCTCAGTTCCGTTTCATCTGTCAATTTAAACCCGTCGCCGCCAAAAAACTTAATGCCGTTGTCTTCCACCGGATTGTGAGAAGCCGAGATCATTACACCAGCGTCCGCTTTTAATTGACGTGTAAGATAAGCGACTCCCGGCGTTGAAACGATACCCAGACGAACCACATTAGCCCCGATAGACAACAAACCGGCTACAAGCGCCGATTCCAGCATCAGACCGGACACCCGTGTATCCATACCAATAACCACTGTCGGTTTTTCTACATTCCCTGCTAAAACATATCCGCCGCAGCGGCCAATGCTATATGCCAGTTCTGCTGTAAGTTCCTGATTAGCAATGCCTCGTACACCATCTGTACCAAAATATTTCCCCATGTATAATGACTCCCTTTTTTGTCTAATGAACCTTAAAATATTTACTACAGATAAATCATGTTATGGCTGACTGCTCTCCGGGGTTCCATTTGCAGAAGAATCTGCGCCGTTATGAGGATTTGTTTTATCCTCCGCAGCCGCATTGTCCCCGGGATTTGTATCAGAGGAGCCACCTTGACTGCTCTGGCCCTCCTGTGGCCTCTCCTGCCCCTTATTACCGCTACCGGAAGGGGTTGATTCATTCCCACTGCCCGGATTCGTTACAGCCGGCGTTGAAGGGCTCTCAATGTTTACCGTTGCCGTTAGCTGGCTGGCGTTTCCAGACTGCGTAATGTACTTGGGCAGGCCTACCTTCAAAGCAACCTCATGCTGACCAGCCTCCAGACCACTTACATCTGCGACCAAACTAATATCATCGTTGGTTAAATTGCTTATCATATCCTGTGGCCCCTTCACGGTAACATCCATCGTCTTGTCCGCAGGCGTTGTAATAGTCGCAGTCGTCCCATCTCCTGCCCCTTGGACAACAATCGGAATGCCTGACAATGTCCGCTCCGCATCGGTCACCTGATTAGAAGGCGCAACTGTCACCTGAATTTGTATTGAGCCAGGCTCGATTTTATCAGAACCGGCGGGCGCTGCCAAATTAGCTTGAACTGTGTGGGTCCCTGCTTCCGTTAATTGGCTCAGATCGAGTGTAGCCGTAACATAGGTGCTAAGGCTGCTCAAAACATCCTGCGAAGCGTAAACGACCGCTTCTTTTACATTTGCATTTACTTTGGAAAGCGCCAAACCGTTCGGCAGCTCCCCGGAATAGACAATTTTTACAGGCACGGACTTCGTTTGCTGGGTTACCGGGATTTCAACAGATACTGTGGAAGGCTCAATAACCGCTCCTGTAAGTTCCTGTCCCTTTTTGTTGTAAGCCTTCAGCTTCACCCGCTTCTGCTCAAACTTCTCCGAGATTCCCTCCGTATCCACAGCCCCCTGCACCGCAGCCACTGTGCTCAACTGGCTTTTAGGCAAGGTGACCTTCACCATTTGAGGGGCAACCACAGGCTCTCCAAGCTGCAAGCCGGTATCCGGTTTACCCTTGGAAACAATAGAAACATCAAATGATTTCGTTGCCTTTTCCTCAATCGTGACCGTAACACGACTAGGAGTCATAGACACCAATTCCAAGCCATTCGGCAGATTCGCTACAAGCGGTAAGGTTTTAGTACCTGCCCCTAATCCACTCAAATCCAATTGAGCCTGGTAATTATCTGCGAAAAAAGAAGTCAGCACGGAGCGCTGTCCTCTAACCTCCATCTTCACATGGTCAGTATCCATTGTAGATAATACATATTTCGACTCATCCAAACCACTGACCTGAATGCCAACATTATCAATCACTTTATTATCATAAGAAACGGTCAGTGTGGACGAAGGCGTACCTGTGTCCAGATGAACCATTCCCCACAGCAAGACGGCAACCGCGAGTGCCAATATTTTAGAAATCGTATTGTTGTTAATCCATTTGTCCATCATGAATTTCCACGGCCTCCCCTCCGATTCCAGAATGAGCCGCGTTTTTCCTTCAAAGACGGTGTCGGCCGCAGCTCCTCATACAGCTTGGATATTAAGGATTCTTCCTTAATATCGCGCACGACCTGTCCATTGATAGCCAAAGAAATTTGCCCTGTCTCCTCTGATACCACCACAGTTACGGCATCCGTGACCTCACTCACCCCAATCGCTGCCCGGTGACGAGTTCCCAGCTCCTTGCTGATAAATGGATTTTCCGACAGTGGTAAGTAACAGGCGGCAGAAGCAATCTGATTATTTTGAATAATGACCGCACCATCATGCAGAGGCGTATTTGGAATAAAAATATTGATCAGCAACTCGGAACTGACCACTGCCTGTGTCTTGATACCGGACTCCGTGTATTCATTTAGCCCCGTTTCGCGTTCAAATACGACCAAAGCTCCTATTTTTCTACGTGATAAATAATTCAGCGCCTTAATCATTTCCCCGATTAACTTGTTTATCTCCTCATCATCCGCAGACGAACGCCCAAACAGCTTGCCTCGCCCCAGTTGTTCCAGGGCACGACGCAATTCAGGCTGAAAAATAATGAAAATAGCTACCACACCAAAGGTAAACATCTGGTTCATCAGCCACTTGAGCGTATACAAATCGAACCACGTGCTAACCGCCCAAATGACCACCAGGAACAGAATTCCTTTTAGCAATTGAACTGCACGCGTTCCACGAACAAGTAGAATAAGTTGATACATAATATAGGTTACGATCAGAATGTCGATAATATCTTTAATGGACTCTTTCCAAGTCAGGTCCGCGAAATAATCCAACATGCGCATGCCCCCGCAATTTTCTGTAGTGAGTAAGTGTAATATGTACACAGTATGCTCTCTCTATCTAGGTTATAACGATAAGGCCCGCGTTGCAAGCCGCACGACAAAAGAACCACTAAAATCAGTAAAATAAAGTACAAATCGCCAGCTTTATATACAAAAAAAGCGCCTTTTCCAGCGGAAGAGGCGCTCGATATCATTCTTGCCAGTTCAAGCTTCTTTTATGGAGAGGACGTACCCCCGAACAAATCAGTAACTTTATACCAAATCCAGTCCAAGGTTTGATCAATACTTTTGACCTGTCCTGCAATATGTGCTGTGGACGCTTGATAGTAGGAACCATCAATCACAGTTACATTCCCTTCCACATCACCATATACCCGAGCCTCGCCATTTTGCACGGTCAAATCTCCAGCAATGGATTTACCTTCAGGCACTATCACAGTATCCCCTTGAATAACAACCTGATCCAGATGGCTTCCCTTGACTACCAATTGATGGTCTGTGGTTGAAAAGCTTGCCATACTTGAGCATATAATAACAAGAAAGAAAGCAGCGGCCGTTACAGCCGGGTGCCTTTTCACCCAAGTCAGCATAGGCACCATTGGCGCTCTTCTATGCGGCGGCAAAGCATTCATAATGCGAAGTGTCAGCTCATCCGATACACACGGCACTTGATGCCGTGTACCATAAAGCATCGCATCCGTCCGCTCCAGCTCTTTAAAACGCATGCGGCATTCCGGGCAGGTGAACAAGTGATGCTCTAACTCCTGTTTGTCCTGCTCAGACAGGTCGCCATCCAGATAGTCATGCATAAAAGAGACGGCTTGTTTGCAATCCATATGAGCCAATCCTTTCTAATATTCTTCCGTGTTCCTCTACATAACATGCTCCGGCTTAGAAACTTTGCTCACTTTACATACGCTACAACGAGCAATATGTTTCACAAAAACATCTGTGCGCGCACTTTCCAAGATCCTGAACATATGATTTACAGCTTGTGCTCCAATTTTTTGCGTAGAAAATCCCGGCCTCTGTGAACCCTCGTCTTAATGGTAGTGACCGGAAGATTAAGCACATCGCTAATTTCCTGCAAGGAAAGCTCCTGCAAGTAACGCAAAACCATAATTGTCCGGTATTTGTCTGGAAGACTGTCAATGGCATCATGAATCAAGGATTGTGTCTCGGACAACAGTGTACGCCCTTCGGGTGTAAGCTCTTCGCTAGCGAGCATCGCATACCCATCCACACCTTCCTGCTCATTCATCTCAGCATCCAGTGAATATGTAGGTTTTCTCCTTCGCAGACGGTCAATGCACAGATTCGTCGCAATTCGGTAAATCCATGTGGAGAACTTCTGCCCATGGTCATATTTTTCCAAATTACGATATACACGCAAAAAAGTTTCCTGCACCAGATCCTCCGCCTCATGACGATTCCCAAGCATCCGGTAGGAAAGATGGAAAATCCGATCTTTATATAACTCGACTAACTCCGCAAAAGCTCGCTGATCACCTTTCTGCACCAGCCTAACCAAGCGGCTTTCCATATTATCCACTCTATACTCCCCCAGACTTGCTGATGGGTTACTCATTACATTGTTATGATAATTCATCGTAGTTCAATTTAATCGGAAAATCAACTGTAGCGTTGACACCAATTGGACTCCTGCTCCGTCATATGCATGCAAACAGCACAATCGGGCACCCATAAGCGCCCGATTGCCTGTGTTCATGCGGTCACAAGCTGTATCAGCCCGTGTTTCTCAGCCCTGCGGCAATTCCGTTAATGGTTAACAGCACCTCACGTAGCAGCTCCGCATCATCCCCATTCTGGTTACGTAGTTCGCGTAGCTCACTAAGCAACTGAACCTGCAAGTAGCTTAACGGGTCGACATAAGGATTACGCAATCGGATGGACTCCTGAATTACCGGCACATCGTCCAGAATTTCCGATTGTCCTGTTATTTTCAAAATCAGCTCGGATGTCAGCTTGAATTCCTCTGAAATTTGTCCGAAAATGCGTTGGCGAGCCTCTTCATTATCGGACATCCCTGCATATTCCTCTGCAATCAGCAAATCCGCCTTCGCAATCGCCATTTGCAGTGTATCAATAAGGGAGCGGAAAAAAGCTGATTCCTTGAACATCGTTTGCAGCACCTTGAGGTTATCCTCATTGTTCTGATAGAAGCTTTGCAGCCCTGTTCCAGCCGCGTACCAAGCAGGTAGCAAGTACCGGCTTTGCGTCCATGCAAAAACCCATGGAATAGCGCGCAAGTCCTCAAAACGTTCACTGTTCTTACGTTTGGATGGACGAGAGCCGATATTCAGTTCGCCCACCTCAGGCAATGGCGTTGATTCCTTGAAGAAAGCAAAGAAATCCGGGTCGCGGAAAATCAAATCCTGATACTTCTCCAGCGATACCTCGGAAATATGGGCGATGATCTCCTCCCAGCTCTCCTCGAACACTTCCTTCTTACCGGAACGGTTATACGCAACTGCGGTAATCAGAGCTGACGTTGCCTGTTCCAAGCTTCGATAAGCGATGCCCTTGAGCGAGTATCTGGATGAGAGTACCTCACCCTGCTCCGTAATCTTGATTCCGCCTCCGATCGTATGTGGAGGTTGGGCCAAAATGCTACGGTTAAGCGGCATTCCTCCGCGTCCCAGTGCTCCTCCACGTCCATGGAAGAACTTCACTTTTACACCGAACTCATTAACCACTTCCGTAATGCTGTTCATCGCAACCCGAAGCTCCCAGTTCGCAGTAACCACACCGCCGTCCTTGTTACTATCTGAATATCCCAGCATGATCTCTTGGAGCTGATCCATTGCTGCTACGGATTGGCGATATACAGGCAAGTTCAGCAGCCTTTTCATAATACTAGGGGCAGCATGCAGATCGTCTATCGTTTCAAACAGAGGAACGGATTGCAATGTACATACGACTGTACCATCTTTCTCGATACGGAACAGCCCCACTTCTTTAGACAGCACCATAACTTCCAGTAAATCGCTTGCTCCCTGAGTCATACTGATCAAGTAGCTTGTAATGGATTGCTTGCCAAATTCCTCCTGAGCCAGATAAATCGTACGATATACATCAAGACATTCTTGAGTGCTGTCGCTATATTTCAAATACGGCGATGTAATCGGACGAGGCTCATTCAGCAGCTTTTCCAGCAGGTCTATTTTCTCTTCCTCAGGCAGCTTGCCATAATCCGCAACAATATTCATTTTAGAGAGAATTTCAGTCATTGCATTTTCATGCTCCTGACTATGCTGGCGTACATCCAGCGTAGCCGTATGGAAGCCGAACAGCTCTACCTGACGAATCATCTTCTGAATATAAGTATCTGCCACATAATCCGCAAAATGATGACGCAAGCTGTCGTCAATAACGTTCAGATCCGCAATAAGCTCTTCAGCACAACTATAACGTTCCTTCGTGCCCTGCTTGCTTTCATCCAGGATATTATTCACCTTGGCTATCATATAGGCTAGCTTGATGCGGTAAGGCTCTTTCTCGTTATGCCACACTTCCATCTTTTTAAGCGTAATATGGGTACGGTCTTCCTCAATAGAAGCCAGCAAATCATCAGAGACACGTATAATGCTAGTGCTAAAGCTCAGATAACCCATAAATTCCTTCAGCGTGTGCTGATATTCTCTCAAAGCCAGCTTACGCTGCATACGTAACGTTTCCCAAGTAACATGAGCCGTAACAGACGGGTTACCGTCCCGGTCCCCACCGATCCAGGAGCCAAATCTCAAATAGGTCGGAATGTGCCATCTCTGCTCAGGATAATATTTGCCTAAACATCGTTCCAATTCTTGGTATACATCCGGCAGCACATGAAACAAAGTCTCATGAAAATAATACATCCCATTTCTTACTTCGTCTAACACAGTCGGTTTGCGATCACGCAGTTCGTCTGTCTGCCATAGTGTAATCACTTCATTCAGCAGATTTTCCCGCACCTGTTCCCGCTCCCGCAAGGTAAGCATAGGATTATCCAACAGCATGACGTCCTCGGAAATGCGCTTGTGAATGTCCAAAATCACCCGTCTCGTGGCCTCTGTAGGATGTGCAGTCATAACCAGCTCCAGAGAAAGCTCCTCCAGCAGACTGCTAACGTCCTCAGCAGAAAATCCACCCTGCTTAAGCTCCTGAACAGAACTTTCAATTGAACCACGTTGAATATCTTCACCAGCAGAATGCTCATAGTCCCGTTTGCGGCGGATACGATGATTTTGCTCGGCAATATTCACTAACTGAAAATAAATCGCAAACGCGCGAATAACCTGGTGACGAATGTCCGTATCCAGTCCGCTAACGATTTGTTTGAAATTCTCATACAACTCCGGCTGATACCCGGCACGTAACGATTTACTTGTCTCACGTATCTTTTCCACGATATCCAAAAGTTCGTTGCCACCCTGATGAACCAAAACCTCACCAAGAATATTCCCCAGAAAACGAACGTCCCGCCGCAGCAGATTGTTGGATTGGTTTTTGTTAGCGGTTAACGTAAGCTCAGTCATGCTTTTCCCCCCATCTGATCTGTTCACACCCAATACAGCTTTGTTGCAAAGGAACGTATACACACGAAATTTGACACTTTCTTAACATCATACAATAAAAACGCGTGAAAAGCTGCAAAATTTACAGTAAAAAGTCACGCTTTTAAAATACTTTTTTTGAGAATATATTGGTTTTTTATGCATAAAAATGAAATTTAATAAATGAAATCACTTTATGGACCAAAGAATCATGAAACTTTATGCACATATGTTATAAACAGCATGATTTCCTAAACAAAAAATCATGCATCATTATGTGCATATGTTTATTATTTGTTGACAAAGTGAAACCTAATAAGCATCTATCCACAAAGATATACACAAATCAGCCGTAATTTCAATATTTCCGAGCTATTTTTCCTTCCAGACTCAGCTATACCCACATAAAAAGAAGCCATTGTGTACAACTAAATACAGCAGCCTTGAAGTTATGACGATGAATACGGATCGTTATTGGTCATAGGATTCCTATATTGAAGGAATCTGATCACGAAATTAGCCTTACTACAGGAGAAAGGGATACGTAAGAGGGGGAAATACGGGAACTGGTTGTTAAAGTAACGTGCGCCTATGTACAATATGCACAAGTCATCCCCAACTGTGCATGACAGGAGATTTTTCGCAATAACTTATACACAGAGAAAGTTTATGTAATGTGGACAAAATAAAAAGAAGCCTCTCGGCTTCTAGGTAATCAGTAAGCGGGTGATGGGAATCGAACCCACGCTATCAGCTTGGAAGGCTGAAGTTCTACCATTGAACTACACCCGCAAATTAGTATCGGGATGACACGATTTGAACATGCGACCCCCTGGTCCCAAACCAGGTGCTCTACCAAGCTGAGCTACATCCCGACATATAATTTTTTAAAAAAATGGCGCGCCCTGAGAGATTCGAACTCCCGGCCTTTTGATTCGTAGTCAAACGCTCTATCCAGCTGAGCTAAGGGCGCAAATATGGAGCGGACGACGGGAATCGAACCCGCGACCCTCGCCTTGGCAAGGCGATGCTCTACCGCTGAGCCACGTCCGCAAAAACAAGATGCGCGTGGAGGGACTTGAACCCCCACGTCAAAGACGCTAGATCCTAAGTCTAGTGCGTCTGCCAATTCCGCCACACGCGCATGTAATAAAATGGTGAGCCATGAAGGACTCGAACCTTCGACACCCTGATTAAAAGTCAGGTGCTCTACCAACTGAGCTAATGGCTCTTAATGGCTGGGGATATAGGATTTGAACCTATGCATGACGGAGTCAAAGTCCGTTGCCTTACCGCTTGGCTAATCCCCAATATGCATATGATTCACAATTCCCCAACATTTCAACCAGGTAAGAGGAAGAAATATGGTGGAGGCTGAGGGGCTCGAACCCCCGACCCTCTGCTTGTAAGGCAGATGCTCTCCCAGCTGAGCTAAGCCTCCATACTACCCTATGACCCGTAGGGGAATCGAACCCCTGTTACCTCCGTGAAAGGGAGGTGTCTTAACCGCTTGACCAACGGGCCATAACACAAGCTCTCAACCGGGTTCGAACCGGTGACCTCATCCTTACCATGGATGCACTCTACCTGCTGAGCTATGAGAGCAAATGGCTCCCCGAACAGGACTCGAACCTGTGACAACTCGATTAACAGTCGAGTGCTCTACCAACTGAGCTATCAGGGAATAGTAATCACAAGGATTTGCTTGGCGACGTCCTACTCTCCCAGGACCCTGCGGTCCAAGTACCATCGGCGCTGGAGGGCTTAACGGTCGTGTTCGGGATGGGTACGTGTGGAACCCCTCCGCTATCGCCACCAAACATGTATTTGACTTGCAAATACTTTTTTTCAGGAATCAGCATCGCCAAATGCTGTGTGTTAGTTCTGTTCAGTATAAACTACTTGAGCTTGTACCTTACCAAACTTACACCCTGAAAACTGGATCCGAAACTCTTTTGCATTTTATTCTTAGGACAAGCCCTCGACCGATTAGTATTGGTCAGCTCCATGCATTACTGCACTTCCACCCCCAACCTATCTACCTCGTCGTCTTCAAGGGGTCTTACATACTGGGAAATCTCATCTTGAGGGGGGCTTCACGCTTAGATGCTTTCAGCGCTTATCCCTTCCGTACATAGCTACCCAGCGGTGCTCCTGGCGGAACAACTGGTACACCAGCGGTACGTCCATCCCGGTCCTCTCGTACTAAGGACAGCTCCTCTCAAATTTCCTACGCCCACGACAGATAGGGACCGAACTGTCTCACGACGTTCTGAACCCAGCTCGCGTACCGCTTTAATGGGCGAACAGCCCAACCCTTGGGACCTACTTCAGCCCCAGGATGCGATGAGCCGACATCGAGGTGCCAAACCTCCCCGTCGATGTGGACTCTTGGGGGAGATAAGCCTGTTATCCCCAGGGTAGCTTTTATCCGTTGAGCGATGGCCCTTCCATGCGGTACCACCGGATCACTAAGCCCGACTTTCGTCCCTGCTCGACTTGTTGGTCTCGCAGTCAAGCTCCCTTCTGCCTTTGCACTCTTCGAATGATTTCCAACCATTCTGAGGGAACCTTGGGGCGCCTCCGTTACTCTTTAGGAGGCGACCGCCCCAGTCAAACTGCCCACCTGACACTGTCCTCGTACCGGATCACGGTACCAAGTTAGAACCTAGATACGATCAGGGTGGTATCCCAAGGATGCCTCCTCTCAAGCTGGCGCTCAAGTCTCTTAGGCTCCCACCTATCCTGTACAGATCGTACCCAAATTCAATATCAAGCTGCAGTAAAGCTCCATGGGGTCTTTCCGTCTTGTCGCGGGTAACCTGCATCTTCACAGGTATTAAAATTTCACCGGATCTCTCGTTGAGACAGCGCCCAAGTCGTTACGCCATTCGTGCGGGTCAGAATTTACCTGACAAGGAATTTCGCTACCTTAGGACCGTTATAGTTACGGCCGCCGTTTACTGGGGCTTCGGTTCATAGCTTCGCCCTAAAAGGACTTACCACTCCCCTTAACCTTCCAGCACCGGGCAGGCGTCAGCCCGTATACTTCGCCTTGCGGCTTCGCACAGACCTGTGTTTTTGCTAAACAGTCGCTTGGGCCTTTTCACTGCGGCCCCCTCGGGCTATTCACCCTACCGAGGCACCCCTTCTCCCGAAGTTACGGGGTCATTTTGCCGAGTTCCTTAACGAGAGTTCTTCCGCGCGCCTTAGAATTCTCTTCTCGCCTACCTGTGTCGGTTTGCGGTACGGGCACCTTCTCCTGGCTAGAGGCTTTTCTTGGCAGTCTGAGATCATGACCTTCGCTACTACAATTTTCGCTCCCCATCACAGCCCAGCCTTACGATGTGCGGATTTGCCTACACATCAGCCTCACTGCTTAGACGGACATCCATCAGTCCGCGTCACTACCCTACTGCGTCACCCCATCGCTCATAGCGGATTACGGTGGTACAGGAATTTCGACCTGTTGTCCTTCGACTACGCCTTTCGGCCTCGCCTTAGGTCCCGACTTACCCTGAGCGGACGAACCTTCCTCAGGAACCCTTAGGCTTTCGGCGGATCTGATTCTCACAGATCTTTTCGTTACTCATACCGGCATTCTCACTTGAATGCAGTCCAGCGCTCCTTCCGGTACACCTTCAACCCGCATTCAACGCTCCCCTACCCCTGATACCTAAGTATCAAGCCATAGCTTCGGTGGCGTGTTTAGCCCCGTTACATTTTCGGCGCAGAGTCACTCGACCAGTGAGCTATTACGCACTCTTTCAATGGTGGCTGCTTCTAAGCCAACATCCTGGTTGTCTGTGCAACTCCACATCCTTTCCCACTTAACACACACTTGGGGACCTTAGCTGATGGTCTGGGCTGTTTCCCTTTCGACAATGGATCTTAGCACTCACTGTCTGACTCCCGGAACCAAGTCTATGGCATTCGGAGTTTGACTGAGCTTGGTAACCCTTGCGGGCCCCGCACCCAATCAGTGCTCTACCTCCACGACTCTTATTCCGAGGCTAGCCCTAAAGCTATTTCGGGGAGAACCAGCTATCTCCGGGTTCGATTGGAATTTCTCCGCTACCCCCACCTCATCCCCGCATTTTTCAACATGCGTGGGTTCGGGCCTCCAGTGCGTGTTACCGCACCTTCACCCTGGACAGGGGTAGATCACCCGGTTTCGGGTCTACGTCCACGTACTCAAGATCGCCCTATTCAGACTCGCTTTCGCTGCGGCTTCAGCTCTTCACCTTAACCTTGCACGGGAACGTAACTCGCCGGTTCATTCTACAAAAGGCACGCCATCACCCCTAAAATGGGCTCTGACTTCTTGTAAGCACACGGTTTCAGGATCTATTTCACTCCCCTTCCGGGGTGCTTTTCACCTTTCCCTCACGGTACTGCTTCACTATCGGTCGCCAGGGAGTATTTAGCCTTGGCAGATGGTCCTGCCGGATTCATACGGGGTTTCACGTGCCCCGCACTACTCGGGATCCGTCTCGGAGGGAACGGGTTTTGAACTACAGGGCTTTTACCTTCTCTGGCGGGCCTTTCCAGACCTCTTCATCTAACCGGTTCCTTTGTAACTCCATGTGAGACGTCCCACAACCCCAAGGAGCAAGCTCCTTGGTTTGGGCTAATCCGCGTTCGCTCGCCGCTACTGACGGAATCACTATTGTTTTCTCTTCCTCAGGGTACTTAGATGTTTCAGTTCCCCTGGTATGCCTCTATTCTGCCTATGTATTCAGCAGAAAGTGACTGTCGATGAAGACAGCCGGGTTTCCCCATTCGGACATCCCCGGATCAAAGCTTGCTTACAGCTCCCCGAGGCTTTATCGTTGTTCGCCACGTCCTTCGTCGGCTCCTGGCGCCTAGGCATCCTCCGTGTGCTCTTTGTAGCTTAACCTAGCATTTACAAAGTAAATGCGATTTGTTTTGAATTTCGTTTCATCACCGAAGTGTGAATGAAATTCAAAACAGCTACCTTTATTTCACTTGTTTACACAAGATCAGCGTAAAGGAATATTCTAAAACGCAATTTCGTTTCGGTATCCAGTTTTCAAGGTGCAATAATTGTAAATCTTTTTGGTGGAGCCAAGCGGGATCGAACCGCTGACCTCCTGCTTGCAAGGCAGGCGCTCTCCCAGCTGAGCTATGGCCCCAAAAGGTGATATAAAGTTATATGGTGGGCCCTAGTGGACTCGAACCACCGACCTCACCCTTATCAGGGGTGCGCTCTAACCAGCTGAGCTAAGGGCCCATAATAAACCACCAAAGAAATTCTTCTTTAGTGGTTGCGCTTGGCGACGTCCTACTCTCCCAGGACCCTGCGGTCCAAGTACCATCGGCGCTGGAGGGCTTAACGGTCGTGTTCGGGATGGGTACGTGTGGAACCCCTCCGCTATCGCCACCAAACGTTTGAGAGTTTAAGCTCTCAAAACTGAGCAACGAGTGAGTAACAGGCCTAAACCTGAGTTTTGAAGCTTACGCTTCATATTTGAATGTTTCCATTGCAGGAAACGATTCTCCATAGAAAGGAGGTGATCCAGCCGCACCTTCCGATACGGCTACCTTGTTACGACTTCACCCCAATCATCTACCCCACCTTCGGCGGCTGGCTCCCTTGCGGGTTACCCCACCGACTTCGGGTGTTGTAAACTCTCGTGGTGTGACGGGCGGTGTGTACAAGACCCGGGAACGTATTCACCGCGGCATGCTGATCCGCGATTACTAGCAATTCCGACTTCATGCAGGCGAGTTGCAGCCTGCAATCCGAACTGAGACCGGCTTTTCTAGGATTCGCTCCAGATCGCTCTTTCGCTTCCCGTTGTACCGGCCATTGTAGTACGTGTGTAGCCCAGGTCATAAGGGGCATGATGATTTGACGTCATCCCCACCTTCCTCCGGTTTGTCACCGGCAGTCTGCTTAGAGTGCCCAGCTTGACCTGCTGGCAACTAAGCATAAGGGTTGCGCTCGTTGCGGGACTTAACCCAACATCTCACGACACGAGCTGACGACAACCATGCACCACCTGTCTCCTCTGTCCCGAAGGAAAGATCTATCTCTAGACCGATCAGAGGGATGTCAAGACCTGGTAAGGTTCTTCGCGTTGCTTCGAATTAAACCACATACTCCACTGCTTGTGCGGGTCCCCGTCAATTCCTTTGAGTTTCAGTCTTGCGACCGTACTCCCCAGGCGGAATGCTTAATGTGTTAACTTCGGCACCAAGGGTATCGAAACCCCTAACACCTAGCATTCATCGTTTACGGCGTGGACTACCAGGGTATCTAATCCTGTTTGCTCCCCACGCTTTCGCGCCTCAGCGTCAGTTACAGCCCAGAGAGTCGCCTTCGCCACTGGTGTTCCTCCACATATCTACGCATTTCACCGCTACACGTGGAATTCCACTCTCCTCTTCTGCACTCAAGCTCCCCAGTTTCCAGTGCGACCCGAAGTTGAGCCTCGGGATTAAACACCAGACTTAAAGAGCCGCCTGCGCGCGCTTTACGCCCAATAATTCCGGACAACGCTTGCCCCCTACGTATTACCGCGGCTGCTGGCACGTAGTTAGCCGGGGCTTTCTTCTCAGGTACCGTCACTCTTGTAGCAGTTACTCTACAAGACGTTCTTCCCTGGCAACAGAGCTTTACGATCCGAAAACCTTCATCACTCACGCGGCGTTGCTCCGTCAGGCTTTCGCCCATTGCGGAAGATTCCCTACTGCTGCCTCCCGTAGGAGTCTGGGCCGTGTCTCAGTCCCAGTGTGGCCGATCACCCTCTCAGGTCGGCTACGCATCGTCGCCTTGGTAGGCCTTCACCCCACCAACTAGCTAATGCGCCGCAGGCCCATCCATCAGTGACAGATTACTCCGTCTTTCCTCCTCTCCCCATGCAGGGAAAGGATGTATCCGGTATTAGCTACCGTTTCCGGTAGTTATCCCAGTCTGATGGGCAGGTTGCCTACGTGTTACTCACCCGTCCGCCGCTAGGTCATGTTAAAAGCAAGCTTTTAACATAACCCCGCTCGACTTGCATGTATTAGGCACGCCGCCAGCGTTCGTCCTGAGCCAGGATCAAACTCTCCATTAAAGACCAACCGAAATTGGTTTATAGAAAGAGCGATTCGCTCATTTTGAAACTGACGAGATAAAATATCTCTTTTACACTCCGATTCCATACAACCTTGCGGTATGTACCGGAATCTTCGTGATTGATTTTGCGAACAAAATCATTTACTCACTCGTTGTTCAGTTTTCAAAGATCAAACCTACATTATGTCTTGCTTTAGTTCTTACTTTGTTTCATCACCGCGTCTCAGTGGCGACCTTTATAATATATCATTACTTTTTGAGATTTGCAAGAGTTTTTTTAAATTTCTTTTTTTCGAGCAAATTCCTCAAAAAGGAACGAAAGTTAATTTACCATGAATCCTAAATAGAGTCAATACTTATTTTGATATCAGAAAGTATAGACCTTTTAGAGTTAACTTCCTGATATCTCTGAAATTATAGTTGGCTCTTACATCTTTTATTGTTTGGTTTGCGGGACGCGCCCTCTACGGGCATATTTGGATAGTTCCTTGGCGGGTGCAAAGCGGGCATACATGCGGAAAACTGTTTTATACCGAAGCGCTATCGCATAACGAATATCCTGATCCAATCGGGTATCGCTCATATCAAGCAGCATTTCATCCAGTTCCTTACGAAGAACATAATCCAGTTCCTTGCATTCTTTTTCGTTAAACAGCATTCCCAGCATATGACCATACTCCCTTATCAGCTTATTATATAGTGCTTATATTTGCCCAACTATTGTTCCAGTCTTTACCTGTTTTTAAACTCAACTGCTAAGGTTTCAAACCTATTCCGATTTAATTCCATGTTTTCTCTTTGAGCTCTCCCCTTTGTTATGTTCAATTTTCAGGAAAAATATAAATAACCGACCATAATATTTTAATGTGACATTAAACGATACGTTATTCCACTCTCAATTGCAGCTGCAATAAGCAGCAGAACAACAGACCATATAGACACCCTCAACGTTTGTTTCATAAAGAGCTCCCACGTTTGGACAAGCGCTTTTCGTTTTAACCCTATGCCTTTACCAATCGAGGACATCACTTGCCCTCCAAACTTCAACCCGAAAGCACAGGCGATAATTAAAACGGGTAATTCAATCACCCCGTGCGGGAGTAGTCCTTTTACAATAACCTCATATAAGCTTCTGCCCATATCCGCCTGTAAGTGTACGACAAACCCCAAAACCATCCCATTCATAATCAAAAATACAAACGGTACGATTCCAAATAAAGCCCCGATAAATATAACCAGCACACACTTGATCGCATTATTGAAAAAGATGAACACAAAAAAGCTCCATTGAGGATGTTCAGACTGCTGTAAACGCTGAGCCACTTCCCCCAAACCTTCCATTTGTTGAGCCAATATGGATTGAATAGCCCCTGTACTTAGCCACCCCACCACAATACTTATGCAAAACAGAAATGTGGAAACTAAAATCAACCGTCTTGTAGTGTGTAAATCGTGAAGAAATGCTTTTAATCCCATCAGATCAATCCCTCCTGTTAGTCCAATAGCATAATTGACAACCCTAGGCATAGCTTTAAGTAAACAAGCACTTCTATGATGAAAGGGGCGTTATTAACCATGAATTCTTTTTTCTATGTACTGAACGGCAAAAAAATTAAACGGTTCTTTATCGTAGCGGCGGCGGCCATTTTCGCTATTGGGGTTATTTATGTTGAAACCGATAATGTTACTGTTTTTTCCGAGGAAGCACCAGCGGCCATTTATAGTGTACCCACAGACAAAAAGCTGATCGCTCTTACCTTTGACATTAGTTGGGGAGATAAGCGTACTGAACCCATCCTAAAGGTTCTCGAGGACAAAAAAGTGACCAAGTCCACCTTCTTCCTTTCTTCCCCATGGAGTAAAACGCATCCGGAGCTGGTGAATCGGATTAAAGACAGTGGATATGAGATCGGCAGCCATGGACATAAACATGAAAATTACAGCACTCTAAGCGATGAGGACATTCGTAAACAGATTTCAACAGCTCACACCACGTTGACTGAGTTGACCGGACAGACCCCGAAATTGATTCGTATGCCTAATGGTGATTTCGACAAAAGGGTCCTTCAGGTCGCCAGCACTTTAGGCTATAAAACAATCCAGTGGGACACTGATTCTTTGGATTGGAAAAACCCTGGTACTCAGGTCATTATTGACCGTGTCGTGAAGAAAGCACACCCTGGTGACATTGTCCTTCTGCATGCCAGTGATTCCTGTAAACAAACTCATGAAGCGCTACCCGTTATTATCGACAAATTGCGTGCGCAAGGTTATGAATTCGTAACTGTATCCGAGTTGCTTCAGCAGGGCACTGTAAAAGGTAAAGAGGTTCGTGATCAAGCCTTGGGGCTTTAAGGAGTTATTTTACAACGTTCTCAACAAAAAACCAAAAGTCAGGCGACATATTTCACCTCATCCGTTCGCATACTATCCACATTCATGATGAAGGAGGAATACGGCCATGAATTGGACTCGTTTGCGATTAGTCAGCATGATATGCGTACTGGGCGTTGCGCTGACCGGCTGTGGTTCGGACCAGAGCTCCTCGCCTCCCCAGAACAGCTATAAAGAAATGAAAACGATGGTTGTCGATATTTTAAAAAGCGATGACGGGAAAAAAGCAGTGGAGGAGGCTTTGACAGGAGAAAGCAGCTCCTCCAAAGAAGGAAAATCAGGTCAAGACAGCGAAAGCGGTGGATCTGGGGGAGGTTCCAGCGGCGGCGGTATGGGGATGAAAATGATTATGCCCACACAGTCAGCAGAACAGATGAAAATCGCAGTCAAGGATACTTTGGTTTCTCCGGAATACAAAAAGGAAATCGAAAAAATCATGACTGATCCGCGCTTTGCTGGTGAATTTGCCAAGGCCATTAACAGCCAAAGCAAACAACTTCATATGCAACTTATAAAAGACCCTTCTTATCAAAAATCTATTGAGGCAATGCTCAAATCACCGGAACTGACCAAAATGTATATGGACTTGACTAAAACCCCTGAATACCGCAAACAGTCTATGACGGTCATGCACGATGCGATGCAGAATCCGATTTTTCGACTTGAGGTTATGAATTTACTCAAAACTGTCGTACAGGAAGAGCTTCAACCAAAGGTTGAGAAAAAAAGTGGTGATCAGGGCGGAGCAAGCGGTGCAAAACAAGATGGTGGCGGTGGTGGTGGCGGTGAAAGCGGCAGCGGAGGACAAGGAGGTCAATAATAAAAAGGCTGGTTCAGCAACCAGCCTTTTTTTTCTTATTCAGATTCGGCGTGCAACGTCGTAATTTGAGTGGCGATATCGTTGTAGATAGCTCCCGTTGCCGATTCGGATTTATATACAGATGGTGAAAAATCCACCTCTGACGGATGATTATCCGGAATACCCAGCGGAATTTGCGCCAGCAATTTTGTATGAAGGGTATCAGCCAGCATAGCCCCGCCCCCTCGGCCGAAAACATAGTCCTTCTCTCCGGTAGAGGATACATAATAGGACATGTTCTCCACAACGCCAATGACCTTATGATCCGTTTGGAGCGCCATTGCTCCTGCACGTGCGGCCACAAAGGCTGCCGTCGCATGAGGGGTAGTCACAATAATTTCTTCACTCTGGGGGATCATCTGGTGTACATCAAGCGCTACATCCCCGGTTCCCGGTGGTAAATCAAGAATCATATAGTCCAGCTTGCCCCATTCCACATCGCTAAAAAACTGTCTGAGCATTCTTCCCAGCATGGGACCTCTCCAAATCACGGGGTTGTTCTCCCTAACAAAAAAGCCCATAGACATAATCTTGATGCCAAATCGCTCCACCGGCTGAATAATACCTTCTTCTACGGTAGGAATGTCCTCGGCTCCGATCATATCCGGCACGCTAAATCCATAAATGTCGGCATCAATCAAACCCACTCGTTTGCCCTGTCTAGCCAAAGCAGCCGCTAAATTCACAGCCACCGTCGATTTTCCGACACCGCCTTTTCCGCTGGCAATGGCAATAAAACGTACGCCAGATGCTGGATTCAGCAGCTCATGTTTTTCCATACCAGCAGCATGTCCCTTGGTCAAAACCGGGTCAACCGCTTCCTCCGCATTCTCTCCCGTCTGAATGGCGGATCTTTCATGCTCAGACGCTTCACGAATACGAATATGAATATGATTCAGTCCCGCTTCTTCCAGCGTCTGTCTGATTTCCCTTTCCAGCTCTGCCCGTGCCCCTTCCTCCGGATTTAGACTAATCGCGGTCAAGGATACACGATCCTCTTTAATAACAACATCCCGAATAAAATGAAGATCGACCAAACGATGACCCGTGTGAGGCTCTCGTATCTGTTGAAGTAGCTCTATAACTTGCTCTCTGGATTGCATGAATAATCAGCACCTCTGCTCCAATGAATTTACGTAGTTGTAAACAGTTACAGTATACCACTATCTGACCTCAGGTGCTGATGCCCCCTTTTCCCCAGCGCTATAACGCAATACTCCCTTATATATTGCTGCCGCCACCTGTCTTTGATAGGTCTCGTCACTCAGTCGTCTGGCTTCCTCTGGATGGGATAAAAAGCCGACTTCTACGAGGGCTGATGGCATTTTGAGGGCCTTGAGCAAATATACCGTATTTACCGTCTTGGCCACTCTGTCTGTGTTCTCCAGGTTGCGTTTAATCTCCTCCTGAATGAGGGAGGCCAAATTTTCGTTATCCGCATGATTGGGGACGTAAAAGGTTTGGGCTCCACTCCAGCGACTCGACGGGATGCTGTTCATATGAATGCTTAAAAAGAGGTCCGCTTTATGCTCCTCAATCATGCGTACACGCTGCTTCAGGTCCTCCGTTTTTCTTCTCGCATAACCCTTGGTTTCTTGCTGTGCCAAATCACGGTCAGCCTCCCGGGTCATGACGACAATGGCTCCTGCTTGTTGCAAATAATCCCGCAAATAAAAGGCAATCGCCAGATTGATGTCTTTCTCAATGACACCTTCTTTGCTGACAGCCCCTCCATCGGGCCCTCCATGTCCTGCATCTATGGCAATTACTTTACCGGTAAGCGGAAGATGCCAATGGGTCCAGGCTCTCGATGCAGGTATCTCATATAGAGCCAGTGTGATAAACAGAACGACGAGACAGCAGCCCAGCAGTATTTTTTTCAGCGTCCGATAGCGAATCCACAGTGTAACCTGGTGTTTATGATTATTTTTTTGCATAACAAAACGCCTCCGTCCCTATACAGATACTAATGATCTATATGGGACGAGGCATGTAAATAGTACAACTCAGGAATGAACAAATTCTTTCATGCCCTCTATCAGCACCTGAGCGACTTCCGGTCGTGTAAATTCAGGCGGCGGGCAAACCCCCGAACGTAACAATTCTCGCACTTTGGTGCCTGAAAGCGTCAAATGATGCTCCTTGGGATGAGGGCATGTTTTGCTAGAGGCCATATTTCCACATCGGGTACAATAAAAGCTGTGTTCGAAGAACAACGGGGTGATCTCCAGTTCCTCAGGTGTGAAGTCTCTGAAAATGTCTTGGGCTTCGTACGTGCCGTAATAGTCTCCTACACCCGCATGATCCCTTCCTACAATAAAATGGGTACAGCCGTAGTTCTTCCGTACAATGGCATGAAAAATAGCCTCTCTCGGACCAGCATATCGCATGGCAGCAGGAAACACTCCCAGAAAAGTACGGTCAGCCGGATAATAGTTGTCGAGCAGCACCAGATAGCTCTTCATCCGCACATCTGCAGGAACGTCATCTGACTTGGTTTCACCAACGAGCGGATTCAGAAATAACGCATCAACAATCTCCATTGCGCTTTTTTGGATGTACTCATGCGCCCGGTGTACGGGATTACGCGTTTGGAATCCCACGACTGTTTTCCAGCCTTTTTCAGTAAAATGATTGCGCGTCTGCGCCGGTGTGAAATAAAACTCACCAAATTGCGCGGGTTCTGGCCGATTCAATACCTGTATAGATCCCCCTACATAAGTAGCTGGTCGCTCCAAAAGTTTTTTGACACCAGGATGCGCCGGATCATTCGTCTTGAATACTCGTCTGGCTTCCTCTGCCTGATCAACCTGATATATACTCTCAATATCAAGTACAGCATATATGGTACCGTCCGTTTCGCCCACTAGAGCGACCTGCTGACCCAATGTCAGTTCCCCGGCTATGCTCTCCGTAACCGCAAGCGTAATAGGGATACTCCAGACTGTGCCATCGGCAAGACGCATATCCGCTACCACCGACCGATAGTCGGCTTTGTTCATAAACCCTGTCAGTGGAGAAAATGCCCCCACTCCAATCAAGTCCAGATCGGAAATAGTCCACGAATTTACACGGATATGAAACAATTCACGGGCGGCTTGCAAAAGTGTTTTTTGCTCTGAGCCTCTAATGATTCTATCTATAAGCGTTCCACCATGCGGAAGAATTGCAGTCATAATGTACTTCCTTTCTGTTCATAAATGCCATTTACAGCTAATTGTGTATCGCTATTGATGGAGTCCACACTCCGTTTTCTCATTGCCTGACCAGCGTCCAGCACGAGGATCTTCGCCCGGAAGGACTTGACGCGTGCATTGCTCACAACCGATGCTGGGATAGTTACGATCATGTAGCGGATTATACAGCACTTCATGCGTATGAATATAGTTCCACACGTCCTCAGATGTCCAGCTTGCCAACGGGTTGAATTTAACGAGACCGAACTTCTCGTCATACTCTATCTTTTTTGCATTTGCACGGGTAGGAGCCTGATCACGGCGAATGCCAGTAATCCATGCATCGTATTGCGATAAAATACGTGTCAGCGGCTCTACTTTACGTATACCACAGCATGTGTTGGGATCTGATTTCCAAAGCTCTTCCCCGTGCTTAGCCGCTTGCTCTTCCGGAGTAATTAAGGGAGATACCCGCACAAAATCCATGTTGTATTTTTCCTTCATCTGATCACGCGTATCGTAAGTTTCTTGAAAATGAAAGTCAGTGTCCAAATAAAAAACATCACTGGAGGGACTAATTTTTTGCAGTATATCTACAAGTACTACATCCTCCGCCCCAAAGCTACAAGCAAAGGTTAGATTGGGGAATGTATGAACAGCATACTGAATAATTTCCTCAGGCGTCGCCTCTTCCAGCTCAATTGCCTTAACCTTAATCAATGCTTCTTTCTCCAATAAGTTCATTATTACTGCGCCTCCGTCTGAAGATTCATAAATAAGTACCATGTTCCCAAAACCGACTAAACTAATAAGAATAAATAAAGTATAAAACTTTCATATTCATTGTCAATCCACAATAATGTACTCTGAGATAATCATTTTTCAGCCTGAAATTAGCAGGATCGTTGTTCTGTCAGCATTCTATAACCCTATCCTTCGTATCCAACCAAGTTCATTGACTTTATATAAAATATTCTTATACAATACATTTGGAAATCATCCTAAAGTTACTTGGTAACTAAAAGTAATTAGTCAAAGAAAGAAGGTTCGCTTGAATGGAAGCATTTTACGTCAACGAAGACGGTTCGCTCGCTACTCCGCTCAAAGGAAAAGATGTACTCGCCAATCCGCTTTTAAACAAGGGTGTCGCCTTTACACCGAATGAACGGAAGGAGTTGGGGCTTGAAGGTATACTGCCTCCGACGGTCCTGACTTTGGAAGAGCAGGCCGAACGTGCGTACAAGCAGTTTCTCGCTCAACCAACCATGCTGCGTAAGAATGCTTCGCTGAATGACTTGTATCATCGGAATGTGGTCTTATACTATCGTCTGCTTACGGATCACCTTAGCGAAATGCTTCCGATCGTCTACACACCGACCGTAGGTCAGGCTATTCAGGAATACAGCCATGAGTATCACCGTCCCGGTGGGGTATATCTTTCCATTAATAATGTGGACGGCATCGCACAGGCTTTTGCCAATACGCAATTGAGCGCTGACGATGTAGACTTAATCGTGGTTACTGACTCCGAAAGCATACTTGGTATCGGGGATTGGGGTGTGGGAGGCATTAACATCGCCATAGGTAAATTAGCGGTATATACAGCGGCAGCTGGTATTAATCCGGGGCGTGTGCTACCTGTCGTTTTGGATGTCGGAACGAACAATGAAAAACTGCTACAAGACCCTCTCTACATCGGTAATCGACAACAGCGGGTGCGTGGAGAGCAGTATGACCGTTTTATTGATGCGTTTGTACAGCATACATTGCGACAGTTCCCGAAGGCACTTCTTCATTGGGAGGATATGGGCAGTGTTAACGCCCGCAATATTATGGAAAAGTACGGTGAACATATTCTCACATTTAATGACGACATACAAGGAACAGGTGCGGTTACATTAGCAGCTGTTATTTCCGCGTTAAAGGTGACGGAAATTTCATTACAAGAACAGCGTATTCTTATCTTCGGCCCAGGCGCCGCTGGGATTGGAAATGCAGACCAGATTCGAGATGCTATGATGAAGCTAGGACTATCTGAGGAGGAAAGCAGCCAACGTTTTTGGGCTTATGATTACCGCGGCCTTTTAACCGAGGGGATGGAGAATATATTCGATTTTCAGAAACCCTATTTGCGTTCCGAAGACGAAGTACGTTCGTGGGCGCGATCAGATGACGGTAAAATCTCTCTGCTTGAGGTCATTCGTCAGATTAAGCCTACTATACTGATCGGCACCTCAGGTGTCCACGGTGCTTTCTCTGAGGAAATTATAAACGAAATGGCTGCCCACGTTGATCGGCCTATCATTATGCCTATGTCTAACCCTACAGCACTCGCAGAGGCGATTCCTGAGGATCTAATCCGCTGGACAGAAGGTAGGGCGCTTATCGCTACTGGGAGCCCCTTTGAGCCTGTCACCTATGAAGGTATAGTTTATGAGATTGGACAATCGAACAATGCATTTGTCTTCCCTGGATTGGGGCTTGGCGCGATTGCAGTACAGGCCAAGACGATTACCGGAGGTATGTTTACCGCCGCTGCAAATGCTGTCGCCGAGATGGTGGACAGTACTAAGCCCGGAAGCGCCCTTCTCCCCAGTGTACACAAGCTGAAAGATGTATCCTTTGCCGTAGCCGTAGCTGTGGCCAAAGCAGCTATACAGGACGGCACAGCCAGTGTCCAGCCGGATCATATTGAGCAGACACTTCGTGAAATCATGTGGAAACCGAACTATCGACGTGTATCCGCGCTGAGCTAAGGAGATTGCACGGAAGTACGTTGAGTATTCACTGCGTATCATATTTAGTCACAGGTTATGAACACAACTGGGTAAACTGAATTGAATAGACAAATGCGATTGTGCATAACATAACTGCCTTTGATTACAATGTGGACAACTTCGAGTGTTCCTTGCAATCAAGGCGGTTATTTTTGTGTCCATACGGCTTTAAAGTTCACTCCTACACTTTGCTGTCTGGTTACTTTCCGGGTTAAAGATGAATTAAACGTTCTAGTTAGGTTAGCTGTAGCACTTATCCACATGTGGATATTTTTAAGAAATTATTTAAAGCAGTAAAAAAGAACCCTTTCCATAAGGAAAGGGTTCTTCTGTATCCAAAATATTAACGTTTCGAGAACTGTGGTGCACGACGAGCGGCTTTGAGACCGTATTTTTTACGTTCTTTCATACGTGGGTCACGAGTCAGGAATCCTGCTTTTTTCAAAGCTGGACGGAATTCCGGATCTGCTTTCAGCAGAGCACGGGAAATACCGTGGCGGATTGCGCCCGCTTGACCAGAGATACCACCACCATGAGCGATAACGAGTACGTCATAGCTACCTACTGTTTCAGTCAGGTTCAATGGTTGTTTTACGATCAGTTTGAGTGTTTCCAAACCGAAATATTCATTAATGTCACGCTTGTTGATGACAATGCGTCCTTCACCCGGTACGAGACGAACACGAGCTACCGAATGTTTACGACGACCTGTCCCATAGTATTGTACTTGTGCCATGAAACTGTCCTCCCTTTTAATTATCCGCGAAGTTCGTAAACTTCAGGTTTTTGTGCTGCATGTGGATGCTCTGCGCCTTTGTAAGCTTTAAGTCTCAGCTTCATTTTCTCGCCTTGACGAGTTTTAGGAAGCATACCGTGAACAGCCAACTCCAGCATACGCTCAGGCTTGTTCTTAACCATGTCTTGTGCAACCGTTACTTTCAGACCACCCGGATGCAGGGAGTGACGATAGTATTTCTTTTTCTCCATTTTCTTACCAGTCAATACGATTTTCTCCGCATTGATTACAACAACAAAATCACCTGTGTCCACATGTGGTGTAAACTGTGGCTTGTGTTTGCCGCGAATCAACGCAGCCGCTTCGCTTGCCAGACGGCCGAGCGTTTTGCCTTCGGCATCAATGATGTGCCAGTTGCGCTCAACTTCATTTGGCTTCGCCATATACGTAGTACGCATGAAAAGTTTCCTCCTTAAGTTCGTTAACAGAAATCATCATTTATCTTCGTTCGTTAAGTTGCTGCATTATTGATGGATTAGATGTTGCTTGAAAGTGATCGTCTTAATTGGGGCTGTGGGAAAGCCATTAAGAAAACACAACTTTTATATTACAGGATAACCATCAATTCTGCAAGGGTAAAATCAATGTTTTTTGATGTTTTCGTCGTACTCCACATTCCAGAGGGTCAAAGCATGTCCAACAGCCGTAGGACCAGCCTTTGAACGATTTTTGGCTTCTAAAATGGAAGGAATATCATCCGCCGATTTTTTGCCTTCTCCCACTTCCAGCAAAGTTCCCATAATGATCCGAACCATGTGCTGTAAAAATCCGCTGCCTGTAATATAAGTATGAATAATTCCCTGATCATCCGAACCCGGACGTGAAAAAGAATGGTCTACCGTCATAAAGGCTTCGTAAATTGTGCGAATATGATTTGTTTTCTGGGAACGTCGGGATGCGAACGATGTATAGTCAAAAGTGCCAATTAAATGGCCCAGCCCTTCCTCCATCGCTCGTATATCCAAACTCGTCGGGTGATGTGCCTGTGTACGACGGTGAAAGATGTCCGGAAATCGGTTCGCATTAATGCTGTACCGATACGTCTTCCGCTTCGCCATACGGCGTGCATGAAAGGACAACGGCACCTCTCTCGCATCTGTAACGATGATATCACGAGGCAGCCAGGCATTGAGAGCCAGACACCAGCGCTGTATAGGAATCGGTGATTCAGTATGAAAATTGAACACCTGCCCATATGCATGTACACCTGCGTCTGTGCGGCCTGAGCCTGTGATTTTAAGACGTTCGCCCGTCAATGAGTAGATAGCATTTTCAAGATAGTCCTGAATGGTATTACCATTGGGCTGCGTCTGAAAGCCATCATAGCGGGTTCCGTCATAGTTCACCTTCATGCACAAGTTCCGCATGTTTCTCACACCTTTGCAGGGGTATTCACTGGCCTTATAAGGAATAACCGAACATAACAAAGGAGAAGCCCCTCAGGACTCCTCCAAGAGAAAAAAAGGGCTGTTCAGAATCAAGCCGATTCTGTCCACCCTTCCCTCATCTTCGCCTGTTTACGCGCGGTCAACCAGTTCCAGATATACCATTGGAGCGGCATCGCCACGACGAGGTCCCAATTTCAGGATACGAGTGTATCCACCTGGACGCTCAGTGTAACGTGTAGCCAATTCGCTAAACAGCTTTTGGATTGCATCCTGCTCACCATCCAAAGTTTCACGGCGAACGAACGCAGCCACTTGACGGCGTGCGTGCAGATCTCCTTTTTTCGCTTTAGTGATCAGTTTTTCAGCAATAGAACGAACTTCTTTCGCTTTAGCCTCAGTAGTTTGGATACGCTCGTACAAGAACAAATCGGTTACCAAATCACGAAACAAAGCTTTACGGGCACTGGAGTTGCGGCCCAATTTTTGGTATGCCATGTAGTTTCCCCTCCTTCACAAAAACGTTGCTGTACTATTCTTCCGTACGAAGTCCTAAACCAAGTTCCTCGAGCTTCTCTTGTACTTCTTCCAAAGATTTGCGGCCCAGGTTGCGGACCTTCATCATATCTTCTTCAGATTTAGTAGTGAGTTCTTGTACCGTATTGATACCAGCGCGCTTAAGGCAGTTATAGGAACGGACGGAGAGATCCAGCTCTTCGATCGTCATTTCAAGAACTTTTTCTTTCTTGTCTTCTTCTTTTTCGACCATAATTTCCGCATCTTTTGCTTCGTCAGTTAGTCCCACGAACAACATCACATGCTCGGTCAAAATTTTTGCTCCAAGGCTTACTGCTTCCTCAGGGCGAATACTTCCGTCAGTCCAAACCTCAAGTGTCAGCTTGTCATAATTCGTAACCTGGCCGACACGCGTATTTTCTATGCCGTAGTTCACGCGTGAAATCGGAGTGTAGATGGAGTCGACGGGAATGACGCCGATCGGCTGGTCATCACGTTTATTCCGATCCTGCTTAACGTAACCGCGACCGCGATTGGCGAAAATACGCATGTGAAGTCTCGAACCCGGTCCGAGCGTAGCAATGTGAAGATCCGGATTAAGAATTTCCACATCACTGTCCGCACGGATATCTCCTGCCGTTACAACTCCTTCGCCTTCCGCATCGATTTCGAGTACCTTCTCTTCATCCGAGTGGATTTTAAGCGATAAAGCTTTCAGGTTCAGTATGATCTCCGTTACGTCTTCCTTCACACCGGGAACCGTTGCAAATTCGTGCAAAACTCCATCGATCTGAACCGATGTGACTGCTGCCCCCGGTAACGAGGATAACAGAATACGGCGAAGCGAGTTTCCCAGCGTCGTACCGTACCCGCGTTCCAGCGGTTCTACTACGAATTTTCCATAGGTGCCATCATCATTGACGTCTACCGTCTCAATTTTCGGCTTTTCGATTTCTATCACTGCAATATCCCTCCTTCAAAACGTCGCTCCTATATGAAACATTCACCTTATCCATAGTCTATCATGCAGTATGCCTAAACATCCATTCTTGGCAGATTGTGCCGGATTTATACTACACGCAGAGGAGAAATCTCATTAGACGCGACGACGTTTTGGAGGACGGCATCCGTTATGAGGTACCGGAGTTACGTCTTTAATCAGGTTAACTTCCAGTCCAGCTGCTTGCAAAGAGCGGATCGCTGCTTCGCGTCCTGCGCCTGGTCCTTTAACCATGACTTCGACAGTTTTCATGCCGTGTTCCATTGCAGCTTTAGCAGCAGTTTCTGCGGCCATTTGGGCTGCGAATGGAGTAGATTTACGGGAACCACGGAATCCCATGCCGCCTGAGCTGGCCCAAGAGATTGCGTTACCGTGTGGATCTGTGATCGTAACGATCGTGTTGTTGAACGTGGAACGGATGTGTGCCACGCCAGTCTCGATATTTTTACGGTCACGGCGTTTTGTACGTACAACTTTTTTCGGTTTAGCCATTGAATGTTATCCTCCCTTCTTATTTCTTTTTGTTCGCTACAGTCCGACGAGGACCTTTACGGGTACGAGCATTAGTTTTGGTACGTTGTCCGCGAACAGGCAATCCACGACGGTGACGAACACCACGGTAGCAGCCAATCTCAGTCAGACGTTTAATATTCAAGGAAATTTCACGACGCAGATCGCCTTCTACTTTAACTTCTTTGTCGATCGTTTCACGTAATTTGCTCACTTCATCTTCAGTCAAATCACGAACACGCGTGTTTGCACTGATGCCTGTTTCCTTCAAAATTTTCTGAGAAGTCGTTTTACCGATTCCGAAAATGTAAGTCAAGGCGATCTCAACGCGTTTGTCACGTGGTAAATCCACACCAGCTATACGAGCCATTTTACGCTACACCCCCTTCTATTAACCTTGTTTTTGTTTGTGTTTCGGATTTTCGCAAATAACCATTACATTCCCTTTGCGGCGAATGACTTTGCATTTCTCGCAAATAGGTTTTACAGAAGGTCTTACCTTCATGTTGATTACCTCCTCCAAGCTTTACCCTGGTAAAACTCGCTTCGTGAACATTCACATCGTTTTGCCGAGCAAAACAAGTTTTTTTAAATGACGTACGTTTAATTAAACCTGCATGAATTACTTGCGGTACGTAATACGGCCTTTAGTTAAATCGTAAGGCGATAACTGTACAACCACCTTGTCGCCTGTCAAAATACGGATAAAGTGCATCCGCAGCTTTCCGGAAACATGAGCAAGAATTTGATGACCGTTCTCCAGCTCTACCTTGAACGTAGCGTTCGGCAGTGGCTCGATTACCGTACCTTCAACCTCAATGACATCTTCTTTGGCCAAAGTCAGTCTCCTTTCTCTTCAGCTTGGTATTCGGACGACTCCAGGAAAGTTTTCACTGCATGACGCAGCTTTCCGTTTGTCACCCGACCGCTTTCGTTTAAACTGTTTACAACCTCGCTACTGATCTTGGGTTGAGGCATCAGATGAAGAACGTTTTTCTTCTTCGCCTGATCAAACTTTCGTTTGTCCCCATCCGCAATATATACAAACCTGCTGTCCGCTATAGAAACGACAACCGCAATCTGTCCGACATCTCTGCCTTTCAGAATCTTCACCAGCTGACCGATTTGCAGGTTTCCTTGCTGAATCATTCAAATCACCTACGCACTCAGTTTCGTGAAAATGTCCATGCCGTCCGTTGTGACCGCCACCGCTTGCTCGTTACGAGCACGAGAGGCCACGTTCACCGTTACGACCGTCCAGTTGTCTTCCAGCGCCCCCACATGGCGAGAACCTATATGAACCATGAGTTCAATAGCCAGCACCATGCCGGTTTTCAGCCTCGGCCCCTGCTCGGGAATACCACGGTTTGGATTCTCAGTATATTGCCGAATGGCATGCGACATTGTAAACTGGCGAGTCTTTGCGATGATATCGCCTTTGTTTAACTTGCGTTTGCCGGGAAATCCGTCCACCAGTTGTTCGTTGACTGAAGCGCAAATGCTGGCAGGAAAACCGTTATAACCCTTAAAAGACGGCACAGCTCCTTGACTGCGAATATACCGATCAGCTAAATGATCAAGTTCACCGGTCGTAATACCGGGCTCGATGTGTTCCACCAAGAAATGATCCGTTCCCGAATCCACTCTCTCAGCTTTCCTCATAAAGCTTAATTCCGTCCCCGACTTGCAAATGATCATTACAGCTAACCCCGCAACAAGGACACGATATTTTGGGAAACCACATCAATATCCTGTTCTCCGTCAATATGACGCAGAAGATTCTGGTTCTCATAAAACGTGAGGAGTGGTGCTGTTTTATTACTATATTCGTCAAGCCGTGTTCTTACGCTATCTTCGTTGTCGTCAGGGCGCTGGTAGAGCTCCCCGCCGTCTTTATCACAGATGCCTTCAACCTTAGGAGGATTAAAGACAACATGATAGCTAGATCCACAGGTTTTGCAAACCCGCCGTCCTGTGATTCGTACCAACAATTTGTCACGATCCACTTTCAGGTTGATGACGTCATCAAGTTTCGTATTTAAACGACCCAAAATTTGATCCAAGGCTTCAGCCTGAGCTAAAGTTCTAGGAAAACCGTCCAGCAAGAAACCTTTCTTACAGTCCGGCTGTTGTAGCCGTTCTTCAACGATACCAATCGTTACGTCATCTGGAACAAGTTCACCCTTGTCGATATATTCTTTGGCTTTAATGCCAATAGGTGTTCCCTGTTTCATCGCCAGGCGAAACGCGTCACCTGTCGAGATATGAGGAATGCCGAATTCCTTCACAATGACATCTGCTTGTGTACCTTTACCAGCCCCCGGAGGGCCCATGATTAAAATATTCACAATCTGTCACTCCTCAAGACGACCCCTACACAAGAAACAGCACAAAAGGTGCCGGTAAGCATGCGAACATCCTAAGCCGGAACCCATTGCCTATTTGTTGATGAAGCCTTTGTAATGGCGTTTGATCAGTTGGCTTTCAATTTGCTTCATCGTATCCAATGCTACACCGATAATGATGAGCAATGAAGTACCGCCAATTTGCACGGAACGAGGCAAGCCTGAAAGCGAACCGAAGAATACCGGCAATACGGATATGACTGCAAGGAACAAAGCCCCTGTCATCGTCAAACGTGACATTACTCGTGTCAGGTATTTCTCCGTGGCTTTACCCGGACGAATTCCAGGAATATAACCGCCGTTTTTCTTCATGTTGTCGGCCATTTGCTGCGGATTCATCTGTACAAAGGTATAGAAGAATGTGAAACCGATAATCATTACGACATACAAGACCATACCCAGCGGCTTGTCATAATACAAGTAAGTGGTAATCCACTTCGCCCAAGCTTGATCTGCCCAAAAACTCGCAATAATTGTCGGGAATTGCAGCAAAGATACCGCAAAGATTACCGGAATAACGCCTGCCGCATTTATTTTCATCGGAATATGCGTATTCTGGCCACCGTACATTTTGTTGCCAACTACACGTTTGGCGTATTGTACCGGGATCTTCCGAATACCTTGCTGGATGTAGATAACACCCACAATAATCAGAATAATCACCAAGGCAATAATAATTGCCTTCAGAATATTCATAAACAGTTGATCTGCCTGAATAAACTGGGATTCCACAACCGTCCGAATATGTCTTGGAATACCTGCCGCGATCCCTGCAAAGATAACAATAGAGATACCGTTGCCGATTCCCTTTTCGGTAATTTGCTCACCTAGCCACATAAGGAACGTAGTTCCTGCTGTAAGCACAATAGCAATTACCAGATAATCCGCAAAAGTCGCTCCTGGAATCATCGCTGCACCGTACAGTCGGTTAAAGCCAATCGACGTCCCGAATGCTTGAATCAGGCCCAGTATTACCGTACCATACCGTGTAAGTTGAGCCAACTTCTTTTTACCATGCTCTCCTTGTTTAGCCCATTCCGCAAGTTTCGGAATCACGTCCATTGACAGCAACTGTACAATGATAGACGCTGTAATATATGGCATAATCCCGAGGGCAAAGATCGAGAACTGATACAAAGCGCCCCCTGAGAAGGTGTTAAGGAGTCCAAACAACTCGCTTCCTGCCTGATCCTGAGAAGTAAAGACTTGCTTGTTCACGCCGGGAACCGGCACGAAGGAGCCAATACGATATACAAACAGTATAAACAGGGTAAACAGGATTCGGGTTCTAAGATCCTCAACCCGCCATATATTTTTCAGGGTCTTGAACATTAGATCACCTCGGTTTTACCGCCGGCAGCTTCAATTTTCTCTACCGCAGATTGAGAGAACTTGTTCGCTTTAACTGTCAATTTCACAGTGATTTCACCGTTACCCAGAATTTTAATTCCGGATTTCGCGTTTTTCACAATGCCATTGTTCAGCAAAAACTCAGGGCTTACTTCTGTACCTGCTGCAAAACTGTTCAAATCTTCGATATTCAAAACCGCATACTCTTTACGAGTAGGATTTACGAAACCGCGTTTAGGCAAGCGACGATACAGTGGGTTTTGACCACCCTCGAAGCCCGGACGTACACCACCGCCGGAACGAGCGTTTTGACCCTTATGACCACGACCAGAAGTTTTACCCGTACCGCTACTAGGACCACGACCCAAACGTTTACGTTCTTTGCGGGAGCCTGGAGCTGGGGAAAGCTCATGTAACTTCATCGTTCGTTGCACCTCCTTGATTATTGTTAAAATGCTTTATTTCTTAAGCCTCGATTTCTTTAACAGAAACCAAATGGCTAACTTGATTAATCATCCCGCGAATCGCTGGATTGTCGGGTTGAATTACTTTATGGTTGATTTTACGCAAGCCGAGCGTTTTAACAGTCGTTCTTTGAGTACCAGGACGACCGATCAACGAACGAACGAGGGTAATTTCTAATTTCGCCATGACATTCCCTCCTTAGCCCAGCAGCTCTTCGATGGATTTGCCGCGCAATTTTGCAACTTCTTCAGCGCGTTTCAAGCGGGACAAACCTTCCAATGTCGCATTGACCATGTTCATGGAATTCGAAGAACCCAGAGATTTTGTCAAGATATCACCTACACCAGCAAGTTCCAGTACAGCACGAACCGGACCGCCAGCGATAACTCCAGTACCTTCCGATGCCGGTTTCAACAGAACCCGGCCAGCACCGAACTTACCTGTAACAAGGTGAGGAATAGTTGTTCCTACGAGTGGAACGTGAACCAGGTTTTTCTTAGCATCTTCAATACCTTTGCGAATCGCATCAGGTACTTCGCCAGCTTTACCGATTCCAGCGCCTACCCAGCCGTTACCGTCGCCTACTACTACCAGAGCACTAAAGCTGAAACGGCGTCCGCCTTTGACAACTTTAGCTACGCGATTAATATTTACTACTCTTTCAGTCAGTTCCAAAGTGTTCGGATCTACACGCAAGTCGTTAACCTCCTTTTGAGAAATGTCTTAGAATTCAAGGCCTGCTTCGCGAGCTGCATCAGCCAAAGCCTGAATCCGTCCATGATACAAGTATCCACCACGGTCAAATACAATGTTAGCATGACCTTTTTCTTTTGCACGTTTAGCAACGAGTTCGCCAACCTTACGAGCTGCTTCTACGCTGCCACCGTTTTTGATTTCACTGCTCAGTTCTTTATCCATAGTGGATGCAGATACCAATGTTACACCAGCTACATCATCAATCAATTGTGCGTAGATATGTTTGGCAGAACGGAACACGTTCAGACGAGGACGAACAGCCGTGCCTTCGATTTTCTTACGTACACGTAGATGTCTTCTGACACGCGCTTTATTTTTATCTTGTTTTGTAATCATCTTAAGTTTTCACTCCCTTCAGTTTGCCTTTTAAAGCTTTATACTAAGACGCACTGGGTAAAAAAGAAGTACGAAGTCTTTCCGGTAGAAAGACCGCACAAAGTCGGTAAGAAACTTATTTCTTCTTACCGGCTTTACCTTCTTTACGAATGATGCGCTCGCCTTCGTATTTAATCCCTTTACCTTTGTACGGCTCAGGTTCACGAACGGAACGAATTTTAGCAGCATAGGCACCTACGCGCTCTTTATCAATTCCGCGAACGATGATTTTAGTGTTCGAAGGAACTTCGAATTCGATGCCCGCTTCCGGTGTGATTTCAACCGGGTGAGAGTATCCAACGTTCAGAACGATCTTATCTCCGGATTTGCTTGCACGATATCCGACCCCAACCAGCTCCAGAGATTTTGAAAATCCTTCAGTTACACCACTTACCATGTTGTTGACAACGCTGCGGGTTGTTCCATGCAAAGAGCGGTGAAGTTTGTTGTCCGAAGGACGAATTACGTTGATTTCATTGTTTTCCACAGTAACGGACATGTCTTTATGAAGCTCACGAGTCAATGTTCCTTTAGGACCTTTAACTGTGATCGCTGTGTTGTTCAAAGTTACGTCAACACCACTTGGTACTGTGATTGGCTTACGACCAATACGGGACATATCTGTTGCACCTCCTATCTTTTAAACGTTATCTTACCAAACGTAGCAAACCACTTCTCCGCCGGCTTTAGACTGACGCGCTTCTTTGTCGGTCATGATACCTTTGGATGTCGAAATGATCGCGATCCCGAGTCCACCCAGAACACGTGGAATCTCATTGCTCTTCGTGTAAACGCGAAGACCTGGTTTACTGATTCTTTTCAAACCTGTAATAACACGTTCATTGTTTGCACCGTATTTCAAGAAAACACGGATGATCCCTTGTTTGCTATCTTCAACAAATTCCGCATCACGAATGAATCCTTCACGTTTCAGGATGTCGGCGATTTGTTTTTTCATTGTAGATGCAGGCATTTCTACTGTTTCGTGACGAACTGTGTTCGCGTTACGAATACGAGTAAGCATATCTGCAATTGGATCAGACATAGTCATTGTGTATAAACCTCCTTCCCAAACAGGACTTTTTACCAGCTTGCTTTTTTCACGCCAGGAATCTGGCCTTTATAAGCTAATTCACGGAAGCAAATTCTGCAGATCTTAAACTTTTGCAGCACCGAATGTGGACGACCACAACGCTCGCAACGAGTATAAGCACGAACTTTAAACTTTGGTGTGCGTTGTTGTTTGACTTTCATTGAAGTTTTTGCCACTTAGCCTGACACCTCCTAAATAGTTTCGGAGAACAGGGTGTCTTTTATATCAGACGCCCGAAACGATATGCCAACATTACTTTGCGAAAGGCATGCCCAGCTGAGTCAGAAGCTCACGGGACTCTTCGTCAGTTTTGGCAGTCGTTACGATAACGATGTCCATACCACGAACTTTATCAACTTGATCGTACTCGATTTCCGGGAAGATCAATTGTTCTTTCAGACCAAGCGTGTAGTTACCACGTCCGTCGAAAGCTTTTGTTGAAACACCATGGAAGTCACGTACGCGAGGAAGCGTGATGTTGAACAATTTGTCCAAGAAGTAATACATACGCTCACCACGAAGTGTTACCTTTACACCGATCGGCATGTTTTCGCGCAATTTAAAACCTGCAATAGATTTTTTTGCGCGAGTGATTACTGGTTTTTGACCAGCGATCAACTGCATGTCGTTCACAGCCGAATCAAGCACTTTGGAGTTTTGGACTGCGTCGCCAACACCCATGTTGATTACAACCTTCTCGATTTTAGGCACTTGCATTACTGATGTATAACTGAACTTCTGCATCAAGGCAGGAGTGATTTCTTTCAAGAAACGCTCTTTCATTCTTGTTGTTGCCATGAATCATAGACCTCCTTTCATTAAAAAATAATTAGTCGATCACTTCGCCAGAACGTTTTGCAATGCGCACTTTTTTTCCGTTGTCCAATACTTTGTAACCAACACGAGTTACTTTTCCGCTCTTCGGATCAATGTGCATAACGTTGGAAACGTGAATCGGAGCTTCTTTCTCGATGATGCCGCCTTGTGGATTCAGCTGATTAGGCTTTTGGTGTTTTTTAATCATGTTAACACCTTCCACAAGCACACGGTTTTGACGAGGGTAAGCAGCGATAACGCGACCCTTTTTACCTTTATCTTTACCTGTAATCACCAGAACAGTATCGTCTTTTTTGACGTGCAGCTTGTTGTTATGGGATTCCAGAACTTTTTTCACTTTTGGCATTTCGTACACCTCCTACGGGCACAATTTAAGGTGAATTTAGATCACTTCCGGAGCCAAGGAAACGATTTTCATGAAATCCTTGTCACGAAGTTCGCGAGCAACTGGTCCGAAAATACGAGTACCACGTGGGCTCTTGTCTTCTTTAACGACCACTGCTGCGTTCTCGTCAAATCCGATGTAGGAACCGTCTTTACGGCGGATAGAACGTTTAGTACGAACGACAACCGCTCTTACTACATCACCCTTTTTGACAACGCCGCCTGGTGTTGCTTGTTTTACGGAACAAACGATCAGGTCACCAATTTGAGCTGTACGACGTCCCGTACCACCGAGCACACGGATACACATCAGTTCCTTCGCGCCGGAATTGTCAGCTACAGTCAAACGTGTAAATGGTTGAATCATTTATATATCCTCCTTTCGGAAAAACTACACTACATTAGATTATAACAGCTTTTTCAACGATTTCGACCAGTCTCCAGTTTTTGTCTTTGGACAAAGGGCGAGTTTCCATGATTTTAACAGTATCACCGATTTGTGCGGTGTTGTTTTCGTCATGAGCTTTGAATTTCTTTGTTACTTTAATGCGTTTATGGTAGAGATCATGTTTTTTGTAAGTTTCTACAGCAATCACAATCGTTTTGTCCATTTTATCGCTGACTACTTTACCGACTAACACTTTACGGGCATTACGTTCGCTCATTGTTGGCCTCCTTCCTAATTACAGGCGGAATCTCCACCCGGTCTAATATCTTAACTAATCCCAAGTTCTCTTTCACGGATCACAGTTTTAGCACGAGCAATTTCCTTACGTACATCGCCGATCCGAGTCGGGTTATCAAGCTGACCGGTAGCGAGTTGAAAACGAAGGTTAAAGAGTTCTTCTTTGAACCCAGAGATCTTTTGTTCAATTTCAGCAGTGGTTAGGTTGCGAAATTCACTAGCCTTCATTTGCTTCACCACCCAATTCTTCACGTTTCACAAACTTAGTTTTGATTGGCAGTTTGTGAGCGGCAAGACGCATTGCTTCACGAGCAATATCTTCCGGAACACCAGCAAGTTCGAACATGATCTTACCTGGCTTCACTACTGCAACCCATTTTTCTACGTTACCTTTACCACTACCCATACGAACCTCAAGAGGCTTCTGAGTAATTGGTTTGTCAGGGAAAATTTTAATCCAAACCTTACCACCACGTTTGATGTAACGAGTCATCGCAATACGAGCAGCTTCGATTTGACGGTTAGTAATCCATGCAGGTTCAGTAGCTTGCAAACCATACTCACCAAAGTTCAGTGTAGTACCGCCTTTTGCACGACCCTTCATATGACCACGTTGTTGCTTACGATGTTTTACGCGTTTTGGTACCAACATGATTAGTTGCCTCCTTCCTGAGGAGCTTGTTTCTTAGCTGGAGGAAGAACCTCTCCACGATAGATCCATACCTTTACGCCAATACGGCCGTAAGTTGTATGAGCTTCCGCTGTACCGTAGTCAATGTCGGCACGAAGCGTATGCAGTGGAACTGTTCCTTCGCTGTACCCTTCGGAACGAGCGATTTCGGCACCGCCAAGACGTCCGCCTACTTGAGTTTTAATTCCTTTTGCTCCAGAACGCATAGTTCTTTGAATCGCTTGTTTCAAAGCACGACGGAAAGAAACGCGACGTTCCAATTGTTGTGCAATGCTCTCAGCAACCAAGATTGCATCCAGCTCAGGATTTTTAATTTCAGAAATATTGATGTGTACCTTTTTACCGCCTGCGATTTTAGTGATTTCATTACGCAAGTTTTCAACTTCGGAACCACCCTTACCGATAACCATACCAGGTTTCGCAGTGTGAATCGTTACGTTGACACGGTTAGCTGCTCTCTCGATTTCAACACGGGATACAGCGGAATCTTTCAATCTTTTTTTCAGATGTTCACGAATTCTAACGTCTTCCAGCAAAAGATCACCGAAATCTTTGCCTGCATACCATTTGGATTCCCAATCACGGATAATACCGATTCGGAGTCCGACGGGATTTACCTTTTGGCCCACACGTTTTCCCTCCTTATTTTTCAGATACCACCAGAGTAATATGACTGGTGCGTTTATTGATGCGGCTTGCACGTCCCATTGCACGCGGGCGGAACCGTTTCATTGTAGGACCTTGGTTCACAAAAACTTGCGATACAACCAATTTGTTCACGTCCAAAGAGTAGTTGTGGTCTGCATTTGCAATAGCAGAGTTCAACAGCTTCTCAACGACTGGAGAAGCGGATTTCGGAGTATGGCGAAGAATTGCGATCGCCTCACCAACCTGCTTGCCGCGGATCAAATCGATAACGAGTTTAACTTTACGAGCGGAAATCCGTACGGATTTAGCATGTGCTTTTGCTTCCATTGAGTTTACCTCCTCTCAAACACTACGCTGTGTTGATTATCTTCTTGTTTTCTTATCGTCATCCGTATGGCCTTTATAGGTACGTGTTGGAGCGAATTCGCCCAACTTGTGTCCGACCATATCTTCCGTTACGTATACTGGCACGTGTTTACGACCATCGTATACACCAAACGTGTGTCCGATAAATTGTGGGAAAATCGTAGAGCGACGGGACCAAGTTTTGATCACAACTTTTTTGTCCGATTCGTTCAAAACCTCTACTTTTTTCAGCAAGTAACCATCAATGAATGGTCCTTTTTTGAGACTGCGACCCATGTATGAATCCTCCCTTCGTTAAAACGTTGTCGTTCCTTAATATGTTAACGTGCGACTTAAGCGCACGTCTTATTACTTAGTACGACGACGAACGATGTATTTATCAGATGCTTTGCCTTTTTTACGTGTTTTGTAACCAAGAGTTGGTTTACCCCATGGAGACATTGGAGATTTACGTCCAATTGGAGCACGACCTTCACCACCACCGTGTGGGTGATCGTTAGGGTTCATAACAACACCACGAACTTCAGGACGTTGTCCCAACCAACGGCTACGTCCGGCTTTACCGATCTTCACCAATTCATGGTCTTCGTTACCAACAGAACCGATTGTAGCGCGGCAAACTTTCAGAACGCGACGAACTTCACCAGAAGTCAAACGAATTGTTACATACTTCTCTTCTTTACCAAGAAGCTGGGCTTCCGTACCGGCAGCGCGAACGAGTTGACCACCTTTGCCCGGTTTCAATTCGATGTTGTGGATAACCGTACCCACTGGAATGTTCTCCAAAGGCAAAGAGTTACCGATTTTAATATCGGCACCTACGCCGGAAACCACTTCGTCCCCTACTTTCAAGCCTTTAGGAGCGATGATATAACGTTTTTCACCATCCACATAGTGGATAAGTGCGATGTTAGACGTACGGTTTGGATCATATTCGATCGTAGCAACGCGGCCCGGTATTCCATCTTTGTTACGTTTGAAGTCAATAATACGGTATTTACGTTTGTGTCCGCCGCCATGATGACGAACCGTAATTTTACCTTGGTTATTACGTCCAGCTTGCTTACTCAGAGGCGCCAGCAACGATTTCTCGGGCTGATTAGTTGTGATCTCCTCGAAAGTAGATACAGACATAGCGCGTCTGGCTGGGGACGTCGGTTTATACTTTTTAATTGGCACTGAGTTTCCCTCCTTACTTTACAGTTTCAATTATACCGTCTCAAAAAACTCAAGCGGCTTACTGTCTTTGCTCAGCGTTACGAACGCTTTTTTCCACTCGCTCGTATAGCCGGAATGACGTCCGTAGCGTTTTGGTTTTGCAGGAACACGAAGCGTATTTACGCTACTTACTTTCACGTTAAAGATCGCTTCGATTGCTTTTTTAACTTCGACTTTATTGGAACGAATGTCTACCTCGAAAACGTATTTCAAGTCATTCATCATACCAGCCGTACGTTCGGTGATAACCGGACGTTTGATAATATCACGAGGATCCTTCATTACGCGAGCACCTCCTCTACCTTCTGAACTGCTTCCTTCGTAATGATCAGTTTGTCGTGTCCAAGCACGTCAAGAACATTAATGCCATCTGCGGCCACAAACTTCACACCAGGAATATTACGAGCGGACAGAGCCACATTATCATCATAGCTAGGAGCTACAATCAATGCTTTACGGTCAGCTTTAAGGTTGTTCAAAATGGCTGCGAATTCTTTCGTTTTAGGTCCGTTCAGTGTAAGAGCGTCCAATACGATAATTTCATTCTCAATCACTTTAGAAGACAAAGCCGATTTGATCGCCAAGCGACGAACCTTTTTAGGCAATTTGTAAGCATAGCTGCGTGGAGTCGGACCAAATACAGTACCGCCACCAACCCATTGCGGTGCACGGATCGAACCTTGACGAGCGCGGCCAGTACCTTTTTGTTTCCAAGGTTTACGTCCGCCACCACGTACTTCAGAACGTCCTTTTACTTTGTGAGTACCTTGACGCAGGGAAGCCAATTGCATAACAACAGCGTCATGAAGAACGTGTTTATTCGGTTCGATACCGAATACTGCATCGTTCAATTCAATTTCGCCAACTTGGCTGCCGCTAATATTAAAAAGTGCTACTTTTGGCATTTCGTGTTCCTCCTTTCTTCAGTTGTTTATTTTTTCACCGTTTCTAATACTTTAACGAAGCTGTTTTTAGGGCCTGGAATAGAGCCTTTCACGAGCAATACATTACGTTCTGTATCGATCTTAACAACTTCAAGGCGTTGGATCGTTACCGTTTCATGCCCCATGTGTCCTGGCAGGTGTTTACCTTTAGGAACGCGGTTAGCTTGAATGGAGCCCATCGAACCTGGACCTCTGTGGTAACGCGAGCCGTGTGCCATTGGTCCGCGGCTTTGTCCCCAACGTTTGATAACGCCGGCAAAACCTTTACCTTTAGAAATACCTGTTACGTCAACGAATTCGCCTTCTGTGAAGACATCAGCCTTCAGTTCTTGGCCAACCTCGTACGCAGCAAGGTCGATGCCACGAAGTTCACGAACGTAGCGCTTAGGTGCAGTATTTGCTTTTTTAGCATGTCCTGCTTCAGGTTTATTGGATCTTTTTTCTTTTTTATCAGAGAAACCGAGTTGAATAGCTTCGTATCCATCGTTTTCCAGATCTTTCTTTTGCAGAACAACACAAGGGCCCGCTTCGATAACCGTAACAGCAAGTACGTTACCTTCAGGGGTGAACACTTGAGTCATTCCGAGTTTTTTTCCTAAGATACCTTTCATGTTGACACCTCTTTTCTTTTCCTAATACAAATTACAATTTAATTTCGATATCTACACCGGACGGCAGGTCCAAGCGCATCAAGGCATCCACAGTTTGTGGAGTCGGGTTAACAATGTCGATCAGACGCTTATGTGTGCGCATTTCGAACTGCTCCCGGGAATCCTTGTACTTGTGTACCGCACGGAGAATAGTAATGATTTGTTTTTCAGTTGGTAGCGGAATTGGTCCGGATACACCTGCGCCCGAACGTTTAGCTGTTTCAACAATTTTCTCAGCGGATTGATCAAGAATTCTGTGGTCGTAAGCTTTCAAACGAATACGAATCTTTTGCTTTGCCATTTTAGTCCCTCCTTCTATCGCCCAATTTGGTATCGGACATACTCCGTGAAAATTTTCCGACATCCCTCCCATGGCAAAGGGGCCGGGTGTGTCAGTAACCTCTCACATCATCGCACAGTCACAAACAACATTAGTTATTATATCTAATAGTTCTGCCTATTGCAAGCAAAAACGAAAAAACAATGCATCTTATTTTCAAAAGATACAATTGTACTCGCAGCTCGCGATTTATTCAAGAGAAAAGCCCCCGCACTAGGGCGGGGGCTTCTTTAGCTCCGTTCCAATACAATGTTACTCGTTCCAGTACAATGTTGCTTTATTTAAAGGCTAAAGCCTTCTTATTTAGAGATTGTTGCTACCGCACCAGCGCCAACTGTACGTCCACCTTCACGAATAGAGAACTTAGTTCCTTCTTCGATAGCGATTGGGTTGATCAGTTGAACAGTAACTGTGATGTTATCACCAGGCATTACCATTTCAGAACCTTCTGGCAAAGTGATAATACCAGTTACGTCAGTTGTACGGAAGTAGAACTGTGGACGGTAACCAGTGAAGAAAGGTTTGTGACGTCCACCCTCTTCTTTAGTCAAAACGTAGATTTGAGCAGAGAATTCTGTATGTGGGTTAACAGAACCTGGCTTAGCCAAAACTTGGCCACGTTCGATTTGTGCACGATCTACACCGCGAAGCAATGCGCCGATGTTGTCGCCAGCTTGAGCGGAGTCAAGCAATTTGCGGAACATTTCCACGCCTGTTACTACGGATTTACGGGACTCTTCTTGAATACCGATGATTTCGATTTCGTCGCCCACTTTAACTGTACCACGTTCTACACGGCCTGTAGCAACAGTACCACGACCTGTGATGGAGAATACGTCCTCGACAGGCATCAAGAAAGGCTTGTCAGTGTCGCGTTCTGGAGTTGGGATGTAAGTGTCGATTGTTTCGAACATTTCAACGATTTTCTTAGCCCAGTCACCTTCTGGGTTTTGCAGTGCTTCACGAGCGGAACCACGAGTGATTGGTGTGTCATCGCCTGGGAAGTCATACTCACTCAGCAAGTCGCGAACTTCCATTTCAACCAGTTCCAGCAACTCTTCGTCTTCCACCATGTCGCATTTGTTCAGGAATACAACGATGTAAGGAACGCCTACTTGGCGGGACAACAGGATGTGTTCGCGAGTTTGTGGCATTGGGCCGTCAGCTGCGGATACAACCAGGATTGCTCCGTCCATTTGAGCAGCACCAGTGATCATGTTTTTAACATAGTCGGCGTGACCTGGGCAGTCAACGTGTGCATAGTGACGGTTCGGTGTTTCATATTCCACGTGTGCTGTGGAGATTGTGATACCGCGCTCGCGCTCTTCTGGAGCTTTATCGATTTGGTCGAATGCTACAGCAGCACCACCGTAAGTTTTGGACAATACAGTTGTGATTGCAGCAGTCAAAGTAGTTTTACCATGATCGACGTGACCAATAGTACCGATGTTAACGTGCGGTTTGTTACGTTCAAACTTAGCCTTTGCCATTTGAACAATTCCTCCTCAATAACTTGTTTTATTTTTAGGCTGTCGGATTCCTCATGGGCGAACCTTGGGTATACCGATCAGCTGATACATTGTATTACTCGCCGCCTTTAGTTTTGGCAACGATCTCTTCAGCAATGCTCTTCGGAACTTCTTCATAATGAGAAAGCTCCATGGAGAACACACCGCGTCCTTGCGTACCGGAACGAAGTGTTGTCGAGTATCCAAACATCTCGGACAAAGGCACCTTCGCACGAATGATCTGAGCTCCACTGCGGGAGTCCATACCTTCAATCCGTCCGCGACGGGAGTTCAACATACCCATTACGTCACCCATGTATTCCTCAGGAACCGTTACTTCAACTTTCATAATCGGCTCAAGCAATACTGGTTTACATTTGTCTTTCGCTGCTTTCAGCGCCATTGATCCGGCAATTTTAAACGCCATCTCGTTGGAATCGACATCATGGTATGATCCGTCCACGATTGTAGCTTTAACGTCAACAAGCGGGAAGCCTGCAATAACGCCGTTTTTCATTTGTTCCTCAATACCGGCAAGAGCAGGTGCAATGTACTCTCTAGGAACAGAGCCACCGACTACCTTACTTTCGAATTGGCTACCAGTACCTGGCTCAAGTGGTTCGAACTCAACCCATACGTGACCATATTGACCACGACCACCGGATTGACGAACGAATTTACCTTCGACACGTGCTGGAGCACGGAACGTCTCACGGTAAGCAACCTGTGGTTTACCCACATTGGTTTCCACCTTAAACTCACGACGCATACGGTCGATGATGATATCAAGGTGAAGCTCACCCATACCAGCCAAGATCGTTTGGCCTGTTTCTTCGTTAGTATGAGCGCGAAGAGTTGGATCTTCTTCGGTCAATTTACCGAGGGCAACAGACATTTTATCTTGGTCAGCTTTGGTTTTAGGCTCAACCGCGATTTCGATAACCGGATCAGGGAAATTCATGGACTCGAGAATAACTGGACTCTTCTCATCACACAGTGTATCACCTGTACCTGTATCTTTCAAACCTACGGCTGCCGCAATATCACCGGAGTAAACTACAGTGATTTCTTGACGGCTGTTCGCATGCATTTGAAGAATACGTCCGATACGTTCGCGCTTGCCTTTTGTTGCATTCAATACGTATGAACCGGATTGAAGAACACCGGAGTATACGCGGAAGAATGTCAGCTTACCAACGTAAGGATCCGTCATGATTTTGAAGGCCAATGCGGAGAATGGCTCTTCATCGGAAGAGTGACGTTCAACTTCCGTACCATCTTCCAAATGTCCTTGAATACTTGGCACGTCAGTAGGAGCCGGCAAGTAATCGAGAACAGCATCCAGCATCAGCTGAACACCTTTGTTACGGTAAGAAGATCCACAGATAACTGGGAAGATTTTAACTTCTACAACACCTTTACGGAGAGCGGCTTTAATTTCGGCAACCGAAATTTCTTCGCCTTCCAGGTACTTCATTGTCAAGTCTTCGTCCAGTTCAGCAACCTTCTCGATCAATTCATTACGGAGTTCTTCAACTTTATCTTTGAATTCCGCAGGAATTTCAGTTTCTTCGATATCTTGACCAAGATCATCTTTGTACATATGAGCTTTTTGTTCAACGATATCGATGATACCAGTAAAATCATTTTCTGCGCCGATTGGCAATTGAATCGCAACTGCGTTCGCTTGAAGGCGATCACGCATATCGGAGACAACATTCAGGAAGTCAGCACCAATGATATCCATTTTGTTTACATATGCGATCCGTGGAACGCCGTAGCGATCAGCCTGTCTCCATACGGTTTCGGACTGAGGCTCAACGCCTTCTTTCGCACTGAAAACACCAACTGCTCCGTCCAATACACGAAGGGAACGTTCAACTTCAACAGTGAAGTCAACGTGCCCCGGGGTGTCGATGATATTGACGCGGTGACCTTTCCAGGCAGCGGTCGTCGCAGCGGAAGTAATCGTGATTCCGCGCTCTTGTTCTTGTTCCATCCAGTCCATTGTCGCAGCGCCTTCGTGAACTTCACCGATTTTGTGCGTACGTCCTGTGTAGAACAAGATCCGCTCTGTTGTTGTGGTTTTACCCGCGTCAATATGAGCCATGATCCCGATATTACGTGTATTCGTCAAGGAGAACTCTCTTGCCATGAAATGGGTCTCCCTTCAAAATTGAAGTTATTTTTTTGAGCTGAATCCTACCAACGATAGTGAGCAAACGCTTTGTTCGCTTCAGCCATTTTGTGCGTATCTTCGCGTTTCTTCACGGAAGCGCCTGTGTTGTTGGAAGCGTCGATAATCTCAGCTGCCAAACGCTCTTCCATAGTTTTCTCGCCGCGGTTGCGGGAGTAGTTTACGAGCCAACGTAAACCCAGGGAAGTACGTCTTTCTGGTTTTACCTCGATTGGTACTTGGTAGTTGGCACCGCCGACACGGCGTGCTTTAACTTCCAGGACTGGCATGATATTCTTGATAGCTGCTTCAAAAACTTCCATCGGGTCATTCCCCGTACGTTCTTGGATAAGCTTGAACGCATTGTACAGAATGCTTTGAGCAACGCCTCGTTTTCCGTCGAGCATGATGCGGTTGATCAGGCGGGTAACCAACTTGCTGTTATATACCGGATCTGGCAACACGTCTCTTTTGGTAACTGGACCTTTGCGTGGCATGGATATCCCCCTTTCTTACATGTTAAACCAATTTATTCGGTTCAAATTCATTAGGATTTTTTAGCTTTAGGGCGTTTTGCGCCGTATTTGGAACGAGCTTGCATGCGGTTGTTTACGCCTGCAGTATCCAAAGCACCGCGAACGATATGGTAACGTACACCCGGAAGGTCTTTTACACGACCCCCGCGAATCAGCACTACGCTGTGTTCTTGCAGGTTGTGTCCGATACCCGGAATGTAAGCAGTCACCTCTACACGGTTCGTCAAACGAACACGAGCATATTTACGAAGTGCGGAGTTTGGTTTTTTTGGAGTCATAGTACCTACACGAGTGCATACTCCGCGTTTTTGCGGGGCACTGATGTCGGTAGCTTCACGTTTCAAGGCATTAAATCCTTTTTGCAAAGCCGGTGATTTCGATTTCTCGATTTTGGCTTGACGTCCTTTACGAACCAGTTGGTTAATAGTTGGCATTGTGGTTGCCACCCCCTTCCTCAATTTTTCCTGTTGCTTCACAAACCATTTCTAAGCCCACAGACCCAGGCGGTTCATAAAAGAACAAATGAAAAGTCTTTGCCGCCAAGAAATCATTCTCTTAGACAAAAACGTTCCTTACCCTATTGTTTTACGATAGCAGCCATAGCAGCTCCCACTTCAATCCCACATGCAGCTCCGAGATTTTTCATTGTATCTACAAGAGTCACTTTGACTCCTTGCTTGTTGCACAAAGCAATGATGTTGGAAGTGAGACGTGGATCTGCGTCTTCCGCCACATATACTTCAGAGGCGAAGCCCAATTCGACCATGCGTATGGTTTGTTTGGTACCGATTTTGACATGAGCATCTTGCAGTCCCTGTTCTTTAGACATATCTCATTCCTCCGAAAAGACACAATAGCATATAGGCTGCTCACGCACCTTTGCTATATTAGCATTGACTATAAACAATGTCAAGAAAATTATCGACTATAGTTTACTTAACAAAGCAATACATTTCATTTCAAGAAAAAAGCGCCGGAACACCGTCTGATAGAGCATAATCTTCTAAAAGCTCCATCAGAGAACGATGTTCCGGGCCCCTCATGCCATTTGTTAACGTTATATTACTCGGCCGAAATCGGTTCGAGTTCTTCGGACGAGGATTGCTCCCCTTCTGGTTGGGCAAATTTCACACTGCGGTAACGGTTCATCCCTGTACCTGCAGGGATCAACTTACCAATAATAACGTTCTCTTTCAGACCAAGCAACTGATCGACTTTGCCTTTTATAGCTGCATCGGTCAGCACGCGTGTGGTCTCTTGGAAGGAAGCTGCTGACAAGAAGGAGTCAGTTTCCAGAGATGCCTTGGTGATACCAAGCAGAACCGGTTTGGCTACCGCTGGCTCTTGGCCGCTGAGAATCGCTGTCTTGTTCGCATTTTCATACTCGTGCACATCAACAAAGGAGCCTGGAAGCAGCGTTGTATTCCCCGCATCAAGGATACGGATTTTACGCAGCATTTGACGAATCATAACTTCCACGTGCTTATCATTGATTTCTACACCCTGATTACGATATACGCGTTGAACTTCCTGAAGGATATAGTTCTGTACCCCGCGAATACCTTTAATGCGCAGCATTTCTTTAGGGTCGATTGAACCGTCTGTCAGTTCATCCCCGGCTTCAACAGTCATGCCTTCGCTTACGCGCAGACGAGAACCATACGTAACCGAATAAGTTTTCGTTTCAGCTTCACCCTGAATGTCAATCTCACGGCGATCTTTACCTTCACGAACTTCTTTAACTGTACCGTCAATTTCACTGATGGTTGCCTGACCTTTAGGATTACGTGCTTCGAAAAGCTCCTGAATACGCGGCAAACCTTGTGTAATGTCGTCGCCCGCTACACCGCCTGTATGGAATGTACGCATTGTAAGCTGGGTTCCTGGTTCACCGATGGATTGTGCCGCGATAATACCAACTGCTTCACCAATCTCAACGTGTTTACCAGTAGCCAGATTGCGACCGTAGCATTTCTTGCAGACGCCATGTTTAGCACGGCAGCTCAGTACAGAACGAATTTGAACCTTTTGTACACCTGCTTTAACAATTGCTTCAGCTTTGTCAGAATCGATCAATTCGTTACGGCTAGCCAAAATCTCACCAGTCTCCGGATGACGTACTGTTTCAAAGCAATAGCGACCTTCCAGACGGTCATACAGGTCCTCAATAACTTCTTTACCGTCCTGAATACGGCTTACTGTAAAGCCTTTGTCCGTACCACAGTCTTCTTCACGCACGATAACATCCTGCGCCACATCGACAAGACGACGAGTCAGGTAACCGGAGTCAGCCGTACGAAGTGCTGTATCCGCCAAACCTTTACGCGCTCCGTGAGTGGAGATGAAGTACTCGAGTACTGTCAGACCTTCACGGAAGTTCGATTTAATTGGAAGCTCGATAATACGACCGGATGGATTCGCCATCAGACCACGCATACCACCGAGCTGGGTAATCTGTGATTTGTTACCCCGTGCTTTGGAGTCAACCATCATCATGATGGAGTTATAGCGATCCATGGACTTCATCAACACTTCGGTAATATCATCTTTCGCTTTGGACCAAATATCAATAATCCGGTCATAGCGTTCCTCGTTCGTAATCAGACCACGACGGTATTGATTCGTTACGACTTGCGCTTTATCCTCAGAACCTTTAAGAATTTCTTGTTTTTCCACTGGCACGATAACGTCCGATACAGCAACAGTTACACCTGCACGAGTAGAATACGTAAAGCCAAGCTGCTTGATTTTATCCAAAATCACAGCTGTTTCTGTTGTATGGTAAGTTTCAAAGCAACGGGCAATAATGTTACCAAGATAATCCTTACCTACCCCGCCAGCTTGCGGAGCATTTTGAATCGCTTCTGTAAGGTTTACACCCTTCTCGTAAACAAAGAACTCCTCAGCAGTACCATAAAGCAGGTTTGCACGGGTAGCATCATTGATGTACGGGAAGCTGGCCGGGAAAATTTCATTGAAGATAATTTTACCAACCGTGGTGATCAGCATTGCATCCTGTTGTTTTTCCGTAAAGCTCGTTTTATTCAAAGCTTTAACCGGAATAGCTACACGAGCATGAAGACCCGCTGTACCGCGCTGGTAAGCCGATATAGCCTCGTTCATGTTGCGAAGGATCATGTTGCTGCCTTCTTCTTCTTTGTTATCCATAGTCAGATAGAAAGAACCAAGGACCATATCCTGGGAAGGAGTAACAACTGGCTTGCCGTCTTTCGGATTCAAAATGTTACCAGAGGCCAGCATGAGCAAACGAGCTTCTGCTTGGGCTTCTGCAGACAACGGAACGTGAACCGCCATTTGGTCACCGTCAAAGTCGGCATTGTATGCCGTACATACGAGCGGATGCAAACGGATTGCGCGACCTTCAACCAAAATCGGTTCAAACGCCTGAATACCGAGTCTATGCAGCGTAGGGGCACGGTTCAGAAGAACCGGGTGCTCCTTGATTACTTCTTCGAGCACATCCCATACTTCTGCGCTCACGCGCTCTACTTTACGTTTCGCGCTCTTAATGTTGTGTGCAAGGCCTTTGTTCACAAGTTCTTTCATGACAAAAGGCTTGAACAGTTCCAATGCCATTTCTTTCGGTAAACCGCATTGGTACATTTTCAAGTACGGACCTACAACGATAACGGAACGACCGGAGTAGTCAACACGTTTTCCAAGCAAGTTTTGACGGAAACGTCCTTGTTTACCTTTCAGCATGTGGCTGAGGGATTTCAAAGGTCGGTTACCCGGACCTGTAACAGGGCGGCCACGACGACCATTATCGATCAGGGCGTCAACAGCTTCCTGCAGCATCCGTTTTTCATTTTGTACGATAATATCTGGAGCACCCAGATCTAGCAGGCGTTTCAGACGGTTGTTACGGTTAATAACACGGCGGTACAAGTCATTCAGGTCAGAGGTAGCAAAACGTCCACCATCCAACTGTACCATCGGACGAAGCTCCGGAGGAATAACAGGCAGCACGTCCATGATCATCCAGTCCGGCTGGTTACCGGAGTTACGGAACGCCTCAATTACTTCAAGACGCTTGATCGCACGGTTGCGGCGTTGTCCTTGAGCTGTACGCAGCTCTTCTTTCAGGAATTCCAGTTCTTTGTCTATATCCAAATCTTGAAGGAGCTTCTTAACCGCTTCAGCACCCATACCTGCCTGGAATCCGTAGCCGTATTTTTCACGGTAGCTGCGGTATTCTTTCTCGGACAGAAGTTGCTTTTTCTCCAATGGCGTATCTCCTGGATCAGTTACAACATAAGATGCGAAGTAAATGATCTCTTCCAGAGATCTTGGAGACATATCAAGAGCAAGACCCATACGGCTCGGAATGCCTTTAAAGTACCAAATATGCGATACAGGGGCAGCCAGCTCGATGTGACCCATACGTTCACGACGAACCTTAGCACGGGTAACCTCTACGCCACAACGGTCACAGACAACACCTTTATAGCGCACGCGTTTGTACTTACCGCAATGACATTCCCAGTCTTTCGTAGGTCCGAAAATTTTCTCGCAAAATAGTCCTTCTTTTTCCGGTTTAAGCGTACGATAGTTAATCGTCTCCGGTTTTTTGACTTCTCCGCGGGACCAAGAACGAATCTTTTCGGGGGAAGCAAGCCCGATTTTCATATATTCGAAATTGTTAACGTCCAACAAGGAGCAACCCTCCTTAACCAAATCCTGAGTTTTTAGGTTTGATACCGCCCGGCAGCACCGGGCGGTATCAAGAAGCTCGATCCATCCTGTAGAGAATGGATCGAGGCATATAAATAACAAAGCTGATATGATTCAGTCAGCAGACAGACTACTCTACGCCAACCTCAGAGCCTTCCAGATTCAAACTCAGCTTGTCGCTGGTTGTATCATCTTCATCATCAAGCTCTCTCATTTCGATCTCTTGTTCGTCTCCGGACAGAATCTTCACGTCCATACCCAAGCTTTGCAGCTCTTTGATCAAGACCTTGAAGGATTCAGGCACACCCGGTTCAGGTACATTTTCACCTTTGACGATGGATTCGTATGTTTTAACACGTCCAACCACATCATCAGATTTGACGGTCAAAATTTCCTGAAGCGTGTAAGCCGCGCCGTAGGCTTCCAGTGCCCATACTTCCATCTCACCGAAGCGCTGACCACCAAATTGAGCTTTACCACCCAATGGCTGTTGCGTAACGAGAGAGTAAGGACCTGTAGAACGAGCATGGATTTTATCGTCAACCATGTGCGCCAGTTTGATCATGTGCATGACACCGACAGTAACTTCACGTTCAAAACGATCACCCGTACGTCCGTCATACAACACCGTCTTACCATTGCGTTGCATGCCTGCCTCTTCCATCGTATCGAACACGTCATACTCCTTGGCACCATCGAATACCGGCGTTGCCACATGAATACCAAGACGCATTGCAGCCATACCCAGATGAATTTCAAGCACCTGTCCGATGTTCATCCGTGAAGGTACACCCAGCGGGTTCAAAACGACCTGTACTGGTGTACCGTCCGGCAGGAACGGCATATCTTCTTCAGGCAAAATACGGGCAACGACACCCTTGTTACCGTGACGTCCGGCCATTTTATCGCCTTCGGAAATTTTACGTTTTTGGGCAATATATACACGAACCAGTTGGTTCACGCCTGGTGGCAGTTCGTCACCATTCTCACGTGTAAATACTTTGACGTCCACAACAATCCCGTCTGTTCCGTGAGGAACTCTCAAAGAAGTGTCGCGAACCTCGCGTGCCTTCTCACCGAAGATCGCATGCAAGAGACGCTCCTCGGCTGTAAGCTCCGTTACACCCTTAGGTGTTACTTTACCAACGAGAATGTCGCCTGCGCCGATTTCGGCACCTATGCGGATAATTCCACGCTCATCCAGATTACGGAGCGCTTCTTCACCGACATTCGGAATATCACGGGTGATTTCTTCCGGTCCAAGCTTCGTGTCACGGGCTTCGGATTCGTATTCCTCAATATGAATGGAGGTGTATACGTCTTCCTTAACCAGCTTCTCACTCAGCAGGATCGCATCCTCGTAGTTGTAACCTTCCCAAGTCATGAAGGCAACGACAACGTTACGTCCCAATGCCAGCTCGCCCATCTCTGTGGAAGGACCATCTGCGAGAATATCGCCAGCTTTCACCACATCGCCTCTGTTGACGATTGGACGTTGGTTAATGCATGTTCCTTGGTTTGAACGCATAAATTTGTGTAATTTATACTTAACTATGTCGCCCTTTACTTCAGAACCATCTACTGTTTCGATACGGCGTAGCCAAATTTCGTTAGCTGAAGAACGGTCGATCACACCGTCGTATTTGGATACAATACATACCCCGGAATCTTTCGCAGCCTTATGCTCCATTCCTGTTCCGACCAAAGGAGACTTCGGAATCAACAAAGGAACGGCCTGCCGTTGCATATTGGAACCCATCAACGCACGGTTGGAGTCATCGTTCTCCAGGAACGGAATCAGTGCAGTTGCCACTGACACGACCTGTTTAGGCGATACGTCCATATAGTCAACGCGACTACTTGCCATTGGAATGATGTTATCAGACTGCTTGTTGTAACGGACAATGACAACTTCCTCTTTAAAGGTGCTGTCCTCTGTCAGTTCCTCATTTGCCTGGGCTACGATGTAGTTATCTTCTTCATCAGCCGTCAGATAATCAATTTGGTCTGTAACTTTTCCGGTTTTCGGATCTACCCAACGATAAGGAGCTTCGATAAATCCGTACTCATTGATACGTGCGAAGGTAGACAAGGAGTTGATCAAACCAATGTTTGGTCCCTCTGGTGTCTCGATAGGACACATACGGCCGTAGTGACTCGGATGGACGTCACGCACTTCCATGCCTGCGCGTTCGCGTGTCAAACCGCCGGGTCCGAGTGCGGACAAACGGCGTTTGTGTGTCAATTCAGCAAGCGGATTCGTCTGATCCATAAACTGGGAGAGCTGGGAGCTACCAAAGAACTCCTTAATCGAAGCAATTACTGGACGTATGTTAATCAGCGCCTGCGGCGTAATCACATTTGCATCCTGAATCGACATTCTTTCGCGCACCACGCGTTCCATACGGGATAAACCGATACGGAACTGGTTCTGGAGCAATTCACCGACAGAGCGCAAACGACGGTTGCCCAAATGGTCAATATCGTCCGTGCTTCCGATTCCGTGAAGTAAGTTAATAAAATAACTGATAGAGGAAATAATATCGGCAGGCGTAATATTTTTAACCGATTTATCAATATTTCCGTTGGCAATCAGTTTTACAACTTTACCATCCTCAATCGGCGAGAATATATCGATCGTTTGAAGAGGAATATCGTTGCTTTCCAGCACGCCAGTTGCAACATGATACGTACGGTGTCCTACCGATTCCTCAAGCTGGGCCAAAATCTCGTCCAACAGGCGGCGATCCACCATTTGCCCTGCTTCAGCGATGATTTCACCGGTTGTCGTATCAATCAAAGTCTCAGCAAGCCGTTGATTGAACAGACGGTTTTTGATGTGAAGCTTTTTATTAATTTTGTAACGGCCTACGTTGGCCAGATCATAACGTTTTGGATCAAAGAAACGTGCAACGAGCAAGCTCTTTGCATTATCCAGTGTAGGTGGCTCACCCGGACGAAGACGCTCATAAATCTCAATCAGCGCTTTTTCCGTAGAGTCCGTGTTGTCTTTATCAAGAGTATTACGGATATATTCGTCATTGCCGAGTAAATCCAGAATCTCAGCATCAGTGCCAAAGCCAAGCGCACGCAGCAACACCGTAACCGGAATTTTACGGGTACGGTCAATCCGGACATAGATTATGTCCTTCGCATCCATCTCCAGTTCGAGCCAAGCCCCCCGGTTAGGAATTACCGTTGCGGTGTATGTTGTTTTCGCATTCTTGTCGACTTTTGTGCTGAAATAGACGCTGGGAGAGCGAACCAACTGGCTGACAATAACCCGTTCCGCACCGTTAATAATAAACGTACCCGTATCAGTCATCAGCGGGAAGTCTCCCATGAATACTTCCTGCTCTTTCACTTCCCCGGTCTCTTTATTAATAAGCCGGACTTTTACCCGAAGCGGTGCTGCATACGTTACGTCGCGTTCCTTTGCGTCGTCAACGGTATATTTGGGTTCTCCGAGAGAATAATCGATAAACTCCAAAATCAGATTTCCTGTGAAATCCTGAATTGGCGAAATATCCCGAAACATTTCCCGCAATCCTTCCTCCAAAAACCAATCATAGGATTTTTGCTGGATCTCAATCAGGTTCGGAACCTCGAGTACCTCGTTAATACGTGCATAACTGCGCCGAGTGCGTCGACCATATTGAACAAGATGTCCTGCCAACTTAAACTCACCCCTCATGTCTACTCACTTTAAAAATTCATTGCGAACCTTTGTTTGTGACCTTATAATAAGACACAGACAGAAGATTCAATCCACAAATACAGAAAAGCCCTTACTCGAATGCATTCGAAAAAAGAGCGACGTATCTGCAGAATCCTCTTACCGGAAGATCTTCATCACTTGTAGATTTGCCCAAAATGATTGTATTATACGTAATAGGTATAAATTCTATACCCTTCTACGCATAAACCTATTGACATTTCAACAAACTAAAGCCATGAAGGGCATCCTAATACTGACATTTTATAATAATATCACAGACCAGGATTCAAGTCAATGGTCCTATTGCATTTTTCTAAAACTTTTTTTCCGCCTTCAAAATACGGTAACCTTTATCCTTCGTAACTTCCTCCACGCGTCCGAAAAGGCTCTCGATTTTAGCGCTTGCCGATGGGGCACCCTGCTTTTTTTGAATAACCACCCACAAAGTTCCACCTTCATTTAAATGTTCATAAGCAAGCTCGAAAATGGTATGCACGGTTTCCTTACCCGCACGTATAGGCGGATTCGTTAGAATCACGTCAAAACGATCATCTTTCACTTTCTCAAACAGATCGCTTTGCTTTATGGTCACATTGGTAATCCCATTCCGTTCCGCATTCTCTATTGCAAGTTGAACGGCTCGCTCGTTAATATCCACCATTGTAACGTGACCATTCGGTACAAGCGTAGCTGCTGTCAAGCCAATCGGTCCATACCCGCACCCTACATCCAGCACCGAAGCTTGCGGAGGAAGCTGCATGGCCTCAATTAGCACACGGCTACCGTAATCAATTCCCTGCTTGGAGAAAACGCCTGAATCGCTGGCAAAACGGTATGTCCGCCCCCGCAGCATTGTTTCGAGATTCCGCCGTTCATGCGCCGTTTCTGGCCGTTTGGAGTAATAATGATCAGACATTCATGACCACCTCCTTCGGTTGGTAATACCATCATAGCCTTCACTATTACGTTTCAGACATGCTTGTACTGCCGATTTACAGCAACAAACCCCTTGAAGATCACCTCAAGGGGTTTGTTTTTAGTGCATTGTCTGCTAGATAGCAGTCAATTATTTCACTTCTACGGAAGCGCCTGCTTCTTCCAATTTTGCTTTCAAGGAATCAGCTTCTTCTTTCGCGATTTTTTCTTTCAGTGGTTTTGGAGCGTTGTCAACCAGTTCTTTTGCTTCTTTCAGGCCAAGACCTGTGATTTCGCGAACAGCTTTGATAACGTTGATTTTGGAAGCGCCAGCGCTTGTCAAAATTACGTCGAACTCGGATTGCTCAGCTTCTGCTGCGCCACCTGCTCCGCCGCCTGCTACAGCTACTGGAGCTGCTGCAGTTACGCCGAATTCTTCTTCGATTGCTTTCACGAGATCGTTCAGTTCCAATACGGACATACCTTTAATTGCTTCCAAGATTTGCTCTTTACTCATGGTTGAACCTCCATTTAAATTCTTATTTTTTTGTTTCAATCTGCTATAGAGCAGCTTTAATCCCTAACTTATGCGCTTTGCTCTTCTTTTTCTGCAACAGCTTTAACTGCAAGCGCGAAGTTGCGCATAGGAGCTTGAAGCACGCTGAGGAGCATGGAAAGGAGACCTTCGCGGGATGGCAGTTCTGCCAGCGCTTTAATTTCCTCAACACCGATAACACGGCCTTCTACAACTGCACCTTTCAGTTCCAGCGCAGTGTTTTTCTTAGCGAAATCATTCAAGATTTTAGCTGCAGACACTGCATCATCTTTGCCGAACGCGATTGCAGTAGGACCTGTCAATACTGCGTCCAGTTCAGTCAATTCTGCTACCGCAGTTGCACGGCGAAGCAGCGTGTTTTTCAGCACTTGAAATTCGATTCCGGCTTCGCGAAGCTGCTTACGCAGCTCAGTTACTTGGGCAACATTCAGACCGCGATAGTCAGCAACCACAGTCGTTACGCTCTCGCGCAATTTTGCAGCTACAACTTCAACAGCTTCTTGTTTTGCTTGAATCACTTTTGCATTTGCCAAACTGTACACCTCCTGATCAATTTATCCGCTCTGCTCGACCAACCTATCCGGTGGTCGTCCAAAGCTACCTTCATGAGCATGAAAAAAGCCTCCGTAGAGTACGAAGGCTTGATAAATCTACATGGACAGGACAAGCCTGTCACATGAAACGTTCTATCATAACACCTCGGTAGGAAATTAAGCCCGAAGGCACCTACTGTCTACGGTAAGCATATTCAACTTTAATGGTCAGTCACACGGACTCACAACTTTTACAGAATAACAAAATCAATTGAACCTGTCAATCAAAATATTATTTGTAAACAGATGCGTTCACACGAGCACTTGGTCCCATAGTCGAAGAAATAGCGATGTTTTTCAGGTATACACCTTTAGCAGCCGCTGGCTTCGCACGGTTCAAGGCTTCGATCAAAGCTTTAAGATTCTCGTTCAGTTGTTCAGCACTGAAGGAAGCTTTGCCGATTGGCGCATGAATTTGACCCGCTTTGTCGAGACGGTATTCGATTTTACCGGCTTTAATTTCTTGAACAGCCTTGGCAACGTCGAAAGTAACTGTGCCTGCTTTAGGGTTTGGCATTAAGCCTTTACCACCGAGCAAACGACCCAGTTTACCAACCTCACTCATCATATCAGGTGTCGCAACGCAGACGTCGAATTCGAACCAGCCTTGTTGAATTTTGTTGATCATATCTTGATCGCCAACAAAATCAGCGCCAGCCGCTTCGGCTTCTTTCACTTTGTCACCTTTTGCAAATACCAGAACACGTTGTGTTTTACCCGTACCATGCGGCAGGACAACAACACCACGAACAGCCTGGTCTTGTTTACGGGAATCTACGCCCAGACGGACTGCTGCTTCAACAGTTTCGTCAAATTTAGCAGTTGCGCCTTTTTTCACCAATTCAACGGCTTCCAAAGGCTCATAAGTCGCTTCGCTGTCGATCAGCTTAGCGGCTTCCAAGTACTTCTTACCATGTTTAGCCATAATCTTTTCCTCCTTATGTGGTATTAGCGGATATTCCTCCCACACTTGCCGGACAGTCAAACTGCCGGCACACGAAGACTAATAAAAATTAGTCTACGATGGTGATACCCATGCTGCGAGCAGTACCTTCAACCATACGCATTGCCGATTCTACGGAAGCTGCGTTAAGGTCAGGCATTTTTTGCTCAGCAATTTGACGAACGGTAGCGCGATTTACAGTTGCAACTTTCGTTTTGTTCGGTTCACCGGAACCTTTTTCGATTTTAGCAGCAACTTTCAACAGCACAGCAGCCGGTGGAGTTTTGGTGATGAACGTAAAAGAACGATCTTCAAACACCGAAATTTCAACCGGGATGATCAGGCCTGCTTGATCAGCAGTACGAGCATTGAACTCTTTACAGAATGCCATGATGTTGACACCTGCTTGACCCAAAGCTGGACCTACTGGAGGCGCTGGATTAGCTTTACCTGCAGGAATCTGCAGTTTTACCATTTTGATTACCTTTTTTGCCACGGATGACACCTCCTTGACTCAATAGTGGTAGACGGACCTAATGATCCTCCCACAAGAAACCTGTAAGAAAAATCTATATTTTCTCCACCTGAGTATAATCCAACTCAAGCGGGGTTTCCCGTCCAAACATGTTGACGTGAACCTTAAGCTTGCTCTTCTCAACCAAAATTTCTTCCACGGAGCCCACAAAATTCGCAAAAGGACCAACTTTAATTCGCACGGATTCCTTAACATCGAATTCGATCTTCGGTTTCGGCTCTACCATGCCCATATGCTTCAGAATCTGTTCAACTTCTTCTGGAAGCAAAGCTGTCGGTTTGGAACCCGAGCCTGTTGATCCTACAAATCCCGTAACACCTGGTGTGTTGCGCACAACATACCAAGAGTCGTCGGTTTGAACCATTTCGACCAAGACATAACCAGGGTAAACTTTACGCATAACGGTCTTTTTCTTACCGTCCTTGGTTACCAGTTCTTCTTCCATTGGAACAAGAACGCGGAAAATCTTGTCCTCCATGCCCATGGACTCAACGCGTTTCTCCAAATTGGCTTTGACTTTGTTCTCATACCCTGAATAGGTATGAACGACGTACCATCTTTTTTCCATATCAAGCCACCTGGAACCCTTCCTAGATAATCGCTTCGATCACAGCGGAAATGCCGATATCGAGAACCCAAAAATAAATCGTGACAAACGCAATCGTCCCAATGACAATCAGCGTATAGTTGGTCAGTTCTTTACGATTGGGCCAGCGAACCTTCTTGAGTTCAGCCCAGCTTTCAGAGAAAAAGGAAAACAGAGACTTGAAACTGCGTTTCACGCCGACTACACCTCCAAAAACTATCTGGTTTCCCGATGAGAAGTCTGTTCGTTACAGGACTTACAGAATTTCTTCATCTCCATGCGGTCGGGGTGATTACGCTTGTTTTTCGTCGTTGTGTAATTTCTTTGTTTGCATGTTGTACAAGCCAAAGTAATAATTACCCGCATGATGTGCACCTCCCGAAGACATCCAACACCGGAAGTCTCATAATTGATCCTAAAAAAAACCGCGAATTTAGGCCTACCTAAAACACTTTATCACACGCGGTTTTGCATGTCAACGAATGTTTGCATACATTTCTCAGTCCCGGCTGTGGTGCATTTTAACATCTGTTCATCCTTTAAAAGTCATCTCTGAAAAACCTCTCCAAGATCCATGCGATATCTATTATTTATCTTTTTCAGTATAAATCATTCTTAACACATATAAACCTGCATATCCTGACTTTAACGAATAAAAAAAGACTCAGACTCGAGCCTTTTCCCTGCCAGCCTCTACTTTCAGCTATCCCTTACTTCCAAATACTTTTCAAGTTTGCGCTTGACCCGTTGCAACGCATTATCAATAGATTTCACGTGACGGTCAAGGTCCTCGGCAATTTCCTGATATGAACGTCCGTCCAGATACAACATAAGTACCTTTCGTTCCAGCTCGCTCAGAATCTCGGACATCTTGTCCTCAAGACCCACAAACTCTTCCTGATTGATAATCAGCTCTTCAGGATCACTTACCTGTGTTCCGCAAATCACGTCCAGTAACGTCCGATCCGACTCTTCATCATAAATGGGCTTGTCCAGAGATACGTAGGAATTCAGAGGAATGTGCTTTTGTCGTGTGGCCGTCTTGATTGCCGTAATAATCTGTCTTGTAATGCACAGCTCGGCGAAGCCCTTGAACGAAGCAAACTTGTCTCCCTTAAAATCACGAATAGATTTGTAGAGACCAATCATGCCCTCCTGAATAATATCCTCGCGATCAGCGCCGATTAAAAAGTAGGATCTGGCCTTGGCCCGCACGAAGTTCCGATATTTGTTAATCAGGAACTCCAGCGCTTCCCCATCACCTTCATGGACTGCTCCGACAATGTCTTCATCATTTTTGTAATCAAACTTTGACAACATGATATCCTTGAGGTCCACACTCACTAACAATCCCTCCGGCTGCAACGCAAGGTACCCGTTACTCTCTCAAATATACGACAAGTATACGCGATGTAACCTGATACCGTCAACCACAACAGCCTAAAAAAGAAGAGCGCTAACAAAATTGTCAATGGTTTCAAAATGGAGGAGCGGCCAATTACTGGAACTTTCCCCGTTGCTATTCTCTCCTCCAGCGCTCAAACAGCTTTCGAAGTTCCGGGCTCAGCTTGGCATCCAGCGAATTCCGGGCCAACCTAGCGCTATCCTGCTCTATCCGCTTTTTCACTTCCTTTTCAGATTCCTCAATCTCGATCAGAAGTTCACGCGCCGACACCCTGAGCGCTCCTTGCCCAAAAGCGACATGTTGTTCCACCTGATCACTTGTTGCTACATAAATGCTTCTTCTCCGGCTGCTTAGCTCCCGAACCAATCGCTCGATGCACTCGTCAGCGGTCTCTTTTTCTTTTGTAAAATAAATCTGTACTTTACTCTGGGAATACGTTTTACCCAGTCCCGGCACCCGGTAAGCATCAAAAACGACGATGACTCTTCTGCCGGAATACGCCTGATGATCCGCGAGTCGTTCAAGCAGTCTGTCCCTCGCTTCCTGCATACCAGATTGTACCAGTGCGGAAAGTTCGGGCCAGGCTCCAATCATGTTGTAACCGTCCACAAGCAGAACATCCCGCGTGTCAGCCATATCATCAGCCCCGTGCCTGTCGTCCGCGCAGCACTTCGTACATCACGACACCTGCGGCTACAGAAGCATTCAGGGAATTGATTTGCCCAGCCATCGGCAGCTTAACGAGTACGTCACATTTCTCGCGGATCAAACGGCCCATCCCTTTATTTTCGTTACCAATGACGATAGCTACTGGCCCTGTGAATACACCATTTCCAAAAACCGGGTCCGTGGCTGTCACATCTGTGCCAACTACCCATACACCTTCCTCTTTGAGTTTGTCGATGGTTTGCCCCAAATTGTTCACACGCGCCACCGGAACATACTCAACCGCCCCCGCTGATGTTTTGGACACCGTTACAGTTACTGCCGCTGAACGTCTTTTCGGCACGATTACGCCATGCGCCCCTGTGCAGTCCGCTGTCCGAAGGATAGAACCCAGATTATGTGGATCTTCAATCTCATCCAATAGGATCAAAAACGGCTCTTCTCCCTTACTACGGGCAGCTGCAAGCAGTTCTTCCACTTCAACGTAAGCAAAAGGTGCAGCCTGTGCAACCACTCCCTGATGCTGTATTCCCGGAACCATTTGATCAAGCTTACGCTTGTCCACCTGTAAAACAATGATCCCCGCTTTTTTAGCCTCAGCCGTAATGGGCAATGTCAGATGCTTTTGTGCATTATCCGCAATCCATATTTTATTTATCGTTCTGCCTGAGCGAAGCGCCTCCGTCACCGAATGCTTACCGGCAATCCATTCTTCTTCCATATCTAGCTTCCTCCCGGGAAACGGCGGATGTTTGACGCATTTGATCCGACGTTCCCAATTAAGATTTTTCTGTATTTTCCATTTGTGCAATACCGTACGTAATCAATTCTCTCATCCTGTCCAAACGTCCGTCACAATAAAGAAAGCCGAACAGTCCCTCCAGCGCAGTAGCATGACGATACTCAAGCACATCGGCATTCTTGGGCAGGCTTCCTGACTTGGCATTTCTGCCTTGTCTGACAATATCACGTTCTTCCTCCGTCAGCACCGTCTCCAGCAGCACGAGCATACGGCTCTGCGCCTTGGCAGAGACCAGCCCTGTCGCTCGGCGATGCAAATGATTGGGGCGCAGGTTGGGCTGCGCCAGCAAATATTGCCGCACCGCGACCTCATACACGGCATCGCCAATGTAGGCTAACGCAATGGGAGGCATCAGTCGAGCCGGTTTGGACGCAGGATACGGGAACCAGTTTCCCGCACCTTCCGAAGCCCCCGTGTTCAATGGCTTATCACTCATTTTCGCCGCCACCGCATACCCTGCGCTGTATCCTCAAGCACGATTCCTTTGACAGCGAGCAGATCGCGAATTTCATCGGCTCTGCCCCAGTTCTTAGTTTTACGAGCTTCGACACGCTCTGCGATTAATTGCTCAATTTCATCATCCAGCAGCTCTTCTTTAGGTTCCGAATATATGCGAAGTACTTTATTCATCGAATGGAAGGTATGCAACACGGCCTTTAATTCCGCCTGATTGACAACATCACGCTGCAACAAATGGTTGGCTTCGCTGACCCATTCGAATACCGCAGTAATCGCATCAGGTGTATTGAAATCATCATCCATTTTTTCGACAAACTGCTGCAAAATTCCGTCAAGCTTCGTTTGCAGCTCGACCGATACTTCTTCATTACCTTTCAACGCACTAGCTAAACGATGCTGCACGTTGGCCACTGCATTGGCAATCCGTTCGACACTGTTCTCCGCCTGACTCATCGTCTCATGATTGTAGTTCAACGGATTCCGATAATGCGTCGACAGCATAAAATAACGTAAAGCCTCGGGCTTGTGACGAGCACGTAGATCTTTAACCAAAATACCATTACCGAGTGATTTCGACATTTTTTCATTATCAATGCGAATATATCCGTTATGCATCCAGTAACGGGCCAATGGCTTACCCGTAATCACCTCGGATTGTGCGCATTCGCATTCATGATGTGGGAATTGCAAATCCTGTCCGCCCCCGTGAATATCCAGCGTATCCCCCAAATAGTGGCGGGCCATGGCAGAGCATTCGATATGCCAGCCTGGGCGACCGTCGCCCCAAGGACTTGACCAATAAATTTCTCCTGGCTTGGCAGCCTTCCAGAGTACAAAATCCTCGGCATTTTCCTTTCGTTCATCTACATTAATGCGAATCCCGAACTGAAGCTCCTCCAGATTCTGACCCGACAGCTGACCGTAGCATTTGAATTTTTTCGTCCTATAAAACACGTCGCCATCATTCTCATAGGCATATCCTTTATCTACCAGTTCCTTAATGAATTCAATAATCAGATCCATACTCTCGGTTACACGCGGATTCATGCTGGCGGCAGGAACATTCAATCCTGTCAGATCCTCATGGTAGGCTGCAATAAATTTCTCGGCAACTGCCGAAACATCCATATCTAGTTCCCGAGCTTTGCGGATCAGCTTATCATCGACATCCGTAAAATTCACCACATAGTTCACATCATAACCCAAATACTCCAGGTAGCTGCGCACCACGTCAAACACAATTACAGGTCGTGCATTACCAATATGAATGTAATCATACACGGTAGGTCCGCATACATACATTTTAACCTTTCCAGGCTCTAGTGGAACAAAAGGCTCTCGGCTCCTCGTCATTGTATTATAAATTTGAAGCGGCATCGTTATGTTCCTCCCTCATGAAAATCATCCTTGTAATTTATTCTCTTGAGCCACCTGATGTTTCTGAGCAGATCGCTCATCCCTCAAATCAGACAATTCTACACGTAATCGTTCTATTTCCAATTGAAGCTCCCGGATAGAATCCACAACCGGATCAGGCAGCTGGTGACTAAGTCGGTCTGGACGTCTGCCATCTTGTCTGACCACTCGCCCCGGGATCCCCACCACTGTACTGTTTGGCGGAACCTCTTTAAGTACAACCGAGTTGGAGCCAATGTTGGACTGCGCCCCAATTGTAAAAGAGCCCAATATCTTTGCGCCGGAGCCTATAACAACATTATTCCCAATGGTGGGATGGCGCTTCCCCTTCTCTTTCCCCGTCCCTCCAAGAGTGACCCCCTGGTATAACACAACATCGTCGCCGATCTCACAGGTTTCGCCGATGACCACTCCCATGCCATGGTCAATGAACAGCCGATCTCCGATACGAGCGCCGGGATGGATTTCAATTCCTGTCATAAACCTCGATACCTGAGATATAAAACGGGCTAGAGTACACCACTTTCGCAAATAAAACCAATGTGCGATTCGGTGTGCCCAAAGGGCATGAACGCCGGAATACGTAAAAATAACCTCCAGCTTACTCCGGGCGGCCGGATCATTATCCAAAACAGTTTGAATGTCGGATTTGATATGTCTGAACATGTCGCCCTCCTATTTCCCCCATTTCCTTGCCGTATCTTCACACAACTCCATGTTTCGCCAATTTTCGCGTTCGTCAGCACGCTTCGACATTTTTCACCTTTAACGAGCTTGAGTCTGATAAAAATGAAAAAGCGCCTCCGCAGCCTAGGCTGCAGAGACGCATGAACGTGGTCCCACTCTGCTTCGGGCATACCTGCTGCATATAAGCAGAGAAGCCCGTCTTTGGCGTCCGGTAACGAGAACGATTCGGCACACCCTTGCCATATTAGCAGTCGACGCTAATTAGGGTTCGGGCGCACGGCTCCCAGGTGCATTTCCTCCGCAGGTCATCTGGACGGCTTCCAGCCCCGGGGTTCCCCTCGGCCGTCCTCTCTGGCAAATGCCCTTATGCAGTGTACTTCTCCTGTTCTCAGCCTTTACACGTAAATATCAATCCGTATCAATGGAGTCATTATAGCGAAAAGACAACAAATTGACAAGAAATATCAGCCTTTAATTTGTGCCCTGAGACGGTCCAGCACCTTGTCACGTCCGAGCAAAAAGATCGTTTCATTCAAATCTCGTCCATGCGTTTGACCTGTAAGGGCCACACGAATCGGCATAAACAACTGTTTCCCTTTAAAGCCGGTTTCCTTTTGAACTTCCTTGATCAGCTTGGCCATTTGTGGAGCCGTAAATTCCTCACTCACTTCCACCTTACCAGCAAAAGCTTTAAGCACCTCAGGAACCTGCTCTTCTGCCAGCACAGCCGCAGCTTCCGCATCAAGCTCCAGATGCGTACGGAAAAACAACTCAGACAAAACCACAATGTCGGACGCAGAGTTCATTTGTTCCTGATACAAGCGAACAAGAGCCTTGGCCCAGTCCTGCCGCTCCGCAGATAATTCAGCCGGCAAAAGTCCCGCTGTCTGCAAATGAGGAATCGCCATGCTGGCAATTCGCTCAGGATCAGCCTTTTTAATATAGTGATTGTTCAGGTAAGCAAGCTTGTTCGTATCAAATACGGCCGGGCTTTTGGACAAACGATTGGGATCGAAAACCGAAATTAATTGCTCCCGGTCATAAATTTCTTCTTCGCCTTCCGGAGACCAGCCCAGCAGCGCAATAAAATTGAATATAGCTTCTGGCAAGTAGCCCAACTTGTCGTACTGCTCCATAAACTGAATAATGGACTCGTTGCGTTTGCTAAGCTTTTTGTGATCATCGCCCACGATCAGTGTCATATGACCAAAGATTGGAGGCTCCCAGCCAAGCGCTTCAAAGATCATCAATTGTCGCGGTGTATTGGAGACATGATCCTCACCTCGCAGCACATGCGATATTTTCATCAAATGATCGTCCACCGCCACTGCAAAGTTATATGTCGGAATACCGTCTTTTTTGACGATAACAAAATCGCCGCTTTCCTTCGAATTAAACGTGATTTGGCCTTTGACCATATCATTAAACGTATATTCGCGATCTTCTGGTACACGGAAACGGATACTTGGTACACGCCCCTCCGCTTCGAATGCCTTACACTGTTCCTCCGTCAAATCACGGTGTTTCCCTGAGTAGCGTGGTGTCTCCCCACGTTCCGTCTGTTCTTCACGTTCGCGTTCCAGTTCTTCTTCGGTGCAGTAGCAGCGGTAAGCCAAGCCACGATTCAGCAGATCCTGCCAATATGTTTTGTATATATCCAGGCGCTCGGTCTGACGGTAAGGTCCATACTCTCCCCCGACATCCACGCTTTCATCCCAATCCATGCCCAACCATTTCAGATATTTAAGCTGGCTTTCTTCCCCGCCTGCAATGTTACGTTTCACATCTGTATCTTCAATACGGATAATAAACTTGCCACCTTGGTTCCGAGCATACAAATAATTAAATAATGCCGTTCTGGCATTTCCAATATGCAGATGCCCTGTTGGGCTCGGGGCATAACGTACACGAACTTCCGTGCTCATAAAATCTCCTCCAAATCTTAGTTCTCAAGATGATAGTATATCCTTAACAAGACAGACAACCGATTGAGCCGCAATCCCTTCCTCCCGCCCAGCAAAGCCGAGCTGCTCTGTCGTAGTTGCCTTGACGTTCACTTGGGAAGGGTCCTTCGCTTCCAGCGCACGAGCGATGACTTCATTCATCTGCGGGATGTAAGATGCCATTTTGGGCTTTTGCGCAATAATCGTAGAATCAATATTCCCTAAGTGATATCCCCGCTCTTTGGCCATACTCCATACATGCTCCAGCAGCTTGAGACTGTCGGCATCCTTGAATTCCGGATCGTTATCTGGAAAGTGCTTCCCGATATCCCCCAGACCAAGCGCGCCCAGAATGGCATCGCTAATCGCATGCAACAACACGTCAGCATCGGAATGTCCCAGCAATCCCTTTTCATAAGGAATATTCACGCCCCCGATAATGCACGGCCTTCCTTCCACCAGCTGGTGAACGTCAAACCCTTGTCCCACTCTGATCATCTGATATCCTCTCCCTCTGTCTTTACCCATAACTCCGCCATATCCAAGTCCTCAGGCGTGGTAATTTTGATATTTTTGTAGCTGCCCTGAACGACAGTGACTGGAATCCCTAATCGCTCCACCAGCATCGAATCGTCTGTCCCCAAAAATCCTGCCTGTTCCGCTTCCTCGTAAGCCCTCAGCAGATCGGAAAGACGAAAAGTCTGTGGCGTTTGAATGCTCCACAGACTTCGGCGATCCGGCGTTGCCGTAATGATACCATCCCCGTTCACTTGCTTGACTGTATCCTTTACAGGTACTGCCGCTACAGAAGCACCGGTACGTTGGGCTGTCTCCAGACATGAGCGTACAAGCTCAGGCTGAATGAGCGGGCGCACACCATCATGAACCATCACCCAATCTGCTTGCAGGTGGCTCAGACCGCGATATACCGAATGCTGACGTTCACTGCCTCCTGCCACCACCTGTACATCCTTGCCGATTCGGTATTGGCGAATCCACTCTTGGCAGCGCTCAACATCTTCTGCCCCCGTCACCATCACCATTTCATCCACTTCGGGCATGGCTGCAAATATCTCAAGTGTATGTATGAAGATGGGCTTGTCCCGCAAAAGCAAAAATTGCTTGCTTTCAGGCGTTCCCATACGGGAGCCGCGCCCAGCCGCCACAATGACGACTCCTACCCGATTGTTCATTGAAATGACTCCTGCCTTGATCGCACTTGGACGATCCGTATGATTACACATCTACTTCATCATACCGCGTTTATTGAGCTTTTTCCAATAATTTCGGTTTGGCAAAAATCATACGGCCCGCAGAGGTCTGAAGTACACTCGTAACCAACACCTCCATCAGAGAACCGATGTAGTCACGACCGCCCTCCACAACGATCATTGTACCATCATCCAGATAGGCCACACCTTGTCCATGCTCCTTGCCGTCTTTGATAATCTGCACCATAATTTCCTCACCGGGCAGCACTACAGGCTTCACTGCATTTGCCAGATCATTAATATTCAGCACCGATACACCTTGAAGCTCGCACACCTTATTCAAGTTAAAATCGTTCGTTACCACCTTACCCTGTAGTACCTTTGCCAGCTTGACCAATTTGCTGTCGACCTCTGAAATCTCCTCAAAATCGCCTTCGTAAATCAATACATTTACATCCAACTCTTTTTGAATCTTATTCAAAATATCCAGACCTCGGCGCCCACGGTTGCGCTTGAGCAAATCCGACGAATCTGCAATATGCTGAAGCTCCTCCAGCACAAATTCGGGAATCACAATCGTTCCTTCGATAAAACCAGTCTTGCAAATATCAGCAATACGTCCGTCTATAATAACACTGGTGTCCAAAATTTTATGTTCCTCCAGCTTGCGTTCTTCCACACCCGTACCTCGACCAAAAAATCCCGAACTCCAAAATGAGGACAGCTCGTCCCGCTTTTCCAGTCCGACCATCACTCCCACATATCCACATACGATGGTAACGGCCGTTTGAATCAGTTGACCTGGTGCCCCCAGCCATGACAAGAGCGGGTAAACCGCTAAGGAAAGGATCAAGCCCACCGCTAATCCAATCGCACCTGCCATCATCTCGTTCATCGGAATTCGTACCAAACCTTCGATCCCCTGCTGTAACCGATTGGCCACAGCTGTTCCGGCAAGCGAGCATCCAGCCATAAACACCACAGCTCCCGCAATCATCCAAACAGCCATTCCCGGTAAAGAACCATCACTCAACCAATGGGGCAACCATGATACGATACCTCCTACCCGGTGGTATAACGTATAGCCGAACCACGCTCCGCACAATCCTGTAAAAGTTAAAATAGCCTTTCTCCACATCGAGTCTTTATACCTCCTTTGTTTTCTTTTCATATACCCTGTATTTAGTGGATATACATCACTCTCTTTACCAGTATGATCCAATTTTCGTCCAACTAACCCTATGTATTTGATTTTTTATGCATAAAAAAAGCATTTATCTCCATGAAGTGGTCCAAGGAAATAAATGCTTAATTGTTTTCTCGCTTAATACTAATGCTGTGAATGACGATATTGATCATCCTGTTCTTCCTGAGTGGAACGTCCCCGACCGCGCCCACGTCTACGTGACAGCTTACGGATATTGAGTTTCATGCCATACAATGCATACAGCACCAACGGCACGAAAATCAGCTTGGATAATTGATCCGGGAATTTAACCGCAAGTACAACGGCAGCAACTACAACCCATGGAGCGATCCAGATCGCCTTCTTCGGAAGGCCCACCTTTTTCAAATTCGGATATTTCATCGAGCTGACCATCAAATAAGAGACAAGCAGCATCGCAATCGACATGTATAACAGAGAAATATCATTATGGAATAAGGACAAAGTGGCTAACACACCACCTGCTGCCGGAATCGGCAAGCCTGTAAAATAACCAGGTACACCGGGACGTACATTAAAACGAGCCAAACGCAATGCTCCGCACATCGGAAAAATAGCCGTAACCGTCCAGGCCAAAGCCGAATTAGCATCATGAAAAGCAACCATGTACATAATAACTGCGGGAGCTACACCAAAAGATATCATATCTGATAAGGAGTCCAGTTCTTTACCGAATTCGCTCTGGGCATTCAACGCCCGGGCCATTCGTCCATCCAGTCCGTCCAACAGCATGGCCACAATAACCATAATAGCGGCAAGACTGTATTTTCCGTCTACGGCCAATAAAATGGCGATCATTCCGAGAAACAAGTTACCTAAGGTAAACATGTTCGGAATTGATTTGGTAATCATCTCTTCACCTCAATGTATGGATTGTTCCATTATAATCCTTTCACTGTATTACATTTACATTTGCCTGTCAATGAAAACTTGTTCCTGTAATCGTTTGAGTCCCTCTTTAATGGTACGTGCACGGACTTCTCCAATGCCATCCACTTCATCCAGTTCTTCAATCGTCGCTGTCATGACATGCGGAAAACGCCCAAACCGCTCCACCAGATTATGAATAATCACATTTGGTAGACGCGGTATTTTATTCAGCACCCGATAGCCTCGCGCCACGATATATTCCTCTGATGTCGCAGCCGAGGATGGGTACCCCAGCAAACGTACAATATGGTTCACATCCAGTAGCTCGTCGTCCGTGGAACGCTTGAGCCCCAAAATAATTCCGCGGATTTTCTCATCGCTATCGTCTTTGGCATAATCCTTATACAGCAGCCAAGCCTCTTCCTCAATATTACTAACAAGCTCATCCATCTGCATGCTAATCAAACGGCCCTCATTCCCAAGCTCATTAATAAATCGTTTGATTTCCATTTTGATACGCAGCACCATTTCGATCCGCTGGATAACATTTACGACCTCGGGCATGGTCACCAACTCTTCAAATTCAGATGCCGTCAAATTCGTTGAAGCTTGCCCCAACACAGATCTATACTTTTCCAGCGTCTGAATGGCCTGATTAGCTTTCGTTAAAATAACCCCGATTTCCTTGAGCGCATATCGCAACGTTCCCTGGTACAACGTAATAATATTACGCCGCTGAGAAATGGACACGACTAACTTGCCAGTTTGCTTGGCAACCCGCTCCGCTGTCCGGTGCCGAATTCCCGTTTCAATCGAGGAGATGGAGGAGTCAGGAATAAGTTGCGTATTTGCGTATAAAATTCGTTTCAAATCCTCACTCAGTATGATTGCGCCGTCCATCTTAGCCAGTTCATACAAATAGTTCGGCGAAAAATCACAGTTAATCGAGAAGCCGCCGTCCACGACCTCCATTACCTCCGGGCTATAGCCAACGACCAGAAGAGCGCCCGTTTTGGCGCGCAACACGTTTTCCAGTCCGTCGCGAAAGGGAGTTCCCGGTGCCACAAGCCGCAGCAAATCATTCATTTTATCCAGTTGGCTCGCTTCTTTCATTCTCATTGCCCCCTAATCTAATGCGGCTGCCAATGCATCTGCCACCGTTCCTACTCCTACAATTTGTATCCCTTTCGGATGCGTCCAGCCCTTCAGGCTCTTCTCTGGCATAATCACCCGTTTAAAACCCAGCTTCTCCGCTTCCCGCACACGCTGCTCCGCTCTGGATACAGCACGCACCTCACCCGTCAGCCCCACCTCGCCAAAAATCACATCGTACGGCTTGGTAGGCGCATCTCGAAAACTGGAAGCAATACTCACCGCTATTGCCAGGTCCACCGCTGGTTCATCCAGCTTTACGCCCCCGGCCACATTTAGATACGCATCCTGATTTTGCAAAAACATGCCCATCCGCTTTTCCAACACGGCTATAATCAATCCCATTCGATGATGGTCAATCCCTGTACCCATTCGGCGTGGAGAGGGAAAATGCGTGGTCGCAATCAGCGCTTGCAGCTCAACCAATACAGGTCGTGTTCCTTCCATACTGGCGACAACAGTCGAACCAGCCACCCCCAGCGGTCGTTCGGACAGAAACAGCTCCGAAGGATTCGACACCTCACGCAAGCCGCTTTCAGCCATTTCAAAAATACCAATTTCATTCGTAGAACCAAAGCGGTTCTTAACTGCACGCAATAGCCGATACGTATGATGACGCTCTCCTTCAAAATAAAGCACGCAATCGACCATGTGTTCCAACAGACGCGGGCCTGCAATGGCCCCTTCCTTGGTCACATGTCCTACCAGCACCGTTGCAATACCTAATCCCTTGGCAATCCGCATAAAACGGGAAGTACACTCCCGCACCTGTGCTACACTCCCCGGCGCACTCGTTACCTCAGGCAAATATACGGTCTGGATAGAGTCAATCACCAGAAACTCCGGTTTCAAGCTGTCCACCGCTTCTTCAATCGTCTCCAAATTCGTCTCACATAATACGTATAGGTTGGGGGACAAGGCACCTAGACGGTCTGCACGCAGCTTCGTCTGACGGACCGATTCCTCACCTGACACGTATAGCACCCTTAAACCAGTTAAGGCCAGCTCATTCGATGTCTGTAGCATAAGCGTAGATTTTCCAATACCCGGATCACCGCCCACCAGAACCAGTGAACCCGGCACCACGCCTCCTCCGAGCACGCGATTCAATTCGTCAATTCCCGTCAAAATTCGTGCTTCTTTGCCACTCTCCACCTCAATAATAGGGAGTGGCTTATCTTTTGTGCTATGAGTAAGAAGGGAAGAACCCATTCCTTGAGTTTTTACAACGCTTTCCGTTTCCTCCACCATGGAATTCCATGCCTGGCATCCGGGACATTTTCCATACCATTTGGGCGATTCATAACCGCACTCCGTACAGGAAAATTTAGTTTTCACTTTAGCCATACTTTGTTCCTTGGCTCCTTATTTGACAACGATCAATGTCGGATTATCTTCATACAGCCCGGATAGAGCTTAACAATAAAAGTTTACCATTGAAGCTTGGCGGACGTAAAGCGATATCACAAACTTTTCCAAAGCTCTTATCCGATCGCTCCACAGTGCTTTATACACAAAAAGGGTGCCCTCGCCATAGCTTTTCAGCCTGCGTGACACCCTTTCAAACCTCTTTTATTGGTGCTAACCTGTCATATCTCTGTCCTTTTTGGCCAGAAGCCGATGATTATTGTTAGCTTTTATTGCCTGCTCAGTACAATACTCAGGACTTCGCGGATACGTTATCCTTTTTCGTAACGGTCAATGCACCGTTCTCTTCATCAATGAAGAGAGAATCACCTTTAGTGATATTACCCGTCAGCAGTTCCTCGGACAGACGATCCTCGATATGCTTCTGGATCGCACGACGCAATGGACGCGCACCATACGCTGGATCAAAGCCTTCCTTCGCAAGGAATGCCTTAGCCTTGTCTGTCAGCTCAAAGTCCACCTCGTACTCATTCAGACGCTTACGCAGCTCTTCGGACATGAGGGACACGATTTCGGCAATGTGTTTTTCTTCGAGAGAATGGAAAACGATAATTTCATCAATCCGGTTCAAGAACTCGGGACGGAAGCTTTTCTTGAGTTCTTCCATCACTTTGCCCTTCATGTTATCATAATCCGCTCCAGCGTCCACAACAGCCGTAAAGCCGAGCGTGGAGTTGCGTTTGATCACCTGTGCACCTACATTGGATGTCAGGATGATGAGTGTGTTGCGGAAATCGACAACACGGCCTTTGGAATCTGTCAGACGTCCATCTTCCAACACTTGCAGAAGAATGTTGAACACTTCTGGATGTGCTTTTTCAATCTCATCCAGCAGTACGACGGAGTAAGGTTTACGACGTACCTTCTCAGTCAATTGACCGCCTTCTTCATATCCAACATATCCTGGAGGCGCTCCTACCAGACGGGACGTAGAATGCTTCTCCATGTATTCGGACATATCGATTCGGATAACCGCATTTTCATCTCCGAACATGGATTCAGCCAACGCGCGTGCCAGCTCGGTTTTACCAACCCCGGTTGGACCGAGGAAAATAAAGGAGCCGATTGGACGTTTCGGATCTTTCAGTCCGGCACGTGCCCGGCGAATAGCCCGGCTAACTGCCTTAACTGCTTCATCCTGCCCAATTACCCGCCCATGCAGCAACTCTTCCATGTTCAACAAGCGGTGAGTTTCTTCCTCTTTCAGCTGGCTGACCGGAACACCTGTCCAGATCGCAACGACCTGAGCAATATCCTCCGGTGTTACTTCGGAATCTGTACGTCCCTGTTGCTCTTTCCATTGGTTTTTCGTAACATCCAGCTCTTCCCGAATTTTCTGCTCTGTATCACGCAGTGCAGCCGCCTTTTCGAATTCCTGGCTTTGTACAGCCGAATCCTTTTCCTTACGAATATCTTCCAGACGATTTTCCAGCTGTTTCAGGTTTGGCGGTACCGTGTAGGAATTCAGCCTTACCTTGGAACCTGCTTCATCAATAAGATCAATTGCTTTATCCGGCAGGAAGCGGTCGGTGATATAACGATCTGACAATTTTACTGCCGCTTCAATGGCTTCATCCGTAATTTTCACACGGTGATGCGCTTCATAACGGTCACGCAGACCATACAAGATTTGAACAGCTTCTTCTGGAGAAGGCTGATCTACCGTAATCGGCTGGAAGCGACGTTCCAAAGCAGCATCCTTCTCAATATATTTGCGGTATTCGTCCAGCGTTGTCGCACCGATGCATTGCAGCTCGCCACGTGCCAGAGCAGGCTTTAAAATGTTGGAGGCATCAATTGCACCTTCAGCTCCACCAGCACCAATCAGCGTATGCAGCTCATCAATGAACAGTACGATGTTTCCTGCTTGACGAATCTCGTCCATAATCTTTTTCAAACGATCCTCAAATTCACCACGATATTTAGTGCCTGCTACCACAGAGCCCATATCGAGTGTCATTACGCGCTTGTCGCGCAACGTTTCAGGAATCTCATTGGCAATAATTTTTTGCGCCAATCCTTCGGCAATTGCTGTTTTACCTACCCCTGGCTCACCGATCAAAACAGGATTGTTCTTTGTTCGGCGGCTGAGCACCTGAATTACACGCTCAATTTCCTTGCTGCGCCCAATGACAGGGTCCAGGTTGTTTTCCTTCGCAGATGCCGTCAAATCACGTGCCAAGCTGTCTAGCGTTGGTGTGCTGACATTAGCTGGAGCACCATGATGGCTGGAAACAGCCTCGCTGCTGCCGAGCAATTGAAGCACTTGCTGACGTGCTTTGTTCAGGCTGATACCCAGGTTATTCAGTACACGTGCTGCTACACCTTCGCCTTCACGGATAAGACCGAGTAAAATATGCTCCGTACCTACATAGGTATGGCCCAACTTACGAGCTTCATCCATAGACAGCTCGATGACCTTTTTGGCGCGTGGAGTATAGGCAATGTTAGTCGGTTGTTCTTGACCGCGTCCAATCAGCGTTTCCACTTCATCCTGAATTTTTTCCAGTCCCAGCCCTAAACCAATCAAGGCTTTCGCTGCAATCCCTTCACCTTCACGAATGAGGCCGAGCAAAATGTGCTCCGTGCCAATGTTGTTGTGTCCCAATCGAACAGCTTCTTCCTGAGCCAAGGCAAGCACTTTTTGTGCGCGTTCCGTAAATCTTCCAAACATCATATATCCTGCACCTCCACAGTGTGTATTTCAGATCATTCTATATATTAAAGGGTTGTGCCTAATTTTTGCCGGATCAGCTTCGCCCGGTACATATCGCGTTCACCGGTATTCATTTTATCACCAAAGCTTTTTTGCAGAAATCCGGGTTGCGTCATCACATTCAGCTCATTCATCGCTGCGGTGGATGGACGCTCCAAAATCCCCAAGTCCACGCCAAGACGTACATCGGACAACCGCTGTGCGGCCTCCTTGGATTCCAGTACCGCTGCATATGACAAAATACCGAATGAACGCATCACCCGATCTGTAATCCGCAGCATGGACTCATTCATCAGTCGTTCCCTGGCGGAACGTTCATGCTCTATAATTTGCAGCACAACGCCATGCAGATTTTCGATAATTTCCGCTTCGGTCTGTCCCAGTGTAATCTGATTGGATACCTGAAACAGATTGCCGACCGCTTCGCTGCCTTCACCATAAATACCGCGAACGGTAAGACCTACCTGTGAAACAGCGGACAAAATGCGATTAATCTGATGAGTCATGACCAATGCGGGCAGATGCATCATTACCGAAGCTCTCATCCCTGTGCCGACATTCGTCGGACAACTGGTCAGAAAGCCTCTACGATCATCAAATGCATAATCAACATGCGCCTCAAATGCATCATCAATAACCGTAGCACGCTCCCAAGCTTCTCTAACCTGACATCCCGGATACAAGCACTGGATACGCAGATGATCCTCTTCGTTTATCATAACACTAACCGATTCGTCATCGCTAATCAAAACAGCACCGTTACGAGATTCATTCGCCAAATTAGGGCTAATCAAATGCTTCTCAACCAGTACCTGCTTGTCGATCTCATCCAACTCGGATATTTTCAGGGTATGAAAGGTACCAAAGCGGCCTAAATCATCATACTGAAGGATATCCGTCAAACGTTGAAGTGCTTCTTCCGACTGCTGGTTGGTAGCAAGTATGGGAAAAGGCAGATGCTGCAAGTTACGCGCAATTCTCACCCGGCTACTAATGACAATCTCCGAATCCGCAGCTTCACCACGCATCCAATCACTTAGCGGCTTTTCCGTAAACCGGATATTGGGCATTACGCATCCCCTCCTACTCTTCACAAACTTTACTCTTCAATCATTTCTTTTTCAAGCTTTCTGATTTGATCCCTAAGCTCAGCGGCTGATTCGAATTCTTCTTGCACAATATGCTGTTGCATCTCTTTTTTCAGATCATCAATTTGCCGTTTGACCTTCAATCTGCCTCCGGTGCGAACCGGAACCTTGCCCACATGGCTCGTACTGCCATGCACACGCTTGAACAAAGGGTCCAGACGGCTGTCAAAATATTGATAGCACGACGGGCACCCAAAGCGCCCCAGCTTACTGAACTGTGCATAGGTCATGCCACAATCCTTGCATTGCAGGTTTTGCGGACCGCTATGGCCTGGCGACTGGCTCTTTGTGCTGGATTCGAAATCCAGCATTCCCGACAACAAGCTATGAATTGAAAAGCCGTTAGGTGTACCAGGGATCATCTCCCCTTTTTCCTTCGCACACGTCTCACAAATATGAAACTCTGTCTTTTCGCCATTCACAATTTTGGTGAAATGCAAAGTTGCCGGCCGTTTATTACATTCTTGGCACAGCATAAAAGCACCTCCTTCAGCGTCAGGATTTTTGCAAATCCCTACATCCAAACCATTAATCTTCAATAACACGCTATCTGGCCACCAGTAACGAAATCAGCATAGCCTTAAGCAGCCTTGCCCGTAGCTGGTCACGATAGGGAAGTTTCAGCAATAATGTGTCCCTTGATAAAGCGGCCTTCATTAAACCAGCTTCCCTTTTGCTTAAAAAATGTGCTTCTTCCAGCTGATAAATCAGCCCTTCCGCTGCCGATTGGCTAATTTCCTCTCCAATGCTTTGATGGAGGTGTGTATGAATCGCGTGTTGTGCAGGCAGTTGAATTCGCTGAATGCGAATATAACCCCCACCACCGCGCTTACTTTCCACCACATAGCCTTTTTCCAGCGTAAAACGGGTACTGATTACATAATTAATTTGCGACGGCACGCAGGAAAAGCGGTCAGCCAAATCATTGCGCTGAATTTCCACTAAACCTTTGGGACTTTCCAGCAATATGCTCTTCAAATATTGTTCAATAATATCGGAAACATTGCGCATTTCATCATCCTCCACTAACGGAAACGCAAATATTCAGTACATTTCACGCTCCACAGAGTCCGCCGTATATTGAACTTAACCAAACGGTAAAGTCACGAATCTAAGCCTGTATCGAGGCTAATTAGCCCTTCTATCTCACTTAGAAACATCCCGTTTAGTTTCTAGTGTGACCTTTATTCGTAATAAATCATACACCTTCCCTCATTCTCATGAGATTACAGTGGACGTTTAGCTACAGATAAGGTCTGTCTTTTCATGCTGTGTTGGTGTCAATGTATTATATACGGCTAAAAACTCAGCGTATTCACACCAATCTAAAGAAGCGCGATAGGCTTCATTGACTTTGACTTTCTTTGACTATATTCACATTATAGCACAAAATATATTTTTGCCAAGGGGTCAATATCATTTTTCGCAATCTAATTATGTTTTATACAATATAAGAAAAACTCTTCCCTTTACGGAAAGAGTTTTGAAAAAACGTCGTTAAAATCCTCCACATCTCATGCAAGGCATTTAAGCCAGACTCCCTAAAGAATGAAGACTCAAGAGCATTTAAGAGCATTACAATTAGAAAAAATCCAGCAAAAATGTTTGCTTTACCGGTATTACACGTTCTAATGCAGACACAGACTCACCGCGCCCTGTAATACGACTCCACTTATACAGGTCATCAGGCCGCTGATAGCCAAGCATCAGGGTAGTCAGCGACTGGATTCCCACACTCAAGTCAGCTTCTATAGCGTCCTCGGAAGAACTGCTTGAATCCACTCTGTCCAAATGTCCTTGCCCTTCCGCGTTGACCGTCAATACCCATATTCCTTCATTCCATGGAGCATAACGATCTATCAGATTTAAGGTCAAACGTATTTCCTCTCCAATTGCCTCAAAAGGATATTTCTCCACAAAAGCAGCTGCATCTACAATGCGGCCCATAAAATAAGGCACTGTTTCCTGCTGAATGCGCGGATCATCTAGCAGAAATGGCAGATTGTCATCGGCCGGAATATAAATAAATTCACCTTGGGTTATCATCGAATCATGATTTGCAAAATAAGTCCACAACGCCCGCCGGGCCGTCTCATTAATGTATACCAGTTCGCCGCAATTCAGCTGCTTATCTTCAATTTTGTATAATGCATATCCCTGAGGATCGCCTGCTTCAGAGTAATACACTGCGGTCCGGTAGTTCTTATTTAATATCCGCTCTTGCCACCATACCTTATCTCGTACCAGCGTGCCATTATAACGCGAAGCATATGCTTGGTACACTTGTTCCAGCTCAGAAATATCTTCGACATCCCGTTTGACCGTACCTTCGGTTTTAAGCTTGGCAGGGAATTTATCGATCGGAATAATATACTTTTTATATTCTATATACGTTTCCCATCCAAATTTACGATAGAAGGCAAAGGAAAAAGGATGTAGAAAAGAAAGGCTTTGTCCCGCGACCTTCATCTCTTCAAGCGCATGTGTTAAAAGGCGTGAAACCAGACCGCCGCGCCGCTTTTCAGGCCACGTTGCCACTCCAGCAATGCCCCCCATGTCGAAAACCTGACCCTGTATGTATACCTGTAATGGTAGCAAAGTCAGTTTTGCATTCAATTCATTTCCGTCGAATATCCCCCATGTTTGTTCTGGTTTGAATTTCTTCTTCGATTTCTCTAGATCCTCCGGGGATAATATAAACTGAAAGGCATACTGAGATAACTCTATAGCAGCTTCAAATTCCTCACGTTGTAATTGTCTGATTTCCATAACTTCGTCACCTCGCTCGTATACTTGGACTTCCGCAAAAAGATCACGCCCTTAGAGTGTCGCAAAGCCTTGGCTCTCTGTCAACCTTAAGAACAAATGGTTATAGTAAAAATGCACAAAAAAGGACCACAATCTCAAGGAGATCATGGTCCTTTTTACTTTTGCTTGGCGACGTCCTACTCTCCCAGGACCCTGCGGTCCAAGTACCATCGGCGCTGGAGGGCTTAACGGTCGTGTTCGGGATGGGTACGTGTGGAACCCCTCCGCTATCGCCACCAAACATGTATTTGACTCGCAAATACTTTTTTTCAGGAATCAGCATCGCCAAATGCTGTGTGTTAGTTCTGTTCAGTATAAGCTACTTGAGCTTGTACCTTACCAAACTTACACCCTGAAAACTGGATCCGAAACTCTTTTGCGTTTTATTCTTAGGATAAGCCCTCGACCGATTAGTATTGGTCAGCTCCATGCATTACTGCACTTCCACCCCCAACCTATCTACCTCGTCGTCTTCAAGGGGTCTTACATACTGGGAAATCTCATCTTGAGGGGGGCTTCACGCTTAGATGCTTTCAGCGCTTATCCCTTCCGTACATAGCTACCCAGCGGTGCTCCTGGCGGAACAACTGGTACACCAGCGGTACGTCCATCCCGGTCCTCTCGTACTAAGGACAGCTCCTCTCAAATTTCCTACGCCCACGACAGATAGGGACCGAACTGTCTCACGACGTTCTGAACCCAGCTCGCGTACCGCTTTAATGGGCGAACAGCCCAACCCTTGGGACCTACTTCAGCCCCAGGATGCGATGAGCCGACATCGAGGTGCCAAACCTCCCCGTCGATGTGGACTCTTGGGGGAGATAAGCCTGTTATCCCCAGGGTAGCTTTTATCCGTTGAGCGATGGCCCTTCCATGCGGTACCACCGGATCACTAAGCCCGACTTTCGTCCCTGCTCGACTTGTTGGTCTCGCAGTCAAGCTCCCTTCTGCCTTTGCACTCTTCGAATGATTTCCAACCATTCTGAGGGAACCTTGGGGCGCCTCCGTTACTCTTTAGGAGGCGACCGCCCCAGTCAAACTGCCCACCTGACACTGTCCTCGTACCGGATCACGGTACCAAGTTAGAACCTAGATACGATCAGGGTGGTATCCCAAGGATGCCTCCTCTCAAGCTGGCGCTCAAGTCTCTTAGGCTCCCACCTATCCTGTACAGATCGTACCCAAATTCAATATCAAGCTGCAGTAAAGCTCCATGGGGTCTTTCCGTCTTGTCGCGGGTAACCTGCATCTTCACAGGTATTAAAATTTCACCGGATCTCTCGTTGAGACAGCGCCCAAGTCGTTACGCCATTCGTGCGGGTCAGAATTTACCTGACAAGGAATTTCGCTACCTTAGGACCGTTATAGTTACGGCCGCCGTTTACTGGGGCTTCGGTTCATAGCTTCGCCCTAAGGCTTACCACTCCCCTTAACCTTCCAGCACCGGGCAGGCGTCAGCCCGTATACTTCGCCTTGCGGCTTCGCACAGACCTGTGTTTTTGCTAAACAGTCGCTTGGGCCTTTTCACTGCGGCCCCCTCGGGCTATTCACCCTACCGAGGCACCCCTTCTCCCGAAGTTACGGGGTCATTTTGCCGAGTTCCTTAACGAGAGTTCTTCCGCGCGCCTTAGAATTCTCTTCTCGCCTACCTGTGTCGGTTTGCGGTACGGGCACCTTCTCCTGGCTAGAGGCTTTTCTTGGCAGTCTGAGATCATGACCTTCGCTACTACAATTTTCGCTCCCCATCACAGCCCAGCCTTAACGATGTGCGGATTTGCCTACACATCAGCCTCACTGCTTAGACGGACATCCATCAGTCCGCGTCACTACCCTACTGCGTCACCCCATCGCTCATAGCGGATTACGGTGGTACAGGAATTTCGACCTGTTGTCCTTCGACTACGCCTTTCGGCCTCGCCTTAGGTCCCGACTTACCCTGAGCGGACGAACCTTCCTCAGGAACCCTTAGGCTTTCGGCGGATCTGATTCTCACAGATCTTTTCGTTACTCATACCGGCATTCTCACTTGAATGCAGTCCAGCGCTCCTTCCGGTACACCTTCAACCCGCATTCAACGCTCCCCTACCCCTGATACCTAAGTATCAAGCCATAGCTTCGGTGGCGTGTTTAGCCCCGTTACATTTTCGGCGCAGAGTCACTCGACCAGTGAGCTATTACGCACTCTTTCAATGGTGGCTGCTTCTAAGCCAACATCCTGGTTGTCTGTGCAACTCCACATCCTTTCCCACTTAACACACACTTGGGGACCTTAGCTGATGGTCTGGGCTGTTTCCCTTTCGACAATGGATCTTAGCACTCACTGTCTGACTCCCGGAACCAAGTCTATGGCATTCGGAGTTTGACTGAGCTTGGTAACCCTTGCGGGCCCCGCACCCAATCAGTGCTCTACCTCCACGACTCTTATTCCGAGGCTAGCCCTAAAGCTATTTCGGGGAGAACCAGCTATCTCCGGGTTCGATTGGAATTTCTCCGCTACCCCCACCTCATCCCCGCATTTTTCAACATGCGTGGGTTCGGGCCTCCAGTGCGTGTTACCGCACCTTCACCCTGGACAGGGGTAGATCACCCGGTTTCGGGTCTACGTCCACGTACTCAAGATCGCCCTATTCAGACTCGCTTTCGCTGCGGCTTCAGCTCTTCACCTTAACCTTGCACGGGAACGTAACTCGCCGGTTCATTCTACAAAAGGCACGCCATCACCCCTAAAATGGGCTCTGACTTCTTGTAAGCACACGGTTTCAGGATCTATTTCACTCCCCTTCCGGGGTGCTTTTCACCTTTCCCTCACGGTACTGCTTCACTATCGGTCGCCAGGGAGTATTTAGCCTTGGCAGATGGTCCTGCCGGATTCATACGGGGTTTCACGTGCCCCGCACTACTCGGGATCCGTCTCGGAGGGAACGGGTTTTGAACTACAGGGCTTTTACCTTCTCTGGCGGGCCTTTCCAGACCTCTTCATCTAACCGGTTCCTTTGTAACTCCATGTGAGACGTCCCACAACCCCAAGGAGCAAGCTCCTTGGTTTGGGCTAATCCGCGTTCGCTCGCCGCTACTGACGGAATCACTATTGTTTTCTCTTCCTCAGGGTACTTAGATGTTTCAGTTCCCCTGGTATGCCTCTATTCTGCCTATGTATTCAGCAGAAAGTGACTGTCGATGAAGACAGCCGGGTTTCCCCATTCGGACATCCCCGGATCAAAGCTTGCTTACAGCTCCCCGAGGCTTTATCGTTGTTCGCCACGTCCTTCGTCGGCTCCTGGCGCCTAGGCATCCTCCGTGTGCTCTTTGTAGCTTAACCTAGCATTTACAAAGTAAATGCGATTTGATTTGGATTTCGGTTCATCACCGAAGTGTGAATGAAATTCAAAACAGCTACCTTTATTTCACTTGTTTGCACAAGATCAGCGTAAAGGAATATTCTAAAACGCAATTTCGTTTCGGTATCCAGTTTTCAAGGTGCAATCCAGTTTCATCGAAACTGTAGCCTGTGTGATTATCAGCCAAACTCCGAAGAGTTGAAGATCATCATACAGTTTTTTTTTGATGAAGTTGTAATTGGTGGAGCCAAGCGGGATCGAACCGCTGACCTCCTGCTTGCAAGGCAGGCGCTCTCCCAGCTGAGCTATGGCCCCTCACAAGTTCCATCAAAACTGAACAAATGGGATGATGATGGAATTCATTTTCATTCACACAAAATGTGTAGAGCTAATAACAAATTCCAGTCGCAGACCTAATAGATCCACTTATTTGAATGTTTCCATTGCAGGAAACGATTCTCCATAGAAAGGAGGTGATCCAGCCGCACCTTCCGATACGGCTACCTTGTTACGACTTCACCCCAATCATCTACCCCACCTTCGGCGGCTGGCTCCCTTGCGGGTTACCCCACCGACTTCGGGTGTTGTAAACTCTCGTGGTGTGACGGGCGGTGTGTACAAGACCCGGGAACGTATTCACCGCGGCATGCTGATCCGCGATTACTAGCAATTCCGACTTCATGCAGGCGAGTTGCAGCCTGCAATCCGAACTGAGACCGGCTTTTCTAGGATTTGCTTCAGATCGCTCTTTCGCTTCCCGTTGTACCGGCCATTGTAGTACGTGTGTAGCCCAGGTCATAAGGGGCATGATGATTTGACGTCATCCCCACCTTCCTCCGGTTTGTCACCGGCAGTCTGCTTAGAGTGCCCAGCTTGACCTGCTGGCAACTAAGCATAAGGGTTGCGCTCGTTGCGGGACTTAACCCAACATCTCACGACACGAGCTGACGACAACCATGCACCACCTGTCTCCTCTGTCCCGAAGGAAAGATCTATCTCTAGACCGATCAGAGGGATGTCAAGACCTGGTAAGGTTCTTCGCGTTGCTTCGAATTAAACCACATACTCCACTGCTTGTGCGGGTCCCCGTCAATTCCTTTGAGTTTCAGTCTTGCGACCGTACTCCCCAGGCGGAATGCTTAATGTGTTAACTTCGGCACCAAGGGTATCGAAACCCCTAACACCTAGCATTCATCGTTTACGGCGTGGACTACCAGGGTATCTAATCCTGTTTGCTCCCCACGCTTTCGCGCCTCAGCGTCAGTTACAGCCCAGAAAGTCGCCTTCGCCACTGGTGTTCCTCCACATATCTACGCATTTCACCGCTACACGTGGAATTCCACTCTCCTCTTCTGCACTCAAGCTCCCCAGTTTCCAGTGCGACCCGAAGTTGAGCCTCGGGATTAAACACCAGACTTAAAGAGCCGCCTGCGCGCGCTTTACGCCCAATAATTCCGGACAACGCTTGCCCCCTACGTATTACCGCGGCTGCTGGCACGTAGTTAGCCGGGGCTTTCTTCTCAGGTACCGTCACTCTTATAGCAGTTACTCTACAAGACGTTCTTCCCTGGCAACAGAGCTTTACGATCCGAAAACCTTCATCACTCACGCGGCGTTGCTCCGTCAGGCTTTCGCCCATTGCGGAAGATTCCCTACTGCTGCCTCCCGTAGGAGTCTGGGCCGTGTCTCAGTCCCAGTGTGGCCGATCACCCTCTCAGGTCGGCTACGCATCGTCGCCTTGGTAGGCCTTCACCCCACCAACTAGCTAATGCGCCGCAGGCCCATCCATCAGTGACAGATTGCTCCGTCTTTCCTCCTCTCCCCATGCAGGGAAAGGATGTATCCGGTATTAGCTACCGTTTCCGGTAGTTATCCCAGTCTGATGGGCAGGTTGCCTACGTGTTACTCACCCGTCCGCCGCTAGGTTAGGTTAAAAGCAAGCTTTTAACCTAACCCCGCTCGACTTGCATGTATTAGGCACGCCGCCAGCGTTCGTCCTGAGCCAGGATCAAACTCTCCATTAAAGACGTTACTACGTAACGCCATCCTGTTCCACCTTCATCCACTCAATTGAGATGAACCAAACATGAAACAGCATAGAAAGAGCGATTCGCTCATTTTTAATGCTAGCGATTCTTCTTTATATAAAGAAGAAATCTTTATTTTCATCATCCATTTGTTCAGTTTTCAAAGAACTTGTCTGTCCTCGTTTTTCCAACGAGCCAGGAATTAGATCATATCATATTGGTTGCTTTCTTGTCAAATCTTTTTTTGATTTTCTTTTTAGCATCCTCCGCTTCGAGAAATGTTATTCTCAAAGCAACGTCTAATAATGTAACATGCCTAAAGTTATTTAGCAAGTATTTTTTTAATTTCCTTTTTCCGTAGCTATTATACCTCCTATCTATACAGTAGATAACTAAAACAGCCACCCTGTACTAAACGGAATGGCTGTGCTCATTGCAAACTAATTATTCTTGTTCCAGCAGTCTGATGAATTCATCCTCATCTTCTATGGTATCAATTCCAAGCTGTTGGGCCTTGGCTAGTTTACTGCCCGCCTTTTCACCAGCTATGACTAGATCCGTCTTTTTCGATACAGACCCGGTCACATGGGCGCCCAGTGCCTCCAGCTTGGCAGCAGCTTCATCACGCGTAAGTTGATGCAGGGTACCTGTAAGTACAACCGTTTTGCCACTGAAAAAGCTGTCTGTCTTCTTCTCCTGTGGGGCTTCGGGGGCCTGAGCCTCTACCCCTAGGGATAACATCTTTTCAATCCCCGCTTGGGTAAATGGATCAGCAAAGAAGGCAACAATGCTTTCAGCTACAATCCCGCCTACATCCGGCAATTCTATCAATTCCTCCACCGTAGCGGACATGACCTTGTGTAAATCACGGTAATGATCAGCCAACATGCGTGTAGTCGCTTTACCGGTATTCGGTATACCGAGGGCATAAAGGAATGAAGCCAAATCCCTTTCTTTACTCTTCTCAAGCGCTGCCAGAAGGTTATTGGCTTTTTTCTCACCAAATCGCTCCAGCTTCACAAGATCATCAAAATGGAGTTTATACAGATCCGCAGGCTCGCGCACTTCCAGTTCGTCATGCAACTGGATTGCCGTTTTGTCGCTGAAGGTTTCAATATCCATGGCATCACGTGACGCAAAGTGAGAAATACGAGCCACAATCTGCGGCTTACAGCCCAGCTTATTATCGCAGAATAAATGAGCCCCTCGCTGCTGCAACGGGAATCCACAGGCTGGGCAATGATCCGGTACGATAATTTCCTCTCCGTCATCCTCAGACGTAACTTTTCCCAAAATTTCTGGAATGACATCATTCGAGCGGCGGATAAACACGCGAGCGCCCAAAGCGAACTTCAGATTTTTCCGTTCGATATCCCCAGCGTTGTTCAGTGTACAATTTTGTACGGTTACTCCCGCCAGCTCTACTGGTTCTACCCGTGCCAGTGGAGTAATTTTACCCGTGCGACCTACATTCCACTCAACAGAGTTGAGCACCGTGGTCGTTTCCTCCGCCTCGAACTTATACGCCACCGCCCAGCGCGGAAATTTATCGGTGTAACCTAGAACCTCACGCGTGCGCATATCTGTAATTTTCAGTACCGCCCCATCAATGAGATAATCCAGGCCGGCACGAGAGTTTTCAATATCAGCCAGTTGCTCCATGGCATCATCAAAATCGTCGAAGTAAGTCAGATATGGATTCACCTTAAAATGATTGTCACGCAGAAAAGCCATCATCTCCTGGTGACTACTAAACTGGATACGGTCCCCGTACCCCACATTGTAGAAAAATGCATTCAGCCGCCGCTCTGCTGTCGTTTTGGGATTCAAATTACGTAGAGCGCCAGCTGCGGCGTTGCGTGCATTTTTGAGAGGGTCCACAGCGGTCTCATTATACTTCGCCAACACAGACAGATTCATAATCCCTTCTCCCTGCACTTCAATGGTCCCATCCTGAAAAGGAATCGTAAGCGGCACGGATTTAATCGTCTTCACCTGTGCCAGTATTCCCTCGCCCACCACGCCATTACCGCGTGTAGAAGCCTGTACCAGCTTCCCGTCGGTATAAGTCAGGTTCAGCGTCAGTCCATCAAATTTAAGCTCTATCGCATATCCTGGAGGCGGTAAAGGCTGCTCCGGGTTCTTGGTGTTGTAATCGTTGACCAGCTTCACGACACGTGCGTTCCAGGCACGCAGCTGCTCTATATTCTGTGCTTTATCCAAGCTCCATAACGGGGCGAGATGGCGATGCGGTGTGAAGCCTTTGAGTAACTCCCCGCCCACACGCTGTGTCGGCGAATCCGGTAGCACAAGACCGCTCGTCTGTTCAAGCGCTACCAGCTCGTCATACAGCACATCATATTCTTTGTCGCTGATCTTGGGCTCATCCAGTGTGTAATAATGATAATTATATGTGTTTAGCTCAGCAACAAGCTGCTCCATCCTGTGCATTGGGTTCATGCAGGCGTATCCCTCCGGGAACTTCATCAGGGCAGAGGCCTAGGCCACTCTGCCGCTGTGAGGTTCGAGATTTAATGATGTTTGAGATTTATTCTACTTTTGTAATAGGTGCAAAGCCAGCCAGCAGGCGTTTAACCCCGACCGGAGCCGGGAAAGCGATCTGAAGCTCCATATCATTGCCTGTACCTTTGACAGCCACAATGGTTCCAATTCCCCATTTACCATGCTGTACCTTGTCTCCGGCCGCAAAAATGGAGGGGCCTCCTGCCGAAGCAGCCGGAGTTGGTTTCGCAGATGAAGATGTCGTTACGGTTACGCGCGGCGACGCGGAAGCGGACGAACCACTGCGACTCATTGTATCAAAGGAACGCTCTCCACCAAAGTTACTGCCACTGCTTTTACCCAGTCCACGCCCGCCATAAGAGCCTCCTACATTTCCTGAACGACGGTAGCGATCCTTTTTGATGATCGTATCCTCTTTTAACTCATCCGGAATTTCTTCGAGAAAGCGCGACGGCGGATTAGCAGTGGTACGACCAAACAGAGTACGCATTTGTGCGCATGTAAGGAACAGTTGCTCTTCTGCACGGGTAATCCCGACATACGCCAACCTGCGCTCTTCCTCCAGCTCTTCATTATCCAAAAAGGCCCGACTGTGAGGGAATACCCCCTCCTCCATACCGACAATAAATACGATTGGGAACTCCAGTCCTTTTGCGCTATGCATGGTCATCAATACAACTGCATCGCTTTGTTCCTCTTCATCGTCATTCATGGAATCTATATCCGCAATAAGAGCAAGGTCGGTCAGGAAGGAGACCAGCGATTTGTCCTCCGCTCCTTTTTCAAATTCCATCGTTACCGACAGAAACTCATCAATATTCTCCAGACGTGAGCGTGATTCGAGCGTATTCTCGTTTTGCAGCTCCAGTCGATACTGGGTGGTTTCCAGCATTTTTTCTGTTAACTCGGTAACCGACAGATAGTCTACCATCCGACTCAAACCTTCGATCATATCGTAAAACTCGACAAGCGCATTGCGCGTACGTCCGGCAAAGCCCAAATCATCTACCACCTGCAACACGCGGAAAATAGAAACTCCACGCTCCGCTGCGGCTGCTTGCAATTTTCCGACCGTTGTATCCCCAATACTCCGTTTTGGCACATTAATGATTCGGATCAAGCTGATATCATCATCAGGGTTGGAGAGCAGGCGAAGGTACGCCAGCAAGTCCTTAATCTCTTTGCGATCATAGAACTTGATGCCGCCAACGATCTGGTACGGAATATCCGATTTGATCAAAATTTCCTCGACAACCCGTGACTGAGCATTGGTACGGTACAAAATAGCATGATGGCTATAGGTTTTGCCTGCATTGATATTTTTATGAATTTCCGAGGCGATAAAATAGCCCTCATCATGCTCCGAGTCAGCCCGGTAAACTTTAATCTTGGCTCCGCCTTCTTTGTCAGTCCATAGCTTCTTCGGCTTGCGGCCCGTATTTTGCCCAATCACTTCATTGGCGGCATTCAGAATATTCGAGGTTGACCGATAGTTTTGCTCCAGCAAAATGGTACGTGCTTCCGGGTAGTCCTCTTCAAAGTTCAAAATGTTGCTGATATCCGCCCCACGCCAACGGTAAATCGACTGATCGCTGTCACCTACTACGCAAATCCGGTGATGCTTGTCAGCTAGCATTTTACACAGCATGTACTGCGCACGGTTCGTATCCTGATATTCATCGACATGAATGTATTGGAATTTCTTCTGATAGAAATCCAGTACCTCAGGTACTTCTTTAAATAGTTGAATCGTTGCCATAATCAGATCATCAAAATCCAGCGAGTTGTTGTTTTTGAGACGTTGTTGGTATTTGGTATATACCTTCGCCACAATTCCCTCAAAATAATCGCCAATCTTGCGCTCATACATTTCAGGAGTGACCAGTTCATTTTTAGCCGTACTCATCATGGACTGAACGGCTTTGGGTTCGAACTTTTTGGTGTCTATGTTCAGATCCTTCATACAGCTCCGAATGACAGACAGCTGATCTGTAGAATCGAGAATACTGAAATTGGAGGTAAATCCGATCCGCTCGATATCCCGACGCAAAATACGCACACACATGGAGTGAAAGGTGGATACCCACACATCTCTTCCCTGCGGGCCAATCAGCTTGGATACGCGATCCTGCATTTCACGCGCGGCCTTGTTCGTAAAGGTAATCGCCAAAATGCCCCATGGAGCCGTCTTACGGGTCGCAATGAGGTAGGCAATCCGGTGCGTGAGCACTCGGGTCTTTCCACTACCTGCGCCAGCCATAATCAGCAACGGTCCGTCTATCGCCTCCACTGCCTGACGCTGAGGCGGATTGAGGCGGGCTACAGCCTCGTGTATATCTATTGATTGCATGCGTGCATGCTCCTTTCTACAAGCTTCCATAAAATCACGTTCTATACTTCCAACTTCACAGCTACCGTCTCCAGCGCTTTCGCCAAGTCACGGTAAATGATGTTCCCTACTACAATGGTGTCACAAACGGCAGCCGCTTGTAACGCGGTAGATTTATCCATGATACCCCCTCCGTATAGGACACGAGCGCGCTCCGTACTGCGATGTATTTTTTGTACCAGTTCCATATCTCCAAAGGCACCGCTATACTCCACATATACAATCGGCAGATGCATGAGCTTGTCAGCAACCTGTGCATATGAAGCGGCAGATGAAGCATCGAGTGATGTATCCGCTCTGGTAAGCTTGGCCACCGTAGAATCACCATTCAAAACAATATATCCTTCCGTCACAAGTAAATCCCAAGGGATCATATAACCAAACTGCTCAATCGCACGCTGGTGCTGTCCTACGATCCAATTACTGTCAGTGGTATTGAGCACCATTGGAATCATATACAGATCAAACCCCGGCACCACAGCCTCCAGATCGGACACTTCAAGCACACACGGCACCTCATAACGCCGGATCCGCGACAGCAAATCCACCGTATTTTCATAGGTAACGCCCGACGAACCTCCTACCATAATGGCATCCGTACCAGACATGCAAACGGCATCCAGTCCCTCATCGTCCAGTTCCTTGTCAGGGTCCAGCTTAAATACATGCCTCCATGATTGAATCGAATCTGCCAACACACATTCCCCCAGCATCCATTGTGCTTTTGCTACGATCCGGTCTAGCCAGATTCCAATATCCAAAAGCGTTCTATGCTAAGTCTATGACAGTGCTTAAAAGGTGTCAATGTTCGTATCCAATGGGAACACTCCGCTCATGCATCTCAGGGCCGTAACGCGTACAGCCAGCTACGTTTTCGGAGTTCCTTTTCCGTTAAAACATCTGTATAGAATCCGCGCACACCCATCTGCTCGTAGTCAACGGCATCTTTCAGATCGTTAATTGTATTCACGTAGCATACCGCCCCCGCCTGCCGCAAACTTTCCACTAAAGCACCACTAACTCTGTTCTTTGGTAAAGTCACTGCCGCTATATCGTTTTGTTGTACAAACCGGATGATTTGGTCGTCCGTATCTTGTGTGGCATAGAGCGTATAAATAATGGAGGTATAGGGATAAATGCTCCGCAACGTTCGCAGCATTTCTTCGTCATAAATTTGCGGGACAATGCGGGACAAGAGATTCGGATTTTTCTCCTGTGCCTGATGGGTCAGTTGTGCAAATAACTGTTTGATTTGTGCTGGGTCCTGTTCTTTCGTGTCCGTCACGACATAGGCATCCGGGTATTTCTCCAATAGATCCAATACATCATTCCAATCCACCGGAGTATAGGAACCATGTATGGGGGTGTTTTTGAATTGCTCGTAGCTCCATGGCTTCACGCGCATTGGTGTAGGCCAAACCGTCAACGGATCCCTTAGCATGTGAAATCACACGATGGGTGGTAAAACCGGTATGCTCCTCCGTGGATTGCCCCCTGTAAGCCAATAAAAACATGCCAATTAACATTAAAAGAATGACCGCCGCAATCAGTCGTTTCATAGGGTGTCACATCCTTTTCGTACAGGTCAATACCCTGCATACGCATGCTCAAAACAACTTCCAGACACAAAAACACCCTCCGGCTGAACCGAAGGGTGAATCTGGATTAATACGCATTCTTGAAACCGTTGCGGATGGTGCGGAAAATAATTTTAATATCGAATAAGAGCGACCAATTCTCAATATAGAAAATATCATGCTTAATCCGTTCCTCAATGGACGTGTCGCCACGCAACCCGTTGCTCTGTGCCCAGCCTGTAATACCGGGACGAACATGGTGCTTCACCATATATTTAGGAATTTCCTCACGGAACTGATCCACGTAATACGGACGTTCCGGGCGGGGGCCAACGACGCTCATATCTCCTAGCAACACATTGAAAAACTGGGGTAGCTCATCGAGACTCGTTTTACGAATAAAGGTGCCAAAACGTGTTCGACGCGGGTCATTAGCCGTCGTCCAGCCTGTATCGTCAGTCCCGGGTGGCAGCACCTTCATTGAGCGGAATTTGTACATCATGAAGGTACGCCGATTCAAGCCCACCCGCTCCTGTTTGAAAATGACTGGACCTCTCGATGTCGTCATCACGCCAATCGCCACTGCCAGCATAACCGGAGAAGTTAGAATAATAGCGAACAATGAGAACAGAATATCGAACAAACGCTTAAACAATCGGTTCCCCGCCACATCCAGCGGAATATCCCGTACATTGATCATTGGCATGCCTGCAAAGTTATCAAAATACGGTCGAGCTGGCAAGTAGTCAAAAAAGTCGGGAATGATGAGCGTGCGTACCCCCGCCTTTTCACACATGTTGATAATCTTGGGGTACTTATCATGCGCATCCAGCGGTAGAGCCAGAATAACCTCATCAATCATCAGGCGCGACAGCGTTGCCTCCAATTGATCTAATCCTCCGAGAATCGGGCGGAAATGGGCTTCTTCCTCTTCATCCCAGTGGCGCTTATCATCCAAAAATCCTACGACCTCATATCCCAAATCTGGGTACTGTCCAAGATTATGATAAAATCGTTGGCCCAGCGAACCCGCCCCGAGAATGAGCATGAACTGCTTGTTGTAGCCTTTTTGGCGGAGAACTTTAAGTACCTGTTTCAAAAAATATCGATAAAATAAAATAAGCAGTACGTTCCCAATCATATAGATCGCCAGATAGGACCGCGAAATGTCGATTTGCTTCACGAAAAACATGACACTCAACAGCACGAACAGGCCAACAATATGAATCTGGGTGACGCGAAATACGTCATCTGCAAACCGTTTTTTGCGTTTGGGCGAATAGAGGGAGAATAACATCCCCAGCACCACAGCAATCAGACCGTAGATCACGCTCCAGCCACCATAAACTTGAATAGGAAGCGGCTCTTGATAGGTAATCCATTCACTTTCGAATTTGAAGAACCAAGCGATCAGAAAGGATAGCTGAATGACCGCGAAATCCGCCACAATATACAATTGGGTTAAAAAACGTTGATTTCTGCGTATCATGCTTTCACCTCGGTACGAGATTGTTCGCCGCTGTCCGGTTTGACCGGTGCAGTGAGCTTGTTTTTCAAAAAGGCCATTCCAAATTTCACCGTAATTCCCGCGTAGACAGCCATATTAGTGATCCAGTTGTACTGCTGTTTATAATGCTTGCGGTGGAAGACCCACATTGCTCTATGAAACTCGTAAATAATTTTCAAGGGACGACGGCGAGCGCTGCCCCCTTTGATATGAATAATATATGTGCGCGGATAGTAGTAAATGCCCCACCCCGCCTGCTTAATCCGGTAACACCAGTCAATGTCCTCGCCATACATGAAAAAGGTTTCGTCCAAGCCGCCGACCTGCTCAATCGTCTCCCGACGAACCAGCATAAAAGCACCCACCAGCACATCCACTGGATACTCATCATCCGGGCTTAAGTGCCCGAGCTGGTATTGATTATACTTCGGGTTATCCGGGTAACGCTTCGACCAGCCGAAGGCGTAATAAAAAGATGCAGACGGCGTTGGAAACCCACGCTTACAGGCCTTATCCAGCGAGCCATCCGGTAAAATGACCTTGCAGCCCGATGCTCCCATCTCCGGATGCGTATCCATGAACCGAATCATTGTATCCAGCGTGTCTGGCTGCACCAACGTATCGGAATTCAGCAGTAATACATAACGCCCGCTGGCCACTTCCACTCCCTGATTGTTTGCCTTGGCAAAGCCTGTGTTATCCTCATTGGCAATCAAGGTAATCTCCGGATATACAGCACGAATAGCGTCCACAGATCCATCACTGGAGTGATTGTCGATAACAATCACTTCATATCGATATTGCGTCTCTGACGCATACACCGACTGCAAACAATCCAGCGTCAAACGGCATGTATTATAGTTGACGACCAGTATGCTTACATCCATATTTAAAACGCTCCTGACAAATTCAGTAATCTATTCTACTATCGACTATTATAGCATACCGCGCAGACCACGGGGGCGCAAAAAACCACATAACTTGTAACCTTACACAGCAGCAGGATTTTGCAAAATTCTTGAGGTCTAAAAATCATCGTGGTAAGATATACATGGAAAAAGGGCTGGTGCCAGCCAGCCCCTGCGCAACCGACGCTCCCAAGAGCGGACGGTTTTGGAACATCAGGCCGAAAATAGACCCTTCCTTGCGGGGGCGGTCTATTTTCGTTTGTTAAACTCTAACAGTGTGACGATCAACGCCCCGAACGTCAGCATTAAACTGAGCGCCTCAAACACTGTCACAGGCTTCACCCCCCTCCTCGGGAGAGTTAGCCGACCGCCCTTGTCAGCCTATATCGGTTGCACTCTTCAATTATACTATATTTTTCCATAAAGGAACACGCATTCGATGGTTTTTTATCTAGTATTCGTTTGTACCTTTGATTATTTGACGCTTATATATGGAAAAAAGTTGCAAACGTTTTTCGCCATGCCTCTATAATTTCCCCAGTATGAAAACCAGCTTATAGATCCAGTTGTCCATTCGTGACTGTCTATAAAATGGAGATTGCCAAATATATTTTATACGAGAAAATACGCCCTTTTGGTGGCTGTCCAGGAATTGATTCATATCTTTATACATTTGAGCAGACATGTCTTGTCCGTATAGTTGAATGAACTCCTGAGCTTGTTTGCTTAGAATATAGCGATTTTTTCCTTGTGCAAATCTTTTCAGCCTCTTTCTCCACTTGCTTATCCAGCCATCCGTAGAACCCCCTAGTACATTGTTTTGGTGCTGACGATATAAAATGGAGGGTTTAGGGTCGAAAACAACCTCACCAAAAGAAGATACAACTAAGTAAATCCACCAATCATGCATAATAACGTTTTTCAAAGAAGTCGGAATTCTCTTCTTCACTAATTGGAGTGCTTCTTTGTTGATCACCATAGTACATCCTACACATACATTCTCAATTAAAGCATTATAAAAAGATAACGGTTTAGGGATATCTGCTGGCCATACTTTAAGAGGTTCCAGCCTGTGAGAAACCATTTGCGTGGCAGAACAGTACATCAACGGTCGGCCCTCCTCTTTTTCAATAAGAAGAGATACCGCTTGGACAAGCTTGTTCGGCATCCACACATCGTCCTGATCACAAAATGCGTAATAATCGAATGTCTCAGACGATCTTTGAATCAGATTAAAAAAACTCTCAATAACCCCTTTGTTGCTTTCGGGAAATAAAATGATTTGGTGGGGATATTGCTGCTTCAAAGCATTTAACTTAAGGACTGTACTATCCGTAGAGCCATCATCACGGATTAAAATCTGAATATCTACGTCCTTTTGATTTAACAAGCTTTCAATTTGTTCCTCTAGATAAACTGCTCCGTTATATGTAGATAATAAAATTTGTACGCTGGGCCTGTTCAGAATGATGCCCTCCTTATAGCCGAATAATGATTGAATTGTATGAAATATTTCTTGCTTCTTCATAAAAAACAAACTACAGATGATCAGCGACTATGTGAATAATCCGTTACCTGTCTTATGCATTATAATACTCATTGAAACTAATCGACATATGTGTCTACATAATAAAATCTCCCAATCATAAAATGATGGGAGATCGCTGTAGGTATAGCGTACCTTTACTTGCTCGAACTTGCTAGATACTCTTTTAAAAAATCCTGCAGTCCTTCACGCCAAGCACGCAAATCATTCAGTCCATTTGTTCGGATAGCAATATGTTCCATCACGGAATTACGTGGGCGTGCAGCTGGTCTGGGGAATTGCTCTGTACTGCACGGCTCCAGTTTTGCTGTGATCTTGGCACCTAATATTTCCGCCGCATCCTGCAAAATGGCTTGGGTAAACTCATACCAGGTACAGAAGCCGCTGTTGGACGCATGATATACGCCGTACTTCTCGGTTTGAACCAACTCCGCTAAAAAGCGAGCCAAATCCACCGTATAGGTAGGTGAACCCTTCTGATCGTCCACGACCTGAAGGTGCGGCTTTTCCTGTCCAAGCTTCAGCATCGTTTTAACAAAATTGTTCCCGTACAATCCATATACCCAAGATGTACGAACAATAAAGTACCTGGAGGAAAGTGTCTGGGTCAAAACCTCACCCGCCCGTTTGGACTTTCCGTAGATGCTCTGCGGATTCGTATTATCATACTCATGGTAAGGGTGCTCTGCTGTTCCATCGAACACGTAATCCGTGCTGATATAAACCAGCTTAGCTCCTACTTTTTCAGCAGCGAGTACCATATTACGTGTTCCTGCCGCATTTACTTGATAAGCCCCATCTACATCGGACTCCGCTGCATCCACTGCTGTATATGCTGCACAGTGGATGACAGCGTCAGGTTGATATTGGCCTACAATCTCCACGGCCTGCTCCAAATCCGTGATATCCAGCTGTTCCCGATCGTATCCAAGGACATCATGTCCTTGTTCCTGAAAAACCTTTACTACGTCTTTACCGAGTTGACCGGATGCTCCAGTAACCAGTACCTTCATCTTTACGCATCCCCCAAGCGAGAACCATACTGCTTAGCATAATATTGTTGGTATTCGCCAGTCTGAATGCGAGTCCACCATTCTTTGTTGTCCAAGTACCAACGAATCGTTTCTTTAATGCCCGTTTCAAAAGAGTGTTTTGGCTTCCAGCCCAACTCGTTCATGGTTTTGGTTGGGTCAATACCGTAACGACGGTCATGTCCTGGACGATCCTGTACATACGAAATTAGAGATTCTGGCTTGCCCAGCTCCTCCAATACTGTTTTAACGATGTGTACATTGGTCCGCTCGTTATTGCCGCCGATATTGTACACCTCACCAAGCTTACCCTGATGAATAACCAGATCAATTGCACTGCAATGATCCTCCACATACAACCAATCGCGGATATTCAAGCCATCCCCGTATACGGGGAGCTGCTGGTCACTCAGCGCACGTGAGATCATCAGCGGGATCAGCTTTTCAGGAAACTGGTATGGGCCATAGTTGTTGGAACAACGTGTGATGTTCACAGGCAAACCAAACGTTTCGTGATATGCACGAACTAGCAGGTCTCCGCCTGCCTTCGAAGCTGAGTAAGGACTGTTAGGTTGAAGTGGTGTTTCTTCCGTGAACAAGCCTGTTTCACCCAGCGAGCCGTATACTTCGTCTGTCGATACCTGTACAAACTTGGTCACATTATATTTCTTGGCTGCGTCCAACAGTACCTGTGTACCAAATACGTTTGTTTTCACAAACACTTCCGGCTCCAAAATACTCCGATCCACATGCGACTCTGCCGCAAAATTCACCACCACATCAATTCCCTGCTGCATCAACTGGTCAATCGCTTGTGCATCGGTAATATCTGCTTTCACAAAGGTATGTTTGGGGTGATTTTCAATGGATTTCAAATTTTCCAGGTTACCTGCATACGTAAGGGCATCAATATTCACAATTTCGTAATCTGGATACTGTTTTAACATATACAATACAAAGTTACTGCCAATAAATCCGGCCCCGCCGGTGACAAGAAGTTTCATACAAGCCTCCTAAAACGTGCTTTAATACATATAACATATGCTTTTGAAACAGAATGGAATAAACGGTAGCTTATTATCCCTCTAATCAAAATTAATGTCTGCGTCGGTCAATGTCGGGTGCTTCTGATCCTTCTCTGAAAGAATAGCATGAGAAGTCGGCCAATCAATCCTCAGTGCAGGGTCATTCCACAGGATTCCTCGGTCGTTTTCAGGTGAATAATATTCGTCTACCTTATACAGCACCTGAGTATTAGGAGCAAGCGTACAGAACCCATGGGCAAATCCTTTAGGTACCAGTAACTGACGTCTATTATGTTCACTTAAGATCACCCCAACCCACTGACCGAATGTTGGAGAACTTTTTCGAATATCCAAAATCACATCGTATATAGCTCCAGATAGCACCCGAATGAGTTTGGTCTGCGCTTTAGGATCAAGCTGGTAATGCAACCCGCGGATCACGCCAGCTTCTGCAGATAAGGACTGATTATCCTGAATAAAAACATGATTAATTCCGTTTTTTTTCATGATTTGCTCATTGTAACTTTCCATAAAAAAACCACGGTGATCACCATGAACCACGGGTTCAATGATTTTTGCACCTTCCAGTTCCAAAGGGATTACCTTCATTTGTCCGCATCCTCCCTTTATTTTAAAGCTTTAGCTTTCCAAACTCTTCACCAAATACGATATCCTTGACCAATTCATTAGCACGCGCAAGTGATGGGTGAGTTCCAGCATCCGTCCACCATCCTTGAAGAATATCATATGTCAATGTTCCATTAGCAATATATGCATTGTTAACGTCAGTGATCTCAAGTTCTCCACGAGCTGAAGGTTCAAGCGTTTTTACGATTTCAAAGACACTATGATCGAACATATAAATACCTGTTACAGCATAATTACTTTTTGGATCTTTAGGCTTTTCTTCAATAGATACAATCCGTTCCTCTTGAAGCTCTGCCACTCCAAAACGGTGTGGATCTTGAACCTGTTGAAGAAGGATCTTCGCCCCCGTGATTTGATTGCGGAAATTATCCACAAATGGTGCAATGTCATCTTCAAATACATTATCGCCCAAAATAACAACCATTTGATCATCACCTACAAATTGTTCAGCCAGATCAAGGGCTTGTGCGATCCCACCTGCCTCATCCTGAACTTTATAAGTGAATGTTACGCCCATTTCACGGCCGCTACCAAGAAGGTTAACGACATCCCCCATATGCTCTTTACCTGTAACGATAAGGATATCGTGTATGTCAGCTTGCTTGAGCTTGGATACGGAATGGAAAATCATTGGATATTTACCCACAGGCAGCAGATGTTTATTTGTTACTTTGGTTAAGGGGTAGAGGCGAGAGCCTGTACCTCCTGCAAGAATTATACCTTTCATTGCTCCTCCTTACTTACTTTCAGATTATTTTTGGAATCATATTTGCGCAAATATAAGTTTAACAATATTTTAATAAGCAGCATATTCCCTCGCAATGGGCTAATCTTAGTAGGTATCTTTCCCTTTGGATATGAGCGTTCAACTGGAATCTCCGTAACTTTATAGCCGAATTTGGGCGCTTTAACTGACAAATAGCCCAAAAGCTCGTAAGTCTCAAAAACATCTCTAAAAGGATGTAAATGGGGATCTTTTAAAAACCGAGCAGAATGGGCCCTAAATCCATTGGTAGTGTCTGTATAATGATATCCTGCAACTAGTGATATAAACGGTGCATGAATAAGTTTAATAGCAAGTTTTCTCGAGATAGGAGTATTTATTTCCTTACCTCCTGGTACATACCTTGAACCTTGAACAAAATCATACCCTTCGTCAAGTTTCTGAATGAACTCAGGAATTGACTCAACGCTATCTTTATTATTCCCATCCACAGTAATGATGCCCTCATACTGCTCTTGTAATGCGTAAGCGAATCCCATCCGCAGTTGTGCACTCAACTTACCCTTATCTTTTTTAACTAGAATAGCTCTTACATGATTATCTAAAAGAAATGATTCATCTAAAGAACCATCGGTGCTCCCACCATCTAGAATAATAATATCAACAGTTTCTGCAAGTGATTTTAACTTGTTAAGTTGTTTTTGAATTTTAACTCCTTCGTTAATAACAGGAATACACACACAGTATTTACTACTTTTCGACTTGAATTCTTTAAGCTCAAAATTAGGAATTTCCCAATTTTTATTTTCAATAACATTCATTGGCGGGATATTCTCCTTATTAAGCGTAAATTTCTGAAGCGTATATTAGAGCTTGTTCAACATTAGCTACATTTGGATTGTCCCCATTTTTCATTTCAATAGAAACCCAATTTCTATAGCCTGTTTCTTTAAGCACCTCTGCTATTTTCCTATGCGTTGAGACACTTTCCTTGTCCCCGACCTTATTTAGATAAGGTTCGCTAATATGAAAATGACTTAAATAAGGCATGCATTTTCCGATAGCTGAAGAAATATTCTCATTATTTAAAGTAAGAGCACCCGCATCCAGATGCAATTGAAAACCTGGATGGTCCACTTCTCGAACCAGTTGTAAACCTTCTTCACTATTCGTAATGAAATCACAACCATATTGAGAGGGATTGGGCTCTATACACAAGGTTACATTTTCTGTAACAGCAGCCTCAGCAAGTTCCGCAAAAAATGGAATAGCAATGTCCAGTTGCTCATTCTTAGATAGTCCATTGGAAAGTCGGTTTTTAGGAGATCCAAATACTAGTGATTTAACTCCTATTTTACCCGCCAAGCCCATTATACCGCTCAAATAATCTTTTAACTTATTACGAGATTCAACATCTGAAAATAAAGCCAACCCATGCTGTCCAAATAATAATGATTGCATAGCAACTAAATGAATATTTCTTTGTTCCCAATATTGCCTAAATTGTAGTAGTTCACTAGTTTCACAATCTAATGGACGTTCCCAAAATTTAGTAGGGGCAATTTCTAACCCACGAATGCCAAGTTTATTTAGCAACAAAATGATCTCTTCATCCTCATTACTATTCCACGCAATATTGGAAATAGAAAGTTTCATTGAAGTACCCTCTTTTCTCCCTCAATAAATGCTTTAATCTCCAGTAGAACTTCTTCTTTAGATTTCATATATTCTTTATTATCACTGTCACTGAAAATATGAGAATACTGACTTCTCATGTCATATGAGACAGGCTTTTTCTCCGTTTCATTGGAAAAGTTAATATTCAGCCCAGCCCGAGCAATTTCTTTTGCACTGACAGGCTCTGTAGCAAAGTTTACTAAGGTTAGCGAATTAGCAAGTGCGATTTGAATATCATCCCATAAATGTTTCATATCATAAAATTGAAATTCACTTAGATGATGGGTTAAATGTAAAGCATTATCGTGAATTAGATCATAAATAAAATTTTTCTTAAGTCCTTTACCAAATAGGCCAGGGAGACGAATAATCAAATGGTCATGAAAAGTGTTGGTAACGAATTGTTCTAAATAAAAACGATGCTTTCCGTAAGGCTCTGCTGTTTCTGCTTGTATATTCGCCGACTCATCAACTTTGATAGGAGTACTATATACATCAACTGTAGAAATGAGTACAAACTTTTGAGCCTTGACCTCTTTTAAACAAGAAATCAGTTGATTAATATTAGCAAGATCTTCCTCAGGGGCTTGATTGGCCTTCCATTTGACAGCTGGGGCCGCTGCACATACCACTAAATCATATTCCTTACCTTTAATAGTCTCAATATTGGACGAATTGTACAACTCATCAAATGCTGTCTGTGCAAGTAAAGTGGAGCCTACATACCCGGTAAATCCTACAAGACAATTCTTCATCACAACAATTTCTCCTTCCTTATTGACCAGAAGCACTCTCTTTTTCTTTAATTAATTCTAGTCTTGGCTTTTTCTCTTTATACATTTCTACAGACTTAGTACTGTAAAAAGGGCGATTTTGGATCTCAATTAATATGCGTGAAGTGTACTCTCCAATAATCCCACCGATAAAAAACAGCCCTGCAAAACCAAGAGAGATTAAAATCATAAGTGTAGTCCAACCTTGTACAACTGACTGATTAAAAAAGTAATTATATAAAGCGTACCCCCCCATGAACAAAGAAAACAAGAAAAATACACCCGTAAGAAGATGAGCTGCTCTTAACCCAAAATGAGAAAACGAAACCAATGCATCTACAGCTAACGAAATATTCTCCCGATTTACTTTCCTACCAGTCAGTCTATTGACAGGCTTATAATTAATCAAGGTTTTAGAATAACCCGTAAGCTCATAAAGTGCTTTTCTATACCTTACTTTTTCTCTAAGATTCAGCATAGCGTTTAAAGCACGGCGCGTCACTAAGCGTGCAGTCTCCGTAGAAAGAGATAGATTCAAATAAGACACCTTATTCAAAATCCTATAAAAGATTCGAGATTTCCAACCAGCTTGTCCAGACGTAGCAGCGACAATATCAAACCCTTTTCCAGTTGCCGTTTTAAACATGTTATAGAGCATGTCTAAATTAAAATCAATAAATAGAGACTCGATTTCAAACACAAAGTCCCCCATAGATTTATTAAGCCCAGCCATCATGGCATGCTCAACACCGTGTTTTCTGGACAGATTAATAATTGTAGTATCCCCGTAAATATTCTCTATTGCACTATGTGCGTTCTCCAGCGTCTTGTCTTGGCTAAAATCATTAACCAGTATAATCTCATAGTGTTGAAAATATGTCATCATGGTGCGATCTAATTCAGTTAATGCCTGCGCAATTTCTTGTTCATTATTGTGCGCATACAGAACAGTAGAAACAAAAACCTGCTCTTTCATAGCACTTCCTCCAAATCATAGATGGTGTTAAACTTCCCAGAAAAAACAGATACAAATCTCGGGTTCTCTGAAAACTCTTTAATAACAGTAGGTCGAGAATCATCAAGCTCCGAAGCACTAATTAATGCCTTTACAGCAAACAGAGATTTTTTGTAGGTTATTTGAATTTCAGGATTAAGATACTTTTTAGCCAATTGGCTCATTCTTGTCCAAGCTGTGTAAGGTCTAACCTGACAAGTGTTGCAATTGCTTAATTGCGTTGCACTACAAGCATCATTGTATTTTTGACAAGAGAATTCAGGTAAAGCGTTAAAAGACGACTCATGTGGAGTATGTCCAACAGACGTAAGAGAATGATACCCACTTTCTCCAAAAGGCATCAAAGAAAAAAAAGGCCCATCCATTACAGTAATTCCTACGTCTTGAACGTTTTTGGTTACTTCCGTCATAATCACTTCACATATTTCATATTTTGTTGAAAATAACTCATAGTCAAACTTACGTAGAATCTGGTTAATACTCGCATATGTTGCATTAAGTATGTTGGAGGCTGTAAAATTAGATCCATCAGTAAAACGAAGTGCATAGTGCTCTTCTTCAGTGCTAACCTTGTCGATTAGTTTATTGAAAACCAGTGATACATTTTTAAAACCCTGTAACTTCTCCATATACCACTTACGAATTAAATTAGCATCATAGCTATACTCCATCGTTTCAAATGCTGCTTCCACTGTTCCCGGATTAAAATATACTCGGCTGTTAACCTCCACGGCGGGTACTTCAACATAATCACAAAAATGCTGAAACTGCTCGGCATTTGTCAAGGAATCATTCGCAGAAATCGCATATATTTTCTTAAATCTATCGTTGATAGCAAAAGAAAAATCACGGACAAATCGTTCATAATAATGAGCAGATTTTGCAGCAGTAGAAACACTTCTTGGGTAATGATACCCGTTGTGAACCCTGGCCTGGTTAATATAACTTGCGCGTTGTAAAGGTTTGTCATCAAATTCAATTACAGCTACATTTAGATCCTTCTTTGCTAATAAGTGAGCAGCATATAGACCGTATATCCCAGCGCCAAAGATAACATAATCGTAATTCAAAAAAGTCATTCCCCTTTTGTTAGTGCCACCTTTTGTATTCTTAGTTAATAGAAAATAATGATAGTACCAATAATCAGCAAGATAATGCCCACAAGTTTAAAAACAGTTATCGGCTCGTGGAAAATCAAAACAGATACTGCAACAATACCTAGCGTAGTCAATGCCTGCGACACAGGCGAAATTCTCCCCAATTCACCCCGAGACAAAGCAAAGATATAGAATACAAAGCTAACACCATATAAAATCGCACCAGACCATATATAAGGAGAGGTAGACAACTTTAGAAGTGATTGCAAGCTGATCCCGGTAAAATTCAATATATTGATTCCATGTTTTAAGGTGATTTGAGCGACAATGTTAAAAAGCATTGCTAAAAAGAGCAACAATAATAGCATTATAATCCCCTAACAGTATATTTAATGTTTATTCTATCACTTGTAAAATAATTTTTCATTATGAAGAATTATTTGAGAAGCTATTTTATAAATCGGTAATAGTTTGTTATTCACTTCCAAACTAGAAACATTATTGTCTATCAATAATTTAACAACATTATTATCAATTGGGATTGCACCTTCAATAATGCGCTTTGAAATCATAGTCGGTGGATAAACGGTAACCAGAGCTTAACAAGCAACGATAATATTGTGCTTATGCCAGTTAGCTCAACTTCTATCTAGTCATTTTACTAGCTTAACCAATTGAATAGAATTAATCTTAACTTTTACATTAGCCTTATCCCCAATGTCGAATCTTAACTCACTATGAGTGTTTCTCAGCCAGTCTGGATCCGAACCTAAAGGTATTAATAATTGTCCACTAACCACATTGAATAAGAAAGAATGATCTTCATCATACTTCTCACTTTTTCTGTTACTACTATTCCAAAAAAGCTGGCCTTGAAAAGGTTCCTGAGAGCCTATCGTGTTGAGGTCAATTAATAAAAAGTCAGCATTTTCCCCTTTTACAGAATGATCAAGTTTAAAGTTCACATATGGATCATTACCGTTGGCTATTATGCTCCCATCCGCTTCTTTGACAACCTCATTAGATCCAGACAAGGACATATTGTCCGGTACAGATTGAAACCGATCCTTCATCTCTTTAAAGTTTCTTCCCCAAGCAACCGGTAACGATTTTAAATCCTTTTGATGAAAAATTATTCTTAATTCATTTTCATCGGCATCAGTTGTATCTTCAGAAGCTTTAGTTTCCAACAGTCTCTGCTTGCTCACCAAAAATTGAAGCGAATTATACTGATAGTATACGTAGTCTCTTTCTAAAAACCATTTATATAATCTATAAGCACGTATTGATGCTGGGCCTCCATCATGCCGGATTGCTGGACCAATAAAAACTAATGGCGGTTTTTCTTTATCAAGATTTTTTATCATTTTTTCTTGTATCTCTTCATTGACAGCAAGATAATCAGCAGAATAAAAAGTAGGAACTCTTTTGTTCGTTATTTCATAAAAAAGTGTCCTGTTTGTTAAATCCGCGTAAGTCTCCCCTTCTTTCAACATTTTTGTTAGTACTGTTTTAAAATCCAACATTTCTTTCCATCTATCCTTACCAATAAATCCCTCACCAACATCAGGAAGCCCTTGCTTTGCACCATTCACAAAAATAGCATTGTCTGGTATAAGCATTGGTTGCATTAGTTTTTCAGTAATTCTAAAAGCCTGTTGCTGTCCGAAAGTTGCCACAGAACCTAACAATATTGCAAATACGATTAAATATATATGATAAGCTACACTGTTAAACTTATTTTTAAGAAAAAAGACGTACCGAGCTGGTATTAAAAAAGCAAAACATATAAAAGTAACTGATCCAGAACGATGCATCGAACCAGAATCTAAGCGACCTAAGCTATAGCCGGTTATTAATATCAAGAAAACAATTGATACAGTACAGTACAATATCATAAGATAAGTCTGTTTTTCTTTATTGAAAGAAATCACTTTTTTTACATTAAAAATTGTTACTCCTACAAAAAGAAGCAGAGTAAATACCCATCCTCCAATTCTAATCGACTCCCAGAGTAATCTATTTAGTTTATCGTAAGGGAATGGCTTAGGAAACCAATCAGGAGAAGTTTGGGCTTCGGAAAAAAGACTAATTCCGTATGCTAGAGTATTTGCAGAGCCATTATCAAGAATAAATTGAACAGTCCCCCATAATGTTGGGAATAACATTGCTAAAATGAAAAGTTGGATCACCACTAAACTACAGAATAATAATTTGTGTTTAAAAAACACCTTACTCCATAACTTAAGCTTTATCGACCTATATAACATGAGACCAAATAGAGGTAAAAAGGCCAATGTTAAAGCCGCACCCATGGACGGGTTATACAAACAATGAATTAAAGACATCCAAAAATAAAAAATGACCCACTTTACAGGATTGGAAAGTGTATCTTTGTGAAAAAGAATCAGTACGTAAGGAACTATTAAATAAGTTCTGTTCATGCCGGATTCAAATAATATAGGTAAAGAAAATATAATGAATAAAAAAGCCCATTTAGAACCATATAATTTTTTTATAAGCAGCACTACCATGGTGCCAATAATTATAGGAAATGCAACAAATGTATAGTTGATACTTGATAGATTCCCATTAAAAATATAATCATTAACAAGACTATACATTGGACCCATTATCCCCTGTATTGACATTACATCCACATTAAGTTTCATTCCATAATTCAGCATTTGTTGCAAGGGCATGAAAATTTCCCCTAAATGAAAATCATCTGAAACAAAGCCACCATAAACAGGAGTGGAATATAACATAATGATCGTCAACGGTATTAATGAAGGCCAGAATATGTAATCCCATACATTGCGAACTTCATTTCGTCTATGTTTTAAAATCAATAGGAACGTGTAAATAAAAAGTATAACAGCTATAGAAGCCATAACAGCTAGTGTATAATTGCTCCTGTGCAATTCAATTTTGCTTCCCGTCTGGTATACACCAAACACTAATGCCAGTGTTATAAAAGGAAGTATTAATTGAGAAAAATACATTAAAATCTTTGTCAGACTGCTTAAAAGACGCTCAGCATAAAAATAAATCGCTAGTTGAAGCATCCAAATTAACAAAGTTAGTACTTCGGGTAAAATCTGTGCTAATTTGTAAGAAGGATTTGGATTGAAAAAACTATACACGAAAAGCAGCGTTATAATTGCGAAATAGGAAAAGGTAAGCGATACAATAAAACTTACAAAAGCTTGCTCTTTATACGTGGAATCTACTTTTTTACATTCAATAACAAAGTAAGTTATAAATAATAACATAGAGACGTAAATAAAAGAGCTATTCCCACTAAAAAAATAAAAACTGACCGCATAGAACAAGAAAAAGAAGCAAATTAATGCATTTTTCGATAAGAAAATCCCTGATGGATTCATCGGTATTTTTGCTATGCTTTTTTTATTCACAAAATATATTAAGGGAATTAAGAACAAACAGAAACAGAGAATGAAGCAGTAGACTATTGAGTAATCTAAACTCTTGAATTGATCAGACCATACGATATTCCCAGCAATTATGTCATGATAAACTTGTTTGCCGTTAGCATAAATCTTCAAGAAAGCAACGGTTGAAGCTAGAGATAAAATTACAGCAAGCACACTTGCTATTAAAAGGTGCATTGAGGATTTAGGAAGAAACGACTTCAAATTGCTCATGCTCAGGCTCCTTCTTGTTCTTATAAAGTGATTTTAAACTTAAAAATTTCTTTTCAACTAGATGCCAAGATAAATACGAACAAGTCAAACAAATAATGAAAGACACAGAAAAGTGAAGAAAGGTATTCATCTTGCCACCACCGAAAATCCAAGTAACAAATTGCTGAACAGGAAAGGCATAAATATACATGCCGTAAGTAAAATCCCCATACTTATTTATTTTATACATTTTTATTTTTTGAGAGTAAGCAAAACAAATAACAAGATAGCTTCCAAAAATCATAAAAGCTTCTTTCAAACCACCAAATTTAAAGCTTATTAGTATAACTATAAATGAGCATAGCATCAGCTTTCTCGAAATAATGATTTTATCTCTATAACAATACATAATTATACCTGCCAGAAAATAGCCTAAGAGATAGTTGGCACTCCCCATACTTATCCCGTAAAAGTTATAATTATCAAAAATATGAGGTGAGAATATATTCATATATAAGACCAACACAAATAAAAGAAACACTGATTCGCGAGCCTTATGACTAAAACAACCTATAGATCCTATAATAAGAACTAATGCATAAAATAGAACCTCATACGGCAGGGTCCACAATGAACCATTTACAGAGCCGGGATAAATATTATCAGTAAAAACTCCTGGTAATTCATAGTAAACTGGAAAAAGGAATGAACTCTTTAAATAATCATATGTCTGAGGATTAGTTAAATACTCACTTAGAGTATTATTTGTTACAACAGCCCCAATGACGAAGGTTGAAAATAAAACAGCACATATCAAGCCCGGAAAAACTCTTAAAATTCTATTGAAAATAAACCGGAACTTACTTTTGGTTTTATCAAAACTCATACTTATTAAAAAGCCACTAATAACAAAAAAGACAGCAACAGATAACCCTCCAAGAGGCCATTGGCCATTAGTGATTTTCCCAAAAAATTCATTTGGATTCCCTGATATTGGATAGGAGTGTGAGAGCAATACCATGACTGCAGCAGCAAGCCTGATAAAATCAAAGTTATTTTCTTTTGCAATCATTCGTTTTTCGAGTAGTTGTGATGTCTGACTCAAATGATCAACTCTTTCATTGAAATTAATGTGTCTACCAAATAAGTTCTGTAAATAACTCAAATAAAGAAAGAATCCTACGTTGAAAAGCAGGATTCATCTGTTCAATTTACCAATAGAACATATATAGAAATGCTAATCCATATTGATTCCACTCATTTATCTTTTTATGGCTTTAAACTTGAGAACAAAATAAATTAGCTTCTTGCCCACTTTCAAAGCACCTTTATTATTGTTTCTAAGCCTAGTCAAAACCTTCCATCCGATTGTATTTCTCATGTTCATTAGTTCAGTTTCTAATTGATTAAGCTGATTCTGGTACTCATGAGAAGTTATATTACTATCGTGAGGAAAGTAATATTTTAAAGAGACAAGCAATTTAGCATTATCGAATACATTTATTATATTAGTGTCCTCTTTGGAAACTTCAAATCTATTGTACAATTCTGTATATTGAGCTACCATCTCTAATTTTGTTTTAAACTTATACTCTCTAATATTAATTTTAATTCTAGCCAGTTCTTCTTGGCCATCATCAATAATTTCATCCAGTTTCTTCATAACATCGCTTAGTTCAAGTGATTGGGACACCCAGCCACCGCCGACCTTATTAACTCTTTCTTTAAGGGCTCCCATAGGAGTAACTAGGACAGGTACATCATGCAGCCAAGCTTCAGTTAACGTATAAGAAAATGTCTCAGGCCATGGAGATAACAAACAAACCAAATCCAGATCCAATTGTTTTATAATATGGGTCAGTTCTTCTCTTTTGTACTCTCCATGTTTTTGAAGATTATTTTGATTCAATAAATTTAATTTCTGATCACCTAAACCACCAATTAGATGCCATTTAATATTATTTTTAGGATACTTCGTGATCAATTTATAAATCAGATCACTACCTTTATTAGGTGCAAGTCCTCCTAAAAATCCAATATTCCATTCTTTAATTTCTTTTCCCTCTGATTTCACAGATGAAATTTCAGAGTCTGCTAAATTATTCTCAATAGTAACTCCATGTTCAATAGCAAAAATTCTGCTTTCTAATGAAGGAAAGTACTTTATAAATAAATCTCTTGTAAAATCACAAGGTGTAATAAATCGGTCTACTTTACTAATCATATCTTCAACTTTTTCGCTCCATTTCTTAATAAATGGAGTATGAAATCCATAAGCAGCTCTCAAGGAAGAGTTGAATTTTTCTTCTTCATTTCCACTTTCTAAAATATACTTATTATTCTCATCTAACAAATTCACTTTTGGACTGATTAAATAGTAATCATGCAAAGTAAAAATTACTGGTATATTAAATTTATGAGCAATATGAGGGATATCAAAAGAATGTCTGATCAAATGATGTATATGCACAAGGCTGATCTCAAACGTCCCCAAGATTTTTTCTACAATTTTACTATATTCTTGATGATGAAAATGTTGTATTGAGATAGGATCATGTAAAGGAAAATGATATTTTGCAACAAAATTTCCCTTAAAATACTGTTTTAGCACCAACTCATTTCCATTTGTTACTAATACAAATGCATAATAATCCTCTAACTCCGATACGATATCCTTAACATGATACTCTGTACCACCAATTGGCTGTGTGTAGCTCTCGTCAAAAAAATTATGAAGAACATAAAGTATATTACCGCGAGTTTTGTAGGAGTCAACATAATGTGGTAATCTGATGGTTATATTCTCATGTATACGTTTCAATGGATTCTTAACAATAAAATCATGGACATCTTTCTCGTAATAAGGATATCTGGCATTTAAAGTTTTTAGATTTTTGTTTAATAAAGCTAGTTTCTTACCTTTAAAAGACATAGAGCCTTTATGGTATATAAATGTGTGATCATCAAGTACATTTTTATAGCCATGCTCAATAACTCTGCAACAGAAATCATTTTCTTCCGCGTATCCTTTACCAAATGTCTCCTGATCAAACAATCCAATCTCATCGATAATCTCTCTTTTAATATACATACAGAATCCTACTGCGGTAGGTATTTCAGGATATTCTTTTAAAGAGATATTCTCAATAAAATGTGCGAAACTTTCTACTGTATAACCCTCGGGAATTGAGTTATCTTCTAAAAATTTCGGAACAGAGCAAATACTTCCATTGTTTGTTAGCGGCGTAACTGTTGCAATAGATTTATCTGAATAGGCCACCTCTTTTAACTTTTCTAACCATCCAGCGGTAACAACCGTGTCACTATTCAACAGAACTACGTCTTCCTGTGAGAAGGACATACCTCTGTTAACTGTACCTACAAAACCCAAATTTTCTTCATTTTGCAGAATAACTAAACCTTCCTGTTTATCTAAGGTAGCGAGATATTCATTCACCTTAGGATCAGGGCTGCAATCATTAATAATTACAACTCTATTATTTTTTAAATTAGTATAACGAAATAATGACTGTACACATTCTTCTAATTCTTCTGGTGCATTATACACGGGAATAATAATATCACAGGATCGCACTTCCATTTTTAATTCTCACCTTTTTCTGAATTCTTGAAAAGCTCTAACAAATGGATTTTGATTTAGTTTTTCTTGCAAACTCGCAATAAGCTGTTCATGCTGCATCAACTGCGCTTTCAAGTCTACAAGTGATTGTTCTTTTTGTGAGATATTCTCTTGTAAAACCGCTAAATGCTCATCTTTTTCTTTTATTGAATTATGACACAAGGAAATATATCGATTATTCTCCTCTAATTGCTCATCTTTTTCAGTAATTGTAGCATGGCAATGCTCAATATATTCAGTGTTTTTCAATAGTTCCTTGTCTTTCTCAGCTACCACCTTATGACAATGCTCTATATATTCGAGGTTTTGTGCCAATTGTTGATCTTTTTCCTGAATTGCGGCTTCGTATTTCGTAATTACATCTTGGCATTTCCCGTACTCAATTCTAACCTCTTCATCAGTCATTTCAACTACTTTACTCTCATAAATAGTTAAATTTACTTCATTATTCTGGATAACATCCAGTGAAATAGTCAACAGATTATTGGTTTGCGCAACAAAACCATCATTAATAAAATCAGTTTCATCTATTTGAAGTTGTAAATTACTCAACAAAAATAAAGACATATAATGAAAAAGCGATTCTTGTCTATACCCTTCAATAGTGGCTTCAAAAAACTCATGGACTATACTCTGTGTGATTTCATTTTCCACAAAAAAATAATAAAAGCTTGCTTCACATGAAAGGCCGCGGAACAAATTCAACTCATAAAGTAAATAAAAATAATAAAAACTAAATCTAAACGGATCTAGAAAATAGCTTTTAGAATGGGTACTGAATTCAAAATCAATAAGTTTGAGTTCCCCTTTATCTACTATTATATTTGATGGGGTTACATCAAAATGCACCATTTTTGCTGGCTGATCGATTTCCTTGTAATCCTCAACCATCTTTTTTAATAGTTCAAGATTGTTATCGGACAAGCTTAATAAAGAAGTTAGTCCATCATAGTTTTCTAATGCTTTGTGTGCATAGTTACTGTCCTCATCTATTTCGAGAGTTGGTATCTCAATACTTCCAAAGCCGTTCAATAAGACTCCCGTATTACGAAAGTCTGAACGAACCTGATTAATAACATCTTCTAATTTATTTAAAGAAAGTTTGTTGACCATTCGTTGCAATCTCGACTTAAGAGAAATGCCTGGCTTAAATTCTTCAAATGAAACATAGCGATTGTTTATTCTTAACAAATCAAAAGGTTGAGGAGCTCGACCCCAACCACTAATTTTATCAAGAATTTTATATTCTCCGACGATCTTCTCTTGGCGTCCCTTACGATCCCTTAAAAATTTGGCGACTAGGGTAGGCTTGGCTTCGTGGTCTTTAAAAATAAGTACCGTGCATTTTCCATGCGTAATCTTTTTCCCCTGAGGATTAGATAATAAAAGAAATTGAAAATTCGAAGGCTTAATTTCGAAAAATCGGTTCCAATTTGTTTCTACATAATTTTTGATCTGAGGTATCATTAGTTCTCCTCCTTACGAGCAAAAATACTATAAGAAGCAGGAAACGGACTTAACTGTTCATATTCGATTAAAAACCTCTCCAAGTCATTTACCCGTTCACTAATTGATGAGTTGGATTTTGCGTAACGTAAAAATTCGACTAAATAGCTCGATACATTGTTTTCAGACAAGTTGTATAAAAATTCAATTCGTTTGTAATCAGGGTGCGGATAGAAAAAGTCAACATTATTGAAACCCGAGAGCTCCAACAATTCCTGATAACCCTGCTTTGTGTACGTATAGGTACTATATTCATTTTTATTCCACTTTAAATTCATTTCGTTGGCTTCTTCTCTACTCAAATAACTAATGTATTTAATGCCAGTATGATCGTCAGGTTCCCCAAGCAAATATTTTAGCCCCAGAGCGTTTTCAATCCCAATGTATAAATAGCCTCCTGGTTTGAGTAAACTGTATGCTATCCTTAAAGCCTCTTTCTGTCTTTCTTGTGGGTTCTGGCCCAGATCATTAAGTCCCACCCACTCTAAAACTCCATTAAAGGAAACTAAGTCAAAACCCTCCTCTTTAAAAGGATGCTTAAATATGTCTGCGTGAATAACCGTAATATTTTCTATATTTTCTTGCTTTGCTCTGGTAGACAGAAATTGAAGACGGTCTAAGGTTCCATCTAATGCAACAACATGTTTAATATTACGTGCAAGCGGGACGGAAATAGTCCCCCATCCCGCACCAATATCCAATGCAACTGAATCTTCTGTCAATGGCAATAGATACTGCCAGTCCGCTCTGGATTCATCCGTAATGATGTTAAATAGAAATGGATTATCATAAAAATTTTCTTTAACAGTCTTCCTCCATCCTTTAGAGATACATTCAGCAACTAGTTTACTCATCCTCTTATTATCCAAATCAGAATAATAGTGGCCGCTTTCAGAACATAAGTAAATCCCATCATGTACAGGATATATTTGTTTGAACACATTATTCATAAGATCACTCCGAACTCTCTAAAGTTAAGTTATCCATTACTTTGCTAATATTAATTTCAACTTTAGGATCTACAAGGCCGGCTGCTTTTTTTGTTTCTGCCACTTTAAAAGTTAAAACATCATATCTTCTGTCCATGACTACGATGTTATCATCGACTAATTCAATAAACCCCAAAGAAACTACATAATCGCCTGCATTTAATATTGTGTTTTGTGTAAAGACGACATTTAAAATATCATCCTTCTTATAATTTTTCAAATCCAAACCCTCGAAGCTGGTATTGGTTCCGGTTATTTCGACCCCCGAAACAGTTTTAATCGTATAGGCAGCAAGTGATGAATAAGTATCCTTATAATACTGAAGTTTGAGGGAAATGGTTATTTTTTCACCATGCCTGTATATTCTTGATTTATTCCCGTCTTCGCCATCTAACCTAAAGGATATAATCTTCCCTTCCCCATTGCCGTATCTATACTCTGAAGGAGCTTGTTTGCTATCCAACAATTTTGATTCGCCCAAAACCGGGATATCCTTATTTTTTTCTGTTGGCTTAGCGGCTATCACTCCATTTTCCATTTCAGCAATCAGTTTAGTGTATACATTGATAACATGATTTGGATGTCCTTGCTCAATAAGCTCACCTTTATAGATCAGGACCGCTTCATCACAGAATTGCTTGACTAACCCCAAACTGTGGGTAACGAACAGTATAGTAACTCCTTTTTCTTTTAGCTCCTCAAATTTTCTAAAACATTTACGTTGAAAACTCTCATCCCCTACTGCAAGCGCCTCATCAACAATTAATATATCAGGATCAACATTAATCGCGACAGCAAATGCTAGCCTCACATACATACCACTACTGTATGTTTTAACAGATCTATCAATAAAGTCACCAATTTGGGCAAATTCAATAATTTCATCTATCTTCGTTTCAATTTCTTTCTTCTCTACTCCTAGTATGGAAGCATATAAAAATATATTTTCCCTCCCAGTATAATCCGGATTAAAACCCGCACCAAGTTCTAGCAGTGCAGATATCCTGCCTTTCACGTTAAAATATCCAGATGTAGGTTGCAGAATTCCTGTGAGGATTTGAAGAAGTGTACTTTTTCCAGAACCATTAGGACCAACTATACCGCATGTCTTCCCTTTTTCCACTTTAAAAGAGATTCCTTTCAAAGCGTTTATTTCAGTATTTTTTTTCCCTAAATTGAAAATCTCCAGTAATCTATGATAAGGCTTATTGTATACTTTATATGTCTTCGTTATATTTCCAATTTCTATTGCCAAGTTGTTTTCCATCATAGTACATCAACAAATCCTTTTTTCGATTTTTGGAATATATATTGCCCTAAACAAAACACTATAATTGAAAATGCATAAAGATAAATGAGTTTCCCGTTATCAATAAACTGTAATTTAAACAAGCCATCTCTTATTCCTTCCACCACATGTATTAGTGGATTCCAGAAAAACCAACCTTGGAATTTTTGTGGTACAACATGTATAGGATATATAATTGCGCTGGCATAAAAAACGATATTCAAAACTACACTTACGATCTGTCCCAAATCTCTAAAGAAAACATTTAAACTGGCACACAACCAGCAAAATCCTAGAGTGAACAAAACTAGAGGGAATATATATACCAATACATAAAGTAACGAAAGGCCAGAGACATGTTGGCCTAAGAAAAACATCCCGCCAATTAATATTAGAAAACCTATTAGAAAATTTACCGCGTTAGAAAGCAACAAAGAAATCGGCAAAATTTCAGAAGGAAACACTGTTTTCTTAATTAAATTACTATTATCAAGCACAACTGAAGTAGAACGGCTAAGGGTTTCTGAAAAGAAAATCCATGGGAGCAGCCCCGCGAACATCCAAAGTGTAAAATTATTGGTTCCCAGCTCCATGCCCACTCTCATTTTTAGCATCCAGGAGAAAACAAGGGAGTAGACTGCAAGAGTTGTTAACGGATGAATAATTGACCATAAGAAACCCATCATCGAACCTTGATAGCGATTTTTTAGATCCTTGACCATAAAATTTTTAATAAGATATTTATGGTTAAAAATACTTTTCAATGTTGTTCTTAAATACATCCCTGATATCTCTTCTTCCTATATTTAAGTTTTTAATTCACAGAGTTAGCATCTTCCCGTGGTATACTGCTAGTTGGTTCCAAGGCGTCATTATGCTAAAATATTGACGTATCTACAAGAAAAGGAGATTGTAAACCTTGTCGAATCCAGTATACGGGAAACAGGCCAAAACGTCGACCCGTGACGATAAAAGGCCGGCTATGTTTTGGGTGTTAATTGTTGGGATCATTCTGTTCTTAGCTTGGGCCCCCTTCCAGGCTGCACTTTTTAATGGGCAAATGCTCGATTTTGAAAAGCCTCTGTATTGGGCTTTGATCATCAGCACGATTCTATTGATTTTGGGAATCGTAACCTATTATAAGAAATTTAAATTGGAAGATCAAAGAGACTGGTTGGCGGTGCTTGTCATGTTGCTCCCGCTGACATATGTTCTCTCGTTGATTTCGGCTGCTTCTCATTATCTCGCTATGAACATGGTAGTGGTGCAGTGCATCTATGCCTCATTGTTCATCATTACATTGTACGCCTTGCGAGATCGGTTGAGCAACCGGATCATCCAAACAGCGATTATGACCGTTGCTTACCTTATTATAGGCTTCGGATTCATTAACTGGTTCGGGCAGTGGGTATTGGCCGGTCGCTTGGTAGGATGGTTCTCGTCGATGGTCATTGGCAATCATTACACTGATGCTGTCATGACGGACTCCAACGGCTTACGTCTAACATCAGTTTTCCAGTACGCGAATACATATGCAGCATTTTTGATGGCGTTTTTGTTCGCGGCAGTCTTTTGTCTGATGAAGTCGAAGACGTGGCATGGAAAAGCGGTACACGGCTTTATGCTGGTACCTATTCTGGTATCACTGTTCCTGACTCTTTCACGTGGTGGCCTCGTGATGCTGCCCGTAGTATTTGTACTGTTACTCTTGTTCTTTAAACCTGCACGTCAAATTTTGTGGATTCTGCATTGTGCAATTGCGGGCGTGGTTTCACTTGCTATTTTGAGCCCCATTACAAACTGGGGATTGCAGCTGAATCAGACCTACAATGGCGCTGAGGCGGCAAAAGGCTGGGGACTGCTGATTGGCGCTTCTGTCGTGACTGCTGTTGTTCTCTGGCTCATACAAGCCTCTCTGGGGTCTCGTTTGGAGAAAGGGCTGCAAGGCCTGGCCTCACGTAAGCTGTCAAACCTGTGGCTTCCTGTTGGCTCTGTGATCGTAATTGGTGTAGTTGCGTTCCTGCTGATCGGTACAGGGCTACGGAGCTTTCTGCCAGCCAACGTGGAGACACGTCTGGAAAATATCAACTTCCAGCAGCATAGTGTGCTGGAACGTATAACTTTTTACGGTGATGCTTCCAAGCTGATTGCTGACTACCCGTTGATTGGTGCAGGTGGTGGCGGTTGGGCTACACTGTATGAAAAATACCAGGACTATGGCTATACAAGCCGTCAGGCACATAACTTCTTCATGCAGTATCTCGTAGAGGTTGGTATTCTTGGATTCATTATTTTCATGGCGTTCATTCTTTATATTTTCTACAAATATATTAAGAGCTACATCAAGAAGGATGAGGAGCATCGGGATAGTCACTTCCTGTACCTGATTTTAACCATGTCCATTCTGCTGCACAGTCTGCTGGACTTTAATATGAGCTACGTGTTCATGGGCATGCTGGTGTTTATAGGATTGGGTGGTATGGCTGCCGCGATGGATACACAGCCTGTAAAACGTTTGGCGATGAAGCCTGAGGGCTTCCGTCCGATTTATAGTATCGTCATTGGTATTCTCAGCATTGTGCTCCTGTTTGTGGGACTGCGCTTTATACAAGCCAGCAGTGCTGCTCAAGAAGCCAAAGCACTGGAAAGCAGCAATTCTTTTGAAGAAAGACAAGCTGCTTACAACAAAGACTTGAATCTGCGTCCAACTCACATTGATTCCATTGTTGGCTTGTCTCGTATGTATTATCAGGTGTATCAGCAAACGAAGCGCGAAGAGTTCTATACAGGCGGTCTTGCCGTTCTAGACCTGGGGTTGAGTGCAGAACCGTTTAATAAAAATATGCTGATCATTGAGATGAGACTTGAGCAAGCCAAAGGAAACAATGACAAGGCCTTTGCCATTTTGGAAAATAACCGTGCTAATTTCAATTGGGATTTGGACTGGCACAATTTGCTGATCACTCAAGCGTTTGAGTTTGGTAATAAAGCTCGTTTGGCCAAGGACACAGCGAATGAAAAGAAATACTTTGATGCTGGAATGAGTGCTTATCAACGTATTTTGGATGGTATGGCTCATTTGAAGACATTACCTCCTACTCAGCTCACTGGCCGCCCTTGGGAGATCACACCATCAATTGCGTTGAATGCTGGTAAGATTCAATTTGTATCTGGTAAGCCTGCAGAGGCTGCCAACATCCTCAAAAACGGCTTGAAGGACGACCTGAGTGATGCTACGAATCGCGAGGTCGCTCGTTATTATATTGCCGCTCTACAAAAGCAGGGACAGGATGACAAAGCATTGTACGATAAGCTGATTAAAGTTGATCCGAAGGAGCAGGAGCAAATCGCGCAGTTAAAATCGGAGAAATAGGTATACAAAAATAGACTGCCATGATATCACATCATTTGGCAGTCTATTTTTATATTAAGTATGATAGGCTATTGCAGCTTCACCTGTTTTTGTTGATCAATCTCTTCTATGACCTGTCTCATATAAGCCAATACTTCATCTTTAATTTCGTTATGCTGCAGGGCATAATGGATGGTTGTTTCAATGAATCCCAACTTCTCCCCAACATCATGACGGTTCCCATCAAATTCATAGGCTAGGATCGGATTCTTTTCACCCAGCTTGGACAATGCATCCGTCAATTGAATCTCCCCGCCTACTCCAGCGGATTGCTGACCAAGGATGTCGAAAATATCTGGCGTCAAGATATAGCGTCCCATGATCGCCAAGTTGGAGGTTGCTTCTTCTTTCTTCGGCTTCTCCACCAACCGTTCTGCCTCTGAGATCTTCGAAGTAAGTGCATGCCCCTCAACAATCCCGTAACGATGAACCTCGTTCCAATCCACTTGCTTTACACCTACAACCGAACGCTGATACTCGTCGAAAACGTCTATCATCTGTTTGAGACATGGATTCTCAGACTCAACGATGTCATCACCTAAAAGTACAGCAAAAGGCTCATCCCCTATGAATTTACGTGCACACCATATAGCGTGACCTAAGCCTTTGGGCTCCTTTTGGCGGATGTAGTGTATGTCTGCCATTTCTGATGGCTTGCGCACCTCATTGAGCAGATTCCACTTTTCCTTGGCGGCCAGATTATGCTCCAGCTCAAATGAATAGTCAAAATGATCCTCAATCGCTCGTTTACCTTTACCAGTAACGATAATAATATCTTCAATCCCAGATGCTACAGCCTCTTCAATAATATATTGAATGGTTGGCTTATCTACAATCGGAAGCATTTCTTTGGGCATCGCTTTGGTAGCAGGAAGAAAACGGGTTCCTAATCCCGCAGCAGGAATAATCGCTTTTCGGATTTTCATGGGTTAATCTCCTTTGTCTTCAATATAACGGATAGATATACTTCTCTGATTATAACAGGAAGATAGATTGATTTGATAGGTTAAAGAAGAAGACATCTTCCCTCAAAGAGAACATGTCTTCCAATCTCTAGCTTGCTATATGAATATATTATGCTTCTATGATCTTTCTTGCTCCAGCACAAATATACAGTTATTTACTTCACCAGTTGCCCACGTGTAACGCCAAGCTGGTTCGTCGCTTTAAGCGTCTTCCAAACCTGCGTACCGCTGATTTCTCCGCGCAGAGCACGGTTATAGAGGTCAATTACCTCTCGTACCTGCTCTGGTGTCTCCTCCAAAAACTCCACGCGGTAGCGGGACACGCCCAGCTCCATAAAGTTGGACAGGTACTCGGCACCTGATTGCTCGATGGCGTTGTATACCGTGTTGCGACAGCCTTCGTCCACGCGAACCGGGTGAGACATACCAATCCGGTCGCGCAGAGATGCGCGATGGTCCTCACACGGACGCCCGCAGTTGGTGTAGTCCGTGCCTTCGCTCATGAAGGTGCAGTATACACAATGTTCGGTATGGAACATCGGCATATGCTGCTGGATCACGATCTCCAGCTTATCGGTACGTGTGCGTCTGAGCATATCGACCATTTGCTGGATGTTCAGGTCATACGACGGCGTAACCAGGTCACAGCCGGAATCCAGGAACAGATCAGCCGCTTTGTGGTTGGCGACATTCAGCGAGAAGTCACCGATCAGCTGCGGATGATGTGCGTCCGGATTTTCCAACCGATGACGCATGTAGAAGTACAGCGCCCCCGGATTGCGTACCAGCACAGCATCCGGCTTGAGCCGCAGGATGTTGTTGTGGTAGCCGTTTTCACCTGGCATGTGAATACGCGGGGTCGCCAGTGCAATTCGACGCCCTGCGGCGTGTACAGCCTCTACGGCTGCCGGGAATTGCTTGATGAACTCGAAGTCGGCGTAGATGAACTCCACGCCGGCCTCCAGCGCAGCCTCAACCTGCGGGAGGCTGCGGCACAGCGCGGTCAGCTCTGCCTGACCGCGTGCCACTGGCGATGCGGGAACCGATGCATCGCCATACACCTCTACCGCCCGCTTCGTGTACACGGGCGGTTTGGGGCGCTCGCCCGCGAGCAATTCCACCGCCTGACGGCGGATGCTGTTCAGCTCGCGCATCGGCACGATGACGTCCCCATGCAGATGGACGTCCAGCTCTTCCAGCTGGAACACCGTTCCGCCCAGTCGGCCGAACTGCTCCTCAAGCAGTTCGCGCGTCATTGGACGCTTCTGGGCGATTTCAAGTTCCAGCTCGGAATCCACCCGGACCGTCGTGCCTTTCTGCACATCGGTCCACCAGGTCGACAGCGGCTGCCCTGGAGAGCCGCTGACACGCACATGTACCGGGAAGACACGGTACGGCTTGTCGGTGTCATACGTCTGGCGCAGACGCTTGTCCAGCGCCGGGTCGTTGGTCTTCCAAATGCGGTCGCCGACATGTACACGGCGCAGATCGACATCGTTGCGTCCCGCTACGATATCGATGATCCAGCCTTCTCCGGCTTCGCCTTCGATCTTTACGCCCTTGCGGCGGATATCGTATACGCGTCCGCCTTCTTCTTTTTGCGTGGGATCTCCCGCATCGAATACAATACCGTCGCCACGCTTCAGCGGCGCATCAATACGGCATACTACACTGTCACGAAGTATTTGTTCCACCCGCCCCAGATACACACCTCGGCTTTTCGGGAACGTACCGTCAACCAGCTTCTTATTATTCGTTCCTTCCAGAAAACCGTGCGTAAAGCCGCGTGAAAAGCTTTGCTGAAGCTCGCGGATATCTTCTTTGCTGGTCTTGGAAGTATCACCATCAAAATACTTATCAATCGCCTTACGGTACTTGCTGACCACGTTGGCTACATATTCAGGCGTTTTCAGACGCCCTTCGATTTTAAAAGAAATGACGCCCGCGTCAATCAACTCCGGCAGCAGATCAATGGCAGCCAAGTCTTTAGGTGACAGCAGATACGTCACATCAGCCATCGGCTTTTGCTCACCATCCACCATCAGATCGTAAGGCAAACGGCATGCCTGTGCGCATTCGCCACGGTTCGCAGAGCGTCCGCCCCACATTTCAGAAGTCAAGCATTGGCCCGAGTAAGATACACATAACGCGCCATGCACGAATACTTCCATCGGAAGTCTCGCCTGCTCCCCTATTTTTTGAATCTGTTTTAAGTTATTTTCACGTCCGAGCACGACCCGCTCAATGTTGTACGGTTTCGTAAACTCTACCGCCTCCGGCGAGGTAATCGTCATCTGGGTAGAGCCATGGATCGGAAAATCCGGGGAAATATCGCGAATCATTTTCACCAAGCCCATATCCTGAGCAAGCAACGCGTCCACACCCGCATCCACGCAGGCATCGACCAGTTCCTTGGCATCCTCCAGCTCATTTTCAAACACCAATATATTGAATGTCAAAAAGCCCTTAACCCCATAGCTATGCAAAAACGCCATAATTTCAGGCAGTTCCTCCATACGGAAATTGTTCGCTCGCGCCCGTGCATTGAACTTTTCTACTCCGAAAAAGATCGCATCGGCTCCATTCGCCACCGCCGCACGCATACAATCCCAGTCACCGGCTGGTGCCAGAAGCTCGACATCTTCTCTTCGTACTGCTGATTTCATCTTTGTCCTCCCTATACTGAGAAATAACTTGTTATTCTTTGGTTAAGCGTTATTTTTCAGAGCAGCGATGCTGCTTATTTTAAAATCCTATGAACTATCATCCTATCCGATCATCCCTACTCTGAACCCCAGGCTCACGGGATCAATGGCATCCAACTCAAAAAATCCGCACGACAAGCATTTGCGGCATAATCATTCTTATCTTGTAACTAATCTAGTGTACCAGACTGCGCTCCAAGCTTCTACACTTTCCAAGCGATTCCTTGCAAAAATATCATACTAAAAATAAAAACACCCCCAATCCCGTCAAACGGTACATTGGAGATGCTTGAACAGCCTTTGATCTTACTGCTTACCTCACTCTTCAAAAGATTAGCACTCTTATGGTGGGCACCAGCGAAGCGGGCCATTTGAATCCGTAGAAGCGCAGCGTTCGCCTTTGACGCGGGATTCTTACCATTCAATCCCTTATACAATCAAAGAATCCCGGGTCAACAGCGATCAAAGGATCAAATGGCACGCGTAGCACTCCACCACCATACCCCGCCAATCTTTCCCTCTATTTCACAAACATAAACGAATTCAGCGTCGAATCCAGTGCGTTAGACTGCACGCCCGTATTGTTCGCGTCATTCAGCGTCGTTGCCACGGTATACGTTTTTCCGTCACGCTCCAGAACAATTTGGCGGCCTGTATAGCCAATGCCTTCTTCCACGCGGTGGAATGTAAAGGAAACTGCCGGAACCCCGGCGAACGTCACGTCCTTAACCTCTTCAACCTTGAGGTTTTTGTAGCTTTTACCCTGCTTATCGTAAAAGTCCTTGAGCTGAGATACCGTTAACTCGAACGATTGGTCATTATCGACTTTAATGGAAAAGCGTCCTCCGGTAAACTGGTATTCCACATCACCCAATTCAAATTGGTCACTAATCGCTGTCCAGTATCGTGGAATATTCACCGTGTACTCATAGGCTTTGGAAGCCTTTTTGACCGTTTTCGTTTTGTCTGCCAGATAGTCGTCCTCTTCCAGTTGTCCGAAGTTGCTCGCTACGGTTTGGAAGTCGATTTGAAGCGAGGAAATGAGCGCATTGAACCGATCATTCCCTTTGCTTACTTTTTCCGGCACAGCGTATTCAGCCAGATAGCGGTATCCATTTTGCTGAATCAGCACATTGTATTCCTTAACCCATCCGTCGCCAAAGTTATAACGATACTCCTGAACCAGCCCCTGAATCCCTGCAACCTCAAGCGGATACGTCTTCTGGGCCTCATAAGCTGTAGATACAAATGAATCACTCAGCCACTTTTGCAGCTGCTGACCCCAGTTCTCCAATTTCCCATCCGCTGGAGCTGAGGTTACTTTCACACGGAAGCTCGATCCATCATTGCTCTCATATTGCATCCGCTGATCATCCATTTTCCAGCCTGCGGGTATGCTGAGTGACACACCATAGTCAGGATTACCAGCCTCGCGTGTGCCTCCTACGACGGTGGACAAGTCTTTAATACTTTTATCCTGCGCATTGAAGGAAGTCTTGAAGGAATTTAACAGACCCGCATACTGTGCGAGATCCTTATAGTTCGTTGCTTTGGCATCGGAAAAATAAATGACATACAATCGTCCGTTGTCATAATACTGACGGTTTTCCCACAACACGCCGTCTCCATCCTTCGTAATGACACGCGCATAAGGTACCTTCGATTTCGGGAAGGATTTTCGATCTACAACGATTTCTCCCGTCTCCTTGGCTGCTTGCACCAATTGTTGGAGAAGATCGTCCGCATTCAACGGAACCGGCTGTGAGGCCGTATGCACTTCCATATAATACGCACTATTCTCGTCCATAAATGTGGAGATGCTCTCATCCCCGCCACCCTGACCGATGACGAGTCCTGTCGGATAGTTCATTGACCAATCGTAGTAGCTGTTCCCGATCTGCGTCTTGCCCTCATCATTATCAATGCTCGGCGTCTCTTCCGCTACCGTACCTGCCTCTTCTTGCGCCTCCATCCGAATGACAATTCCCGCACCATTCTTCTCCAGCTTACCCCCGAGACCTTCTGCTACTTGACGCAGTGGAACCATCAGGATACCTGATGACATTTCCGGTGGAGCGGGGAGCGTCACCTTATGACCGCTCACCCAGGCTGTACGGCTACCGATGGTTAGCGATACGACGCGAGCGCCGCTGCTAATTTTGACCACATTATCTTCCGCCAGCCGGATTTTGCTTTTAAATGCTTTTTTGAACACACCAGCCGGAACCATCAGCGCACCGCTTTTCGAATAAGGTTTTGCAATACTTGCATTCTGGCCGTTCACAATGGCTGTGTTGCTGCCGCCTTGCAGACGCAGCTCCAAGATCGTTTTATCGTTGTCCGCCGCAACTGCCGGCAAAGCAGATAGCAAAACGGACAATGCAACGGCACCAGCTCCCAGCTTATGCATCATTTTTCTTTGGATATGCTTCACAGTAATCTCCCTCTGGCTATATTTGATATCATACCGATCCGTTCTCATTTACTTCCCTGTAGATGCCGCCTCTTGGACTGACTCAGATGCTTCCTTGGAAGGCACTACATTGCCATCATCAGCCGACTCATCCGAGTCCCCGGAATCCTCTCCGGTCTGAATAGATTCATAGATTTCGCCATTATCCTGTGACAGTACCAACTTGCGTTTTACAATATCGCCGTCCGTCTGCATGAGCAAGCTCACCGTCTGACCCGGCTGATAGCTTTTAAGCATCTCGTTAACGTCGATCACGGAAGCCACACGCTTGCCGTTAATGCTATACAGTTCATCGCCTTCCTTGATTTTGGCCTGAACAGTACTAGCCGAAGTAATTTTCGTGACTTTCAGAGGGTCCTCCGTAGGCAGCCCCACAATAGCCGACCAGCTCTCTTCCAGCCCTAGGCCAAGACTGGCACGCCGAACCTCACCATACTTAAAAAATTGAGCAATAACATATTTCACCGTATCCGAAGGAATCGAAAAGCCCATATTTTCAATACCCACAGCCGAAAATTTCATCGTATTGATCCCGATTACCTCGCCCTTGAGGTTTACAAGCGGACCGCCGCTGTTACCAGGATTGATTGCGGTATCGCTTTGGATAAGACGATAAGCAGCGTTAACACCACGGTTCAATCCGCTGACGACACCCGAAGTTGCCGAATTACGCAGGGAAAAAGAAATAGGCGTACCGATAGCCACGACCTGCTCTCCCACCTGTAGATTATTCGGCGAGCCTGCTAGGGTAGCAGGCTTGAGGCCGCTTGCTTTGATTTTAACCAATGCCAAGTCACTGATCGGATCGCTGTAGCTATCTGTAATACTGTAAGATTTACCGTCCGAGGTCACGACCACAGCGTCATTTAATCCTTCAATGACGTGCGCATTCGTGACAATCCATCCATCTGTCCGAATGATGACCCCTGTGCCGTGAGCAAGGTTGTACCGATCTCCGCCTGCCACGGTTTGTCCCGTTGCTGAGCGACCGATGATGCCTACCACAGAGGGAGATACGTTTTTAACCACCTGCGGCACACGATCTGTCGATAACGTATATGTACCATTCGCGCTGTTATACGCGCCGCTGGTTCCTAGTGCTTTATTCACATCGCCTACATTGACATAGACTCCGCCGTTAATGACTTTTGCCTTCAAAGCGGTTCCGCTGCTAGCTGCACCTGCTGTTCCAGATACACACAAAGCGCTGCCCAAAGCAAGTATGACCGCCCTTTTCCCCATGTTACGCATATGTTCACCTTTTCCTCTCTAACATGACCCTGTTCTATCAGTTAGTCCAAATCTACCATACAGGAGACACGCATACAATCGCTTTAAGCCCTATCTTTTTCTAAAAAAGCTCTGTTTGCCGCTCACATGGCTCCTCATGTCATTTATACTATAGAATTACCAAATCCTTATATCAAAAAAATAAGCAAGAACGATAAATAATCGTTATAGCGTTTGGGCCATTCCTTCGTTTACGGGCACAACCAACTATGATACCATCACATTATATCTTAGTTCTATTGTCGGAAATAAAAGTATAATCTTGAATCCCTGTAAACAACGCTTATGAAGGAGGTTAAAGGATGGCTTACGAACCAATCTGGAGCGCTCATCCCGATAAACTGAACAAATTCGAATTTGCCAAGCTGGAAAAGGACGGCCTCGACGTCATACGCACCATTATCGAAAACTATGCAAGTGAAGGCTTCGATTCAATCTCTGCGGACGATATGGATCGTTTCAAATGGGCCGGAGTGTATCAGCAGAAGCCCAAGGATGGTCATTTCATGATGCGTGTCCGCATCAACACAGGTATCATGACTTCAGCGCAGGCACATGCATTGGCGGACATATCCACGCTGTACGGACGTGGCCTTGTTGATGTCACCACTCGTCAGGCAATTCAATTTCACTGGCTGACGGTCCAAGACTTACCTGATATTTTCGAGCGGTTGGAAAAAGTCGATTTGTATTCCTTTGAAGCCTGCGGCGACTGCCCGCGTACCATTGTTGGCAATCCGCTGGCTGGCATTGATCCGAATGAATTGGTCGACACCAAGGACATTGTGGATGAAGTCAACCGTTTTTTCGTGTTAAATCGGGACTTTTCCAATCTGCCGCGTAAATACAAAATGTCCATCTCCGGTAATACGTACAATAACGCGCAAGCTGAAATTAACGATTTGTCCTTTACGCCAGCCACTAAGGTGATCAACGGAGAAGAAGTCATCGGCTTCCATGTGATGGTCGGTGGGGGCTTATCCGCCAAGCCGCATTTGGCGCAATCGCTGGACCTGTTTGTCCGTCCTGATGAAGTTTTGAAGGTTTCCATTGCAGTCACCACCATTTTCCGTGATTACGGCTATCGGGAAAAACGACACCATGCTCGCCTGAAATTCCTCATCGCCGATTGGGGCCCGGAAAAGTTTTTAGCCAAGCTCACCGAGTATATCGGCGAAATGCCCGGTCGGGGCGAGGATAAAACGATCGGCTGGCAAGCAGCTTATTTTGACGGCGTGCATCCACAAGCGCAGCAGGGTCTAAACTATGTTGGCCTGAACGTTCCAGTCGGCCGTCTGGATGCTGACGAGCTGCACGAGCTGGCCGACCTGGCTGACCGCTACGGTGATGGACAGATTCGTACTACCATGTCGCAAAATATTTTGCTGAGTGGCGTTCCGGACGACCAAGTGGACGAATTACTACAGGCTCCTGTGCTACAACGCCTGACGCCACGGCCCAAACATTTTATGAGCCGTACAGTTTCATGCACCGGGAATGAATTCTGCAATCTGGCGATTGTGGAGACTAAAAAGCGGGCGATTGACGTTGCCGAGTATTTAGATCAGCACGTAGATCTGGATGAAAAAGTGCGCATTCATTTCATCGGCTGCCCGAATTCCTGCGGACAAAAGAATATTGCAGACATCGGTCTGCAAGGCTCGCTTATTAAGACACCCGAAGGCATGGCCGACGCGTTCGACATTGCTGTCGGCGGAGCGCTCGGACCGGGTGCCCAGTTCAATAAAGCGCTCAAAGGCCGCGTACGTGGTGATCAGGTCGGCCCTGTGTTGGCAGAACTGATTCTGTTTTACAAAGAAAATCGAAATGCCGGTGAAACTTTCCATGCGTATGTACAACGGGTAGGCATTCCGACTTTTCAGGAAAAGTTGTCTGCTATTTTGCAGTCCAGCACCGTCGCTTCCTGAGTACCGTCTAAGTAAGGTCCTTTCATAATATATTCTCTTATCTTCATAAAGAGCGCCCAAGCCAGCCTGTTTGTATCTCGCATACAAGCAGGCTGTTTTCTTATGGTCATAACATGACTGCAAAAGATCCTCTGCTGTGCTCTCGAAAAAAAAGACACCGGGATTATTCCGGTATCCATATTTTAGCAAAATCAAGCACTACTGGTTTTTGGGCGCTACCGGATGTGGATGTCACCAATGCATAGCCTGTCGGTATTTTGTATATCAGTCCCGTGTCATATCGGATGCCGAAGGAATTGTCTTCCTTGTAATGGGTAGTGGTTTCCCAAACCTTCGTACCGTTCCCTTTCAAACCAGTGATGGTGATCCCATGCATCTTCGTGGTGCTTCCCAGCGGATCATATCGGTCACTAAACCGCACGTACACCTGCTCCTCCGGCAGATATACCCGATCACTCGGATAATCCTCTGTATCACCGAACAATTGCAGTCCGTTGCTCAAAATCTGTGTACGCTTGCTGTTCCCTTTAAGCCCTGTCACGGCAATATGGCCGCCAGGCAACTCGCGTACTTCTGCAATGTCTTTACCAGAGCCCAGGTCAAAATTGATGTTACGGATTTCTCGACCATATACATCTGCCTGTACTCCTACCGGACCATGAGGACTGTTCATAAGTGCATAATATCCATCGTGATTGCCAACAAGCCAACCCGAAGCCACCCCGTCCTTCGCTCGATTCCACAGCTCCTCACCAGTTTCTGAGTATTTGAGTACGGTAAATACTTGCTCATCCAGGTTCAGAGAGGATACAAGAAATCCGCCGTCCGCAAGCGGTTCCAAACCTATAAGGGAGTTGTGTCCATGGGATGCTAAGCCATCCGTTTGTAACGTTCTGGACCACACGGCATTCCCGTCCGCATTCAACCGTGAAGCCTGCAACTCCCGTATCCCATCCGGCTTCGTGTAGTCGATAAGCAACAGCGAACCGCCATCCGACGTCTCCCGTTGGACTCCCCTACTGCTTGCACCAGACTGCACGTTCAGATCCAGCTCATGTTTCCACACACCCTCCAGCGAGCTGTCCAGCTTGCCGTAGGTGACATGCGCCACGCTTGCCTCGGTGTTGTGTTCGATGTTCAGTACCAGAAATCCACCATTTGCTGCGGGCTGAATATAATTGTGTGGGTTCCCTTCATCCTCAAAGCTACCAATCGCTGCGCTTGTTTCAATTTCAGCCTGCTTGGGCACAGCCGCCTCGGACACTTCGGATGCATAAGACGGAACAGCGCTAAACCCCATGATCAATGTCGCTAAAGCAACTCCTGCTGTCCAAGAATAAACACGTGTACGTAGAAACCCGTTTCGCATTCCCTTCAAACGTTCCAGCTCCCTTCATGACTATACCTCAGAGATGTTTTTAAAAACCTTAGATGTGATAAGACTACAGACGGTTTCGCTTCAACTTGTAATGGTTGTCACGTGGGCACGGAACTTCATGCGATGCTATACAATCATGAGTTATATATTTACCTCTTCAAGCCCGAGCCCAAACATTTAAAACTCCAAAATGGAGACTGCTCAGAGACTTTCTATCGATGAATATACGTATAGATTTATTATTCCAGCGCTTGGTAAACTATGTGTCACATGCTTTAACGCAAGATTTGGATAAAAGTTCTCTTTTTTTACAAAAAAAAGCCCCACCAAGACAAAGGAATGAATACACTAATTCGTATTCTACCTTCATACCTGTGTGGGGCTTACAAGACTTACATTAAATGATGTCTACAGATCGGCTGTCTGAAGCGCCTGGCTGCGCTGTGTGTCCCGTTCAAGGATCGGCTTCAAATACCGTCCTGTATAGGATTCTTCGACCTTCACGAGCTGCTCAGGTGTTCCAGTAGCCAAAATCGTTCCACCGCCGCTACCGCCTTCTGGTCCCAAATCAATCAGATAATCGGCTGTTTTAATCACATCCAGATTATGCTCGATGACCAGTACTGTTTCTCCCGAATCTACCAGACGATGCAACACCGTCAGCAATCGATCAATATCATGAACATGCAGACCCGTTGTCGGCTCGTCCAAAATGTAAATCGTCTTACCCGTGCTGCGACGATACAGTTCGGAAGCCAGCTTCACGCGCTGCGCTTCGCCCCCGGATAAGGTAGTCGCAGGCTGACCCAGCTTGATATACCCCAAACCTACATCCATTAGCGTCTGAATCTTGCGATGAATTTTCGGGATGTTTTGGAAGAACTCTGTCGCATCTTCTACTGTCATTTCCAGCACATCGGCAATGCTTTTACTTTTGTACTTAACTTCAAGGGTTTCCCGATTATAGCGTTTGCCCTTGCACACTTCACACGGAACGTATACATCCGGCAGAAAGTGCATTTCAATCTTGATAATGCCGTCGCCCCTACAAGCCTCACAGCGACCACCCTTAATGTTAAAGCTAAAGCGACCTTTTTTGTAGCCACGCACCTTAGCCTCATTTGTTTGTGAAAATAAATCACGAATATCATCAAATACCCCGGTGTAGGTTGCAGGATTTGAACGCGGCGTGCGGCCAATCGGAGACTGATCAATCTCAACGACTTTATCGATATTTTCAAGCCCGCGAATTTCCTTATGTTGACCTGGACGTACTCTCGCCCGGTTCAGATCACGCGCCAGCGTTTTGTATAGAATTTCGTTGACCAGCGTTGACTTCCCGGAACCGGATACACCAGTAACAGCCGTGAAAACGCCTAACGGGATTTTAACATTCAAATTTTTGAGATTATTCTCCTTAGCCCCGCGGACCTCCAGCCACTTATCGGTAGGCTTGCGCCGCTCGGTATTAACCGGAATGAACTTGCGACCGCTCAAATATTGCCCGGTTAAGGAGTTCGGGTCTTCCATGACTTCCTGCGGGGTACCCTGTGACATGATCATCCCACCGTGGATTCCGGCCCCTGGCCCGATATCAATAATATAATCGGCCGCCATCATCGTATCTTCGTCATGTTCCACCACAATCAGCGTATTCCCGAGATTCCGCATATGCTCCAATGCACTAATCAGGCGGTCATTATCCCGCTGATGCAACCCGATACTTGGCTCGTCCAAAATATACAGTACGCCCATCAGGCTGGAACCGATCTGTGTCGCCAACCGGATACGTTGTGCCTCACCACCGGATAACGTGCCGGCTGCACGACTTAAGGTCAGGTACTCCAATCCAACATTAACGAGGAATCCCAAACGGCTGTTGATTTCCTTAAAAATGAGGTTGGCAATTGACCGCTCCTTCTCACTCAACACCAGCGTTTTGAAAAATTGAGACGCTTCGCCGATGGACAAATCAGTTACATAGGCAATGTTACGCTCCTGAATAGTCACCGCCAGGGTTTCTTTCTTCAAACGATGTCCCTTACAGGTATTACACGGCTTTGCGCTCATAAATCCTTCAATAAATTCACGGATACCGTCAGAAGCCGTGTCACGATAACGACGCTCCAGATTCGGGATAATTCCCTCGAAGGTTACGTAGGCTTCCTTGCGTTGTCCAAAATCATTTTCATAACGGAATCGGATCTTCTGGTCACCCGTTCCATGTAATATGGTGTTCATTTGTTCCGTGGTCAGCTGGCTGACAGGAATGTTCTGTGGAATACTATAATGCTCGCATACGGACTGCAAAAATTGCGGATAATAGGTGGAAGTTCCTCCACTCCACGCCTGAAATGCTCCATCTTCTACACTTTTCTCCGGGTCAGGAATGAGCAGGTCGGGGTCGACCACCATTTTAACGCCCAATCCGTCACAATCCGGGCAAGCACCGAACGGACTGTTAAATGAAAACATCCGCGGCGACAGCTCGTCTATACTGAAACCACAGATCGGGCAGGCAAAATTAGAACTAAAGCGCAGCTCTTCTTGCCCCATCATGTCCACCAGCAACTGACCTCCCGAAAGATTCAATGCTGTCTCAATAGAATCAGATAGACGTGCACGCACATCCTCCTTCACTACGATCCGGTCTACAACCACTTCAATGGAATGCTTCTTGTTCTTCTCCAGCTCGATCTTTTCGGACAACTCGCGCAGCTCGCCATTGACACGCACCCGTACAAAACCTTGCTTGGCAATATCCGCGAATAGCGTTTTATGCTCGCCTTTGCGTCCCGAAACTACCGGGGCCAAAATTTGCAGTCTTGTCTTTTCCGGGTATTGCAAAATGCGGTCCACCATTTGTTCAACCGTTTGTGATGTAATTTCAATGCCATGCTCAGGACAATGAGGGTGACCAATTCGGGCAAACAGCAGCCGCAAATAGTCATAAATCTCTGTAACCGTACCGACGGTAGAACGCGGATTACGGCTCGTAGTCTTTTGGTCAATGGAAATCGCAGGAGACAGTCCGTCAATGGAATCCACGTCCGGCTTCTCCATCTGCCCCAGGAACTGACGCGCATACGCGGATAAAGACTCCACATAACGCCGCTGTCCTTCTGCATAGATCGTATCGAAAGCCAGTGACGATTTACCTGAGCCACTTAGGCCCGTGAGGACGACAAATTTGTCCCTTGGGATAGTTACGTCAATATTTTTGAGATTATGCGCCCGAGCGCCTTTGATGATGATGCTTTCATTCGCCAAATCTTTCATCTCCTTAGCCATAGTTCACGTCATGCTATATTGCGATGGAATACCCCATGCAAGTGATATATCGCAAAGAGAACGACCACATGGGCCGCCCTCTCTATTTTTAAAAACAATCATCCATTTCATTTTCAATGTGTTCGTGCTACTAGCCGCCCCTGAAAGCTTAATCAGCCCGCAGCTCCAACAAAGCATCACGCAACTCGGCAGCCCGCTCGAATTGAAGATTCTTGGCGGCATCCTTCATCTCCGCTTCCAAACGCTGAATCAGCGACTGACGCTCCTTCTTGGAAAGTTTACCCGTCTCACCAGGAAGGTAATCATTACGTGCCTCTGCCACCTTGGTCGCTTCAATGACATCACGAATCTTTTTACGAATCGTTTGCGGGGTAATGCCATGGTCTTCATTGTACTGAATTTGAATTGCACGGCGGCGTTCGGTTTCTTTTATCGCTTTATCCATGGAATCCGTAATCTTGTCACCGTACATAATAACACGGCCATCGCTATTCCGTGCTGCCCGTCCAATGGTTTGGATGAGCGAACGTTCGGAACGCAAGAAACCTTCCTTGTCCGCATCCAAAATTGTCACCAGCGATACTTCTGGCAAATCCAGACCTTCTCGCAACAGGTTGATCCCAATCAGCACATCAAAGGTACCCAAACGGAGATCCCGTAAAATCGCCATCCGCTCCAGTGTCTTAATCTCGGAGTGCATATATCGGACCTTAATACCCACTTCTTTTAAATAGTCGGTCAGATCTTCAGACATCTTCTTGGTAAGGGTGGTGACCAGTACCCGTTCCTCACGCTCCATCCGAAGCCGTATTTCACTAATGAGGTCGTCAATCTGTCCTTTGCTCGGCCGCACCTCGATAATCGGATCAAGAAGCCCCGTAGGTCGGATAATCTGCTGCACCGTCGTTTCGCATTTCTCCATCTCATAGGGACCCGGAGTAGCCGATACATAAACGATCTGACTCACCTTGTCTTCGAACTCCTCAAACTTCAGCGGGCGGTTATCCAGCGCGGATGGCAGACGGAAACCATGCTCCACCAGCACATTCTTACGGGCTTGGTCACCATTATACATCGCCCGAATTTGCGGCAACGTAACATGAGACTCATCAATAACAATTAACATATCATCCGGAAAATAATCCATCAGCGTATACGGTGTTGCTCCACGCTCGCGGAATGTCAGCGGACCCGAGTAGTTCTCGATTCCGGAACAAAAACCGACTTCTTTCATCATCTCGATATCATAGCGAGTACGTTGTTCCAAACGTTGTGCCTCCAGCAGTTTTCCTTGTTCCTTCAACACCGCTAATCGCTCTTGAAGCTCGCGTTCAATGTTGACCAGTGCTACCCTCATCGTGTCCTCATGAGTAACAAAGTGAGACGCCGGGAAAATGGCTACATGATCGCGTTCGCCGATCAATTCACCCGTAAGTACATCAATCTCGGTGATCCGTTCAATCTCATCCCCGAACAGTTCTACCCGTATAGCATGCTCGCCTTGGGAAGCCGGGAATATTTCAACAACATCTCCCCGCACACGGAAAGTACCCCGCACGAAGTTGATATCGTTCCGCTGATATTGAATATCGACCAAGCGGGACAAAATCTGGTTGCGGGGTTTCTCCATGCCGACTCTAAGCGAAAGCAGCAGGCTTGAATATTCTTTCGGGGAACCCAAACCGTAAATGCAGGAGACACTCGCTACAATAATAACGTCACGACGCTCGAACAGAGAGCTTGTGGCGGAGTGACGAAGCTTATCAATTTCCTCATTAACGCTGGAATCCTTCTCAATATACGTATCGGAAGACGGAATGTACGCTTCCGGTTGGTAGTAATCATAGTAACTGACAAAATAATCGACAGAATTATTGGGGAAAAACTCCTTAAACTCACTCGCCAGTTGGGCAGCCAAAGTCTTGTTATGTGCAATAACCAGAGTAGGCCGATTCAATTTGGCAATCGTCTGCGCGATGGTAAATGTCTTGCCCGTACCCGTAGCACCCAACAGCGTTTGATGCTTTTTTCCTTTGGTAATCCCCTCTACCAGTTCAAGAATGGCATGAGGCTGATCGCCTTGAGGCTGGAATTCCGACTGAATTTCAAAAGTCTTGTCGCTAACAACGATATCACTCATTGCCCTGCATCACCCTTATCGTCTAAAATGGAAACATCATGTTTCTACAGCAGTCGAGCTGTAATGTCTTTACCTGTAAACCTATGTCGATATTTCCCGAGCAATGATACTTGGGAAATATGGTTGGATAAGAATGTTTGTTCCCGTATTATACCTCTTTCTTACCCTGGATGCAAACGATAAGTCTTGAATAGGAGTGAATTAAATTTTGGATATCACCATCGTGTTGGGCATCATCGCCGGAATCATAGCATTAATCGGTGGCTTCTTATGGGAGGGCGGACAATTTACAGGGCTGCTTCAAGGTACATCGGCTCTGATTGTATTTGGCGGAACGTTCGCCGCAGTTGTTATCAGCTATCCCGCCTCCAAGCTGAAAACCATACCAGCTGCCCTTCGGATGGCGTTTAGCCGTGAGGACAACCTCTCCGAGCAATATATTGAAGATTTGGTTTCCATGGCGGCCACCTCCCGCCGATCCGGGGTGCTTGCACTGGAGCGTATTTCGTCAGAGCACCCCAATGCATTTCTGCGCGAAGGTCTTCAACTGGTTATTGACGGTACCGAGCAGGAACAGATTAAACAAATTCTGGAACTTGAGTTAGATACCATTGAGCATAAGTACGAAGGATATGCCAAAATATTTGAATCCGCAGGCGGCTATGCCCCTACGATGGGGATCATCGGTACTGTGATGGGCCTGATCCATGTACTCGGCAGCCTGACCGAACCGACAGCGCTTGGACCGTCTATTGCTGTCGCTTTTATCGCTACACTATACGGCGTTGCCAGCGCCAATCTGATTTTCCTGCCCATCGCATCCAAAATCAGAGCATGCAGCGAAAGTGAAATGGTCACGATGGATTTACTGTTGCAAGGTATTCTGGCCATCCAAAATGGAGAAAATCCGAAGCTGGTACGCAAAAAGCTGGAGTTCTTCATCCGCTCAGAGCAAAATCTGGATTATAAGCCGCCTCGTCGCTCACGCATGGATGACGCTGCTCCAAAGGAGGACTTCCATGAGAGCGCGCGCTAAGCGCCGCCAACGTCAAGGAGGCGGAGACCATCGTGACCGCTGGATGATTACCTATGCCGATCTGATCACGCTGCTGCTCATTTTTTTCGTGGTGATGTACGCTATGAGCAGCCTGGATGCGAAAAAATATGAAGTCGTTGTTCAATCCCTACAGGATACGTTCCATAAAGGCGATTCCATTTTAGAGCAAGGTTCAGGGATTACGGGTACTGCGGATGTTCACACAAGTAAAAATCCGCCCACCACCAAGCAACCGTCATCCGATAATAAAGCTGCTGGATCGACCAAATTGACCGAACGTGAGCAGGCATTTCGCAAGCAGGAAGAAGAACTTCAAAACCTGATGGGCGTCATAGAGCAATATATTTCGGACAATAAGCTGCAAGATCAGATTTTCGTAGCCGATCAGCCGCGTGGTATTGTCATTACGCTGAACGACCGCTTTTTATTCGATCAGGGCAGGGCTGCTCTCAAACAAGGCTCTGCGAACACACTATCCAAGCTGGCGAGTCTATTCCGGGATTTAAAAACGCCAATCAGCATCGAGGGCCATACGGACAATATTCCATTCACACGCTCCTCGAACTCTTCGACCTACAAGGACAACTGGGAGCTTTCCGGGGCACGGGCGCTATCAGTGCTTCGATTCTTTCTCGATAGAGAAGGATTATCTCCTACAGAATTTCAATACGCAGGCTATGCAGATACCCGACCGGTTGGTGATAATACCACAGAGGCCGGACGACAAAAAAACCGCCGTGTCGAAATTACCGTACTACGCCAGCTTCAACAGTAAATATTAAAAACCTCCTCAGTCACACTTAACGTGAACCGGGAGGTTTTTTAGATAGATATCATAGTTCTACATGGCTTCCGCTCTGATGTGACGCAGAACAATAAACCGTACGAACAGTGTTGTATAGAGCGGCGTACGAGAGATGAGGGAGGTTATTTTGTTTAAGTCTAATATCCCCACTATGTATTAGAAGCCAAGATGAAGTTAGGTAAAGCCTTGTCATGCTGCTGGAAAATCAATAAGATAAGGCAAATTCGTGTTGCTTTTCTTCCACTGGTGAATTATTGGGTATGCTCTGCTTACAGCAGCTATATTTCCAATCGCTGTACAAATTAAGGAGCCGATCCAACTCCATAGACTTGGTCAACACCCGTCGATCCTTTAATCCCACCTCTTTCGCCAAATCATTTAATTCCTTACGCTTTTCTTCGATGCAGTCCTCCAATTCTTGCAATTTCACATCAACAAACCTCCTGTTTGGTATGGTATTTACAGTTAGTTTACAAGCTGATACCTTCCCCACAGGTTAATAATATAATAAAACCCATTTCATCCCTTTAACGGAATAAATCAAAAAGCCAATCCCTAGGGACTGGCGAAAGTGTGAACTCTTTTTTATGGATCTTATTGTCCATCTATGAAACTCAACCCATACCATGATTAAATAATATAATTCTATCAGAATGCTCTCCATTAATTGGATAATATAAAGGGAATATACTAAAGAATAGAATACCTAAGGCTAGTACCATGGAATAACCTTTTTTCATAGATATTCACCTCCTTAATTATATTTTCATATCTTTTCGTTTGCTCACTAGTCGCAAACTCTCTGTAGACTTCAAACAATGCAACACATTGCTTAAAGTCGCTATCATTCCGACTAATTAATGATAAAGCAAGACAGTCCAGAACATAGTTTGTGCCTTTTTCAAAGCCGCTATTCTTATACTCATAAATTGCCCTTTGATATAAAAAACAACAATAATAGTTTCTATTCTTTACGTCGTCAAGAAATTTAAATTGATCAATCTCTGCTGAAAAACTTTCAAGCACATAATCTACTGAAAAGTTGTACATATTGGCTGACTCTAAGATAGTTAAAAGGCCAGATAATTTTTCTTCTGGGTGTTGATTGAGAAAAGTAATATATTCACCTAGTACCTCTCTCTTTCCTAAGAGCATATCCAATGTATAAGAGTTTGCCTTTGCCCAAAGACTAAACATCTTTACATATTGCTCCCCCTCCGAATTAAGTCCCTTGAACCAACTTAAATCAGCATAGTTTTGTATATAGGATTGTGCTTCCTCAAACATTTCCATTTTCTGAAGAGCTGTAGATTTAGATAGGTAGCCATATCCATAATAAAAAACAAGATTTTTCTCTGTTTTAAAGTCATCTTTAACTCTTCTTTTAGCATTATTCTCATATCGATTTAAATAAACAGTTTTGGCAAGAGTCCACAACTCATCTCCATATTTCTCTACGCTGTCCCATTTATGTAGGTAAAAATAAGTATTGATAATTTTTAAAATTCCATCTAATTGATAATTCTCTGGTAAGCGATTTCGATAAGGAATAAATCTCAGTACGGCTTCCAAGTTTCTCTCCATATCTTGGCCTACCGAAGCAACAAACAATTTATAGTGGCTGACTGCCAATCTCTCAGAATGTTGATACTTCTCATTCTCAATGACACATTCATAGAAAGGAATGGCCTCCTGTAGCTTCCCTTCTTCGTACAGTTCCTCTGCTAAAGAAAAGATCGCTGGAATGTGGTTAAGATCTTCCATTAACCGTGAAAGCACCTTCTCCACGCACCGCAGATTGCCCACCTCAACACAACGAATCAGGAATGGTTTAACTCTTTTCCAATGAGGTCTTCCATCGTAAAAGCATTCATCTACGTATAGGTCATACAACCAGTCCTCTGGATAGTTAAACGCTTTAGTAATTAAGTCCATTTGTCTTACAGAGATAGGTTTAGGCGGATTTCCGTTAAGCATAGCACTAAATATGCCCCGATTAAGACCCGTAGCTTGTCCAAAACTATTAAAAGTGTAACCACCAAGTTTTAATTCTTTCTCAATTTCCGAACGAATCGTGGTTGCATTTTCCAATAAAAACACCTCCCGGCGTATTCAGATGATTTAAAAAAATCACCCTCCTCGACAAACAATTACAATATACTAGAAATTATATGAATAAACTGGATGATGGTCAACCCCTTTTTTCACACCGTTTTAATATATATTGGAATTTAATGCGTGTTTAATAGTCTTTACAAGGACTTAATATTATACTATTTAGGTAATACAATTACCTCCACGCTTGATCTACCTTTGTCTACACTCATACTATAGGAGTGTGGATGTCTATGGAAACAACAAAACTCATAGGAGTAAAAATCCGCCAATTTCGAAAATTGCGTGATATTACACAAGAACAGCTTGCAGAAGCATCTGATTCAACAGGTTCCTATATCGGCAAGTTGGAGCGTGGTGAGGTCAATGTACAGATTAAAACCTTGGAGAAAATAGCAGAAGCACTGGAAACAAACGTATTTGCATTTTTTGACTTCAATCCATATGAAGAACTCAAAAGTCAGCCCTGGATATGGGAATGTGTTCATTTACTCTCCCAGCAGAATGAAGCCGATCAAAATAAGGCATATCGGATATTGAAGGAACTGTTCACCTCTTCAGAAAGCGGGCTTACAGCAAGTAACCCCGATAAGTCCAGCGAATAACGAAAAAAAATGATTTTTTTTCCCGATTGGTCATGAACATAATATTTCAAAAGGGCTATGTTACTCTATCTTAGTAGTAGGTTACATAGCCCTTTTATGTTCTAAGAAGTCATCTGCTTGATGTTATATTCTACTTCTTTAAGCACTTTTTCATATTCTGCCCGTTGCTCCTGTGTCGAGTGACCTTTATATTTCTCAAACAACAGCGTGATGGACTTGATATAGTAAGCCTTATCGTTCAACTGTGAGGATGCTTTGAGACTGTTCAACATACTGTCGATCGCCTCAGAGTAGCTCTCTTTATTAAAATAGTAGCGACTAAGCTCAAGAAAAAAACGGGAATAGGTCACCAGATTATAATTTGTATGATAGTAAGAAATATTTGTGCGCAAGTCCCTAAATTCATTAATATTTTCAGCAAAAAGGATCAGAATTTCGTCTATTGTGTGATTGTAAATATTGGCCGATTCCATAATGGTTAGTAGCCCCTGAAGTATCTCTGCAGGATTACTTTTAAGAAGATCGACATAGGCAGGCAAACTAGCCATATTTCCCATTAGAATTTCTAAATTTAAGCGGTTTGCTTCTGCCCACATTTCAAATTTCCTCGCCTCTAAAATTCCCATTTCATCCAGTCCTTCAAAACCAGTCAAATCTGCATAGTAAGGTATGAATTCCATTGCTTCTTCATATAGTCCTTGCTTTTCGCGGGCATTCCCCTGCATTAAATAAGCTTGACCAAAATATACGATTAGATGTCTTTCTGTATTTAGAGGTTTAACTTCACGATTTTTTAATCTAGCTTGAATCTGCTGCTGATAAACATTTGTGGCAATTACCTCAAGTTCTTTCGCATATTGCATAGTTGTCTCACAGTCATAAGCTTGAAAGTATACGTTTACCAGCTTTAAAAGAGCGTCCAGTTGATGATTTTCAGGCAAATTTTTACGATAAGGAGCAAATTTTATAGCCAGTTGGCGATTTTTCTCTAAATCTTTGCTTAAAGAGTAAGAAAATAACCTATACTGACTAATTGCTAGCCGCTCCGAATGGTAATACCTTTCGTTCTCTACCACACACTCGTAAAAAGGAACTGATTCCTTTTCCTTTCCTTCTGCGTGTAATTCTTCTGCAAGCTCAAATATGGTCAGCACATAGGACAAATCCTCTGTCAGCCTCGACAATACCTTTTGGATGAAGTCCTGTCTTCCCAACTCCACACAACGCAACAGAAACGGCTTAATCCGCTTCCAATGCCCTTTTCCTTCGTAAAAACATTCCTCTATGTACAATTCATAGAGCCAGCCTTCGGGATACCCCAACGCCTGAGTAATCAGATCCATCTGGCGAACGGAGATCGGCTTGGGTGGGTTGCTGTTAAGCATGGCACTGAATGTGCCGCGGTTAATACCGGAGATTTTACTAAAGCTACTAAAGCTATAGCCCCTTTGCTTCAATTCTGTCTCTATCTTTGAGCGGATCGTAGGTGTATGTTCCATGTCAATCCCCCTCAATCAATTTTGGACATATCATAAGTGATATTTTATATGTAAACTCTATCCTTTAGGAAATTCATTTCAATACAAAATCACGTAAATAGTGAAATATATGGTCTATATAGCCACTTTAATTTATGATGCCTTAGAAAGAAGTCTTTTTTAAACGAATCCCATGATAATTGAAAAGTTGAATGAAGTACATAACGTTTAAATCCTTCATCCAGTATGAATTGAACCTGAAACAACAACTAGTACTGCCTCTGCAAGTGTGGGCGCAGGTTTCTGATCCTTTTCAAGAATATTAAGAGCTGCTCGCAGTTCATCTGATCGCTCCGCTTCTACAACCCATTCTTCTCTTTCCCATATGTAATTGGCAGCTCCTTTCGGACCAGCTTGCCGCGCTCCAATACCTTCTCATATATAACCCAACCACTTTTATTTGAACTCAGTACCCATACCGCCTCTTTAACGGCTATACAACTCATACACCTGTATAAGCTCTTTATTGGATAAATCCTTTACTCTTCTCTCTCATTGGTCTTAGCTCGGTTCCCTGAAAACAAAATAAAACGCCCCTGGGGAGATTGATCTTTCCCAGGAGCGCGTATGGAGCTAATTACTTTTTCTTCTGAGATACTTGGATGCTGCTGCTGCAACAATCACAAAAACCACTATGGCAAAATAATGATATGAATCGGAGCTGCCGGCATTGCTAAAAGCCTTGACAATCGCATACAATGCCACCAATCCAATGAGACCGACAACGAACTGAGCACTTCTTCGTGCTGGCTGCTTTGAACGCTTAAATATGAACAGAACAGCAACAAAGCCCAAAAGAGCATAAAACATCAGAAAAGCAGTGACATAAAAAATTGGGTCCATAATCTCACCTACCCCTTCTTTTACATTATATACAATATTATAGTAAAAGTAAGGTGTCTAATTCAAATTTTAGTTGGAATTAACCGTATAATAAGCGGCTGGCAACCAATGCAGATTCAGCGTAGTACCGCGTGAACCGTTATAGTTGTCCAAACTTGAAGCGACTAAATCAGTTCCTAAAGAAACTAACGCAGCTGCGGCACTGGCACCCCAAGGTATCGGATTAGGCCCCATAATACCACCTATTGCAGCAGCCAGACCTGAGACAGTCAAATATCCTTTAGATTGTTGTTTCAACACATAGGATAGTTGTTTGGTTTCGCTTTGTGACATTGTAATTGCTACTCCCCACCAATACGTGTTCGAGGAAGCATTTGGTGTGATTATGTTTTGCGTTTGAATAGGTGCTTGTCCAGACGGGACGATCGTTTGGTTCTCAACGTCTAATTTGGTTTGTCCACTTTTTAGAGATTCATTGATGATCTGAACACCACTAGCAATATATTCGTAGGCTTCTTTAGAGACAACATCCTTACCAGCTTCGTCAATGTAAAGCAGACCGTCCGCACCCGGTTTAATATATTTTTCCAAACCCTGAGCCGCCTCCAGGTTTTTTTGCAATGTTGCCGTATCGAGATGTTGTAAGGTTGCAATTTGAGATTGGGTTTGTTCTTGAAAAGAGTCATTTACATTTGAACTTGCAAAAATTGCACTCGGCGCGACAACAGCCCCTAGCAAACTAAGAGATAAAGCAGTTGCAAATAATTTATTCTTCTTCATAGATAATTCCTCCGATTCAAGATATTTTTTTAAACTCAGTGAAGCCCATCCCCCAAACGGTTATTTATCTTAAAAGCCTATCCTCCTTCCCACCAGCTCTAAAGAAATTATAATTCTTGATGTGTTACAAGAACGATAAGAATAAACAAATCATTTCTTTTTTTACAAAATAATCAATAAAAAAAGACCAATCCTGTAAGATTGGCCTAATCTAATTGCATATGATCTTGAAGACTCTCCATAGAAACTGGTGGTTTAAACCAATTTCTTTGCTTGGATAATGAAAGATAATTAAGGGTATCCTTTTGCCCTTTTAGTATTCTCCCACGTCTGTAATGGTAAATGGCGAGTTGATACATGTAACAATAATAGGTCATTTGTTTAACGTCCTCAGACTCCTGTAATCTCTTTATTCGTTCTGAGTATTTGTCAATGATAGAGTCTACATCAAAATTATACTTATTAGCTGCTTCTAGTATGGTTACGACTCCAGAACTTACTTCTTCAGGGTGATTTTCGAGGAAAGCTATATACTCAGGAAGGATATCTCTATTTCCCAATAGTAAATCTAAAGTATACGAGTTGGCTTTAGCCCACAAACGGAATTGCTCTACATCTGCTTCACCTTCTATATCAAGCCCTTTAAACCAGCTTAAATCTGCATAGCCCTCAAGCTCTGCCTTTGCCTCCTTAATATATCCTTTCTTTTGTAAAGCTGTTGAGACAGAAAGGAACCCATAACCATAGTAAAATACCAAGTGTCTTTCTGCACGCAACCATTGTAGCTACTCTTCTTTTCTCATTCCTTTTTTGCTGATTCATATAGATTACATAAGCCAGTTTTTTTAATTCATGGCCGTACTTCTCTACCCCATCCCATTTGTGTAAGTAAAAATATATATTTGTGATTTTATGAATCGCCTCCAACTGATAATGCTCAGGAAGCAAATTACGATAAGGTATAAATTCCAATACTAACTCAAGGCTCTTTTCCAAGTCAGACATTGTACATGCTTTAAACCTTTTGTATTGGCTTATAGCCAACCGTTCCGAATAACGATATCTTTCGTTCTCTACTACACACTCGTAAAAGGGAACGGCCTCCTTTTCCTTGCCTGCTTTATGCAGTTCTTCTGCAAGTTCAAATATGGTCGGCACATAGGACAAATCCTCTGTCAGCCTCGATAAAACCTTCTGAATGAAGTCGCGCTTCTTCAACTCCACACAACGCAACAGAAACGGCTTAATCCGTTTCCAGTGCCCTTTTCCCTCGTAAAAGCATTCATCTATGTACAACTCATATAGCCAACCGTCAGGATACCCCAACGCCTTGGTAATCAGATCCATCTGCCGAACGGAGATCGGCTTGGGCGGGTTGCTGTTCAGCATGGCGCTGAATGTGCCGCGGTTAATACCGGAGATTTTACTAAAACTGCTAAAGCTATAGCCCCTTTGCTTCAATTCTGTCTCTATCTTCGAGCGGATCGTAGGTGTATGTTCCATTTCAATCCCCCTCAATAAGTTTTAGACATATGGTCAGTGATATTTTATATGTAGAATCCAACCTAAAGGAAATTCATTTCAATACAAAATTACGGAAATAGTGAAATATATGGTCTATATAGTCACTTTAATTTATGATGCCTTAGAAAAAAGTCTTTTTTTAACGAATCCCGTGATCATTGAAAAGTTGAATGACGTACATAACGTTTAAACGCTCCTGGGGAAATTGAACTTCCCCAGGAGCGCGTATGGAGCTAATTATTTTTTCTTCTGAAATACTTGGATGATGCAGCTACCACAATCATAAATACCACTATGGCAAAATAATGATATGAATCGGAGCTACCGACATTGTTAAAAGCTTTGATAAGCGCATACAACGCCACCAATCCAATGAGACCAATAACGAACTGGGCACTTCTTCGTGCTGGCTGTTTTGAACGCTTAGATATGAACAAAACAGCAGCAACGCCCAAAAGAGCGTAAAACATCAGAAAAGCAGTAACATAAAAAATTGGGTCCATAATCACCTCCCCCTTCTTTTACAGTATATACAATATTAAAGTAAAAGTAAGGTATTCTGTTCAAATTTTAGGAATCTGCGACACTGGCAGCCCAAGGTTGTAATCGGTTTATTCTTCTTCCCAGATAATTCCTCCGATTCAAGATATTTTATCAGGCGCTTGTCTTAATTAGCTTTCGGTTCGGTTCCCCAAACAAGTACTCCATTATGATACAACGTAGCTTTCGCATGATCGGCAAATGAAGTTTGCGTGCCTTTGTACGAGTAATCGTCACTTTCGTTATAGTTCGACCAGTCTGTTTTATGAATACGGGTTTGAATTCCGCCCGTGCTTCCTCCAGGTGCTAACACGCCTGCATCCGAGTTGAAGCTGACTTCCAAATAATAATCAGCACCGGTTACAGCTTTATCCATTTTAACCAGCTTACCATTCAGCTTTGAGCAGCTCAGCACCGCATAGTCGCAGTTGAATGTCTGCGCGCGGTCGCCGTCGATCGTGTAGTAGTAGCGAATTTTCAACTCGTTGATCGGTACGGAGGTTGTACCTTTGTTTAAAATTTGGAAATGCGGGTTCAAGTGATTGTCGTTCACATTTGTATCCGCTGTGCGATACTGGAGCACCAGTCCCGTTGTTGGCTGCTGAGTATCCGCTTTCGGTGCTGCGCTAGCCGTGTTCGAAATCGTTTGACCTGCATCGTTCTTCGCTACGACTTGGTAATAGTACATCGTGTCTGCCGTTACGGCCATGTCGGTGTAGCTGCTTCCGTATACATCGCTCGCTACTGTCGCGAACGTACCGTTTTCAGCCGTCGAACGCTTCACTTCATAGCTTGCCACATTCGCCGATGCTGTCCAGCTCAGCTTTACTTTCGCCGTTTCGCCCGCTGCGTTCAGCGTGAAGCTGCCCGGTACTGATGGTTGCTCGGTAATGCCATACGTTTTTAAGTTAGTCGGGAGCTTATCAAGCGTAATGACGTTCGGATGATTATACACTTTTTTCAGATGCTCAAGACTGTTTTGTTTGCCGTCTCTCAGGAAATCCCCATACCATGTAGCGAACCAGCTCCAATGGGCTTGATACGCCTTCAGCAGATCAGGATCCGGGATAGGTCCGTTTTCGCTCATGGCAACTAACTTTTTGTCCTTGCCCAATGTAACAAGGTCTTCGTATTTTGCAATTTGCGGACTGTAATCGCCTGCTTGCGGATAAGAGTCAAAGCTCAAAATATCCACATACTCATCCCCTGGATACCAGTCGGGAGCAACAGAATTCCAGACCCAGATCAGATTGTTCAATTTGTGCACATTCGTCAAACGATCGTGCATTAAAATATACAATTTTTTAACAGGCTCAGGACCTTTGGCGCCCCACCAGAACCATTTGCCTTCCGCTTCGTGCAATGGACGGAACAGGACAGGCACTTTCGCATCCTGCAACTTCTTCAATTGCCCTGCAATCACATCGATGTCGCGAATAAGCAATTTATAATCTTCGGACTCTGGATGATTCATCGCATATTCTATATCGAATGTAGTCGAATCGGTATAGAAGCCTCTCCACCATTCTTTACCCTGCGTATCGATAAGACCTTTCGGCGCATTCCAGTGCCAAGCAAAGGTAACAATGCCCCCTTGCTTATCCCATTCAATCGCCTTTTCCGTCTCTGTGGAACTAAGACCGTGTTCCACTCTGCTTGGCGAATAGTCAATCAGGTCAAGCGCTGCAATAGCCGGCTTCTTACCTACATTTGCTTGAAGCCAATCAATTTCGGGCATATCCTCTTGACCGGAGATCGTATTCTTGCCGTATTGATCAACCAGATAGTTCATCAATGCTCTTGCTTCTACTGTCGCATTCGGATTGGTGAGCGATTTGGTTACGGCATGCGGTGGACGATCAGCAGCAGGCTCCAGTTTGACGTAGTCGATATCATACCAGCCCCAGCCTGTTTCAAAACCGATCGCATTTGCCCCTGTATTCAACAGAAGCTTGCCTCCGGAAGTTTCTTTAAAATCAGCCGATTTCCAAAGTACCAGCTCGCCAGACGCTTTGCCGTTTAAAGAGAAATTCGTGCGTTTGTCATCATGAGGAGAACGGTAGCCGATTGTAAGATTGTACAAGCCTGCCGTTGGAGCCTGAATCGTCATCGTCAGGGAATCCCCTGCATTGTGGAAATTAGTTACGTAACCAGTACCCGAGAAGCCAGTCCCGCTGGATTCCACAATGGTTCCCTTCAGCGTGCCATCTTCGGCTTCATAGCGATCCGGGCCGTCTACAGGCGTCCGCGGAACCGCTTTCAAGACATTGGATTCGCTCGTTCCCGCATTTGTTTTTGCGGTTACTTTATAATAGTAAGAAGTGCCGTTCGTTACGTTCGTATCCGTATAAGACGTTTCGATCAAGTTGGATGCTACAGCAGCAAAAGGACCGGTTTCATACGTTGCACGCTGTACACTGTAACTTACAACTCCGCTGGAAGCGTCCCAGGACAAATCGACTTTCCCATCGCCAGCCCCAGCTCTCAGCGCAAAGCTTTCAGGACCTTCCCCAGGTGGCACAGACGTATCATTGCCAGCAGTCAACACGATGTGATAAGCCGTCAAAGGCGGTACTGTATAGGTAAAGCGGTTGCCTGAAATTTGCGTGATTGGCGCTACTGCCTTAATTTGCGAGCTATTTTTATCGAAGCCCCATACTTTACCGGAACTGTAAGTCGTCTCGCCGGAAAGATCGAATTGGGCGTCGAATGCGCTGTCCATGCTTTTATTCATGACAATGAGGTGCAGTTCTTTGTAGGATGCATCCGTTACGGAAGCATGCACCGAGCTATTAACAATATCAGACGTTTGCGCATTAACACTGATATCGCCGAAAGTAGCGTTTTTTCCGTCATAATTGCGGTAAAGCTTGTAAGCGGCGCTAACGTAGTTGTTGGCACCATCCTTTAACTTCCAGTAATTCGCCATATAAACGTCGTTTTTGCCCAAGATGCCCAGCACATCGGTCATAGCGATACCGCCGGAAATATCATTTTCGCCGCCGTAGCTATACTCGGTCAAAGCCAGCTTGGTTCCCGGGTAATACTTGTCCACCGACTGCTTCAATCGAGGCAGTAAAGGCAAGAATGCGCTGTTCCATTGAGCGATCCAGCTATCTTCCTTGTAGGTCGGGTCCCACAAAGTACGAGGCGCCTGCATTCTGGCTTTCTTCGTTTCGTCATTGCCTACCTCATTTGTAATTCGTATGCCTCCGCCCATCGCTTCGGGATACCAGTGCACATCGAAAACATCCAGCAATCTCTTGCCTTCGGCTTGCGAGCTGAGACGCATTTGATCCAGGTAATAGTCCACGAACCAGCTGTAGTTGCCTTTTACAGAGTTCCAATCAGGTGCAGTTTGAAGATCTGTATAGGCGCCAAAACCGTAAAGAACCGGCCCAAAAATTTCTGCACCCGCGTCAACCGCTTTAACAGCTTTGGATAAACTTACCGACCGGTCTACCAACTCTTTCGCTCCGACCTTTTCACCATGAATGCGCGGATGCGTATGCGACCAGAGAGCGGGTTCATTGTCGAGCGCATATCCTTTCACACCCGCCTTTGTTGAAGCAGCGCCGTACTTTTTCACTAAAAAATTTACGAATTCATCCGCATATACCTGATTGTCATTCAGATCAGGCTGTAGTTGGAACGACGCATTTTTGGCATTTACGACCTGATTCCAACGAGCGGAAGGAGCCTGTTCGCTTTCCTGCACACTTCCGTTTCCATCCTTGGCCACATAACCGGCCATCGGCAGCGTGACTAAAGAATAAGCGCCCTGCTTCAGCGATTGATCATGGAACGAAGTCGTCACCGCTCCCGGCTTTTCACATTCGGCTTTTGTCAGGCCACCATTATTGCATAAATAGTCATCGCTGGATTGCTGCCAATCGCTTCCCGCATTGGACATATTATTTTCCCAGTTGTATCCGGTCATTCGATTGCCACCAAGTCGTCTGGCAGCCAGATTTTCATCGCCTGCCAAATCCTGATTCGTACCGTATATATAAGGACTAATAGGCTTACGATCCTTGGATGTATCGACTTTAATGGTAACGGTCTTTGCCGTTTGACCGTGAACTACAGTTGGAGCCGGTAGAGCCCCCCCTACTATAATCGTGCATGCCATGACGACAGGCAGCCATTTGGAACGTTTGGACAAAATATTACTACTATTTTTCGCCTTCATGCCGCTTTCCTCCTTTACATTTGAAAAGAGCAGCACCCATACGAGTGCCGCTCCGTCAGGCTTTAAGGCTCCTGACCCCAAACGAGTTTATCGTTCTGGTACAGCGTCACCTTACTCTAATCCGCAAATTAATTTTTGTAGGATCGTAGGAGTATTCATCTGCCACACTGTAGTTTGTCCAGTCGTCTTTGTTGATACGTGCTTGAATTTCGCCAATCGAAGCTCCCCGTATCCGGTTGACTACACTCTCCTCTCCGTCCGAAATCCAGAATTGGCCCGGAATCTTCAAGTGTTGCAACAGCCGTATTCACACCGAACATGATGGGTTTGCCGTTTGCATCAAGGTAGTACCGTTACCGGCTTCTTGTTGACAAATGTGTAATAGTACAGCTCTGCTATACGTTCTACCGACCAAGCCTGCATATCGAACCATTTGTTGGACGGAAGGTCCATATACATAGATTATTCCATATAGCCATATAGTAGTACATGAATTCGCCGCAAAGTTGTTCTAGCTATGCCACCGTCTTTCCTTCAAACGGAACAAACTTCGATAGGTTATCTATTTATACAAAGGAATATACTCCCTAGATATAGAGCTTAAGAACGATATATGTCGAATTGGAGGTTATGATATATAACTTTAACAGAAAGGTGTATTGAAATTTTTAATTCTAGTGTTAATTGACTAGAATGAATTTCTCAAATAACCATATAGCTTTGGATATCGAAAAAGCCCCTTAGCCAAGGGACTTTTTTATTTTGCGGGGAATCTTCAGGCGCAACAGTGTTTCAATCTTTTCGTCGTTCTTCTTCAATCTGTTAAGTAGCTCTTGTTGATCCACACCTTCTCCCCTACCGTACCTTGTCCTTTTGGATAAGCTCATAATAGATGCGTGCAGGCTCTGATTCTCCAGTGGATAAAATATATTCTGCCAAGGGTGCGCATAGTTTTTGAAGGTAGAAGGAGTATAACAGCTCGGCCGTATCAAAATGGATTTTCAACACCCGTTTCATCAATCCTTCAAATTTGAGATAATCCAATTCCTCCGAGGTAATGTCAAACGGGTATTCGGGAAAGGTTTTTTTCTGAATTTCGATGAATTGCTCCCTAAGCTTCGGTTGGTTGCCTGATCGGGCAGCTGAGAAATTCATCATAAAAAACGATATAAAATCCGTCTCACGGTCACTTAACTCATAATACTCACACCAACGCATGAACATCAGCGGTTTTACCATATATTAATCCCCTTTTAACGAAAGTTCAGATTAATCGTTGAATCACACAAAATCTAACAGGTTCCAGCATATGTAATATATAGGTTAAGTCCCATTTTAAAATATGATTCCTTAAACAAATTTTGCTTTTTAACATATCCCAAAATCTCTATAAAGAACATAAAGGTATGTTCAACAAAAAAAGACCTGTTCAACATCTTAATGACGCTGACCAGGTCTTCTCATGAAAATCTGTATCTTCACATTCGTATTTATTCTAATCCACTACATAGCTGACACATTACAGGCTGCACGTGAAAACATAGGCGGGTGGGACGTTGTAATGTACCTTTTTGATTTGGATGTCGCCAAAGAAGGTACGAAAAAAATTGTGTTTTACCTTACTATACTGGAACGTAATAAATTTGCCCTCATGACCCAGAACTTCGGCAGTTTGTCCCAAAATCAGGCTGGATAAGGCGGCAGGTAAGCTGGTAAAAGGGAGTCCTGATACGACGTAATCCACTTTCGAGACATGGTACTGTTTCATATACCGGGCTACATGCTCGGCCGATCCATGAATGATGTGCACCTGCTCCAAGTGTCCGTACTTGCTTTGCAATGTTTTGTAAAACGATTCATTGGTCTCAATCACTAGCAGTAGCGTATCCGGGCGCTTGTTCTTAATCAGTTCTTGCGTAAACACACCGGTACCTGCACCATACTCAATGATGCACGATGCTTGGTCAAAGTAGATTGGTGTGGTAATTTGCTTGGCCAACTGTCTTGAGCTTGGTATGATAGCGCCTACGCTGCGTGGATGCCTGATGTACTCTCGAATAAAGTGAATCGCATTCATCTTTCCCTCTCCTTGCTTAGCACACGTGATAGGCATTCGGTTCATTAAGGTATCGCATTACATATTCATTGTACATTGATCAGAATAGTCATTTCAAGCAGGCTACAGTCTGAATAAAAGAAAGAGGACAGCCTTATTCGAATCTAGTCAAATAAAGCTCCCCTCTCGCTGTACTATCTATTTTTCTATCGTGTCCAAACTTGGACTCTCCATCTTGGATGCCTGTCCACCTTTACGCCGCCGTGCGCCCAAGCGCATGGCAACAATCCGGTAGATCGAGGCAGGGCGTATGGATACAGCCCAGCTTGCGTCCGCATCTGGAGCAAGCACGACTCCCAATTGGTGGTGATCGCCATCATACATGCCGCGCTGCACAAACTTGCTCTCACCTTGAAGGTTACGTACCTCCAGCTTGCAAAAAGCGGAGTTGATACGCAAGGCTTGGTGCAACTCGTTGCGGCTGTTCACGACGACGCTGTTCACGCGGTAAATGGCCTCGCCGGGCAGAATACCCATCGCCGTCGCAGGACTATCCGGCAGCACAGCCAGCACACGCAGCCCTTGCTCTGGATGAACAAACATAGGGCTGAGGCGGCTCTCTTCCATGTTGCCGTACCAGATCAGCGCCTCATGGGCCAGGAAAGAGAACAACGCTGCCACCAGCATCAGCGGACTCCACCACGCTGCCAGCAGGCTCAGCAGGAGCAAGGCTACACTGTAGAGAAGCAGACGGTTGGACGTTAGCACCGCCTTCTGGCGTGGCAACTGGCCTAACGTCACGCTGCTGAAGCCCATAAGAACAGGCAAGGCTGCCAGCATATATCCGGTTCCATCACCAAACAGCGGCGTCCACGGAAGCGTAAAGCCTCCCTGAACAGGAACCAGAAGCAACAACGGAATGGGCCAGAGGTCTTCCATCCGGTAGCCACCGACCAGCCTTCCCCGCTTGCCCTCCACAAACAGTGGAGTTGCGGCCTTTCCTCCCTGCCAGCGGACTAACAGCGCCTCAGCCACATGCATTGCGGCAACCAGCACCAACAACGCCGGAATATCCAATCCACGGATGGCTGTCACCGATGTTCCGAGCACTCCCCCAGGCTGCCATCCCTCCGCCACGTTCAAAGCAAACTGGGCTACACCCAGTAGGCCCACCGCATAGGCCAGGCACAGGTAACGCACGCGCACCAGCATAAGCAGCAATGTGGTCACCCACAGGCACACGATGGAAGCCGAGGTCAGATGCACACTTACGAACACTCCCAGAGCAGACAAGGCCAGCCCCGCGATTAGACCACTCCAGACTACGCGCCATGTCTCCCCCACCCAATTGTGCAGCTTGGTATGAAAGAGCTTGCGCTCCAGCAGCATTTGCCGACGATAGCTAAGCGCGACAATGAGTATCGAGATATAGTAAAACGGCTGCAAAAGCAGGTACAAGCAAGCATTTAAAACGCTCCATCCCCATTGTAAAGCCCATTCCAAGTTCATTCACACTCCTTATGCCCCTGGCCCGCTGTTTAGCGGATCACGTACATTTCATATCCATTTATTCTATATGAAATTGCCAACGTAGGGAAGACAATCCGGCAGACTGCAAATAAATCCCAAAATAAAAGGAGGCTGTTTCCAGCCCCCTTTGTTGTAGCCTTGTTATTATTTCGCTGCGCTGGTCTTCATTTCCTTCCGAATCTCTTCAATCCCCTGCTTGAGTTGGTTGTCGTTTTTCGGATCGCGAATTTTTTCGATCAGCTTGGTTTCCATGGCCGCTGCTGTCTTCGCATCAATCACGCCGTTAGCCGTCAGTTTTGCTTGTTTTTGAAAAGCAATAACGGAGCTTTCCGTCACTTTGTCAAAATAGCCGTCTTCGCGGCCTGGCTTGTAGCCCAAGCCTTGCAGAATAATTTGCGCATTTTTTACATCGCCGCTATTCATATTGTATTTCAACGGCTTTTCCTTGTTCAATGGTGCTGCTGTGAAGAATTCAGGCTGTTCCACCGCGATATCCGGCTTAATGCCTTTTTTATGAATCCACGTTCCATTTGGCGTCAGCCATTTGGCAATCGTGATTTTAAGCAGGCTACCATCGCCCATTTGCTTGTCATAGCTGGTTTGTACGGTACCTTTACCAAAGGAATTTTCCCCGATCAATACTGCGCCAGCCGATTGCTGGAGAGCACCTGCCAGGATTTCGGATGCGCTTGCGCTACCTTTATTCATGAGCAGCGTCACCGGATATTTCTTACTTGATCCTTTGGATTTCTCTTCTTCACGCTTCTGGTTCTTGTCTTCCACCTGCACGATCGTTTTGCCAGAAGGTACAAATTGCTGTGCAATATTAATCACGACGGAAAGTACGCCGCCCGGGTTATTACGCACGTCGATGACGAGCCCTTTAAGTCCCTGTTTTTCCAGCTTAGCGAGTTCTTCTTTAAAACGATCTGCTGTATTCAAGGAGAACTGGGTAATCGTGATTACACCTACTCCGCCGCTTTCCATATGAGCCGTCACGGTTTCCATATCAATGCTGTCACGGGTAATTGTGTATTCCAACGGATCAGGAGAGCCGTTGCGCTGAATTTTGACCTTGGCCTGACTACCTTTAGGTCCACGTATTTTGGAAACGGCCTTGTTCAAATCCAGACCATCCAGCGTTTCACCGTTAACAGACAAAATAATGTCCTTGGAACGCAGTCCCGCCTTCTCGGCCGGTGAGCCTTTAATTGGCGTTACTACGACCACTTTTCCGTTTTCTGCCGCTACCTCAGCCCCGATTCCGGTAAAGGAGCCTTCAATGGACTGTTCAAACTGCTGTGCCGTTTCTTTGCCCATATAGGAGGAATATGGGTCGTCGAGCGATTCCATCATACCGTTAATAGCTCCGTCCACCAGCTTGGTACGGTCGACGTCCTGATAGTATTGCCCCTGAATCAGATCCATCGCTGTCTCGATTTTGCGGATATCACTTCTGGAGGTGGAACTGCTACCTGTCACACTCGCCAGCAGTCCTTCGCCCAGAGCGCTGTTTCCCACTGTCGTCGTTCCAGTATAAGCAAAAGTGAGCAGGCTACCGCCAAGCAGCCCAATCACCATCAAGAGTACCGCTGTACTTTTTTTCAACATCTAATCGTCCACCGCCTTCTATTGATCTTGTATACTATTGCCTTACAACGCATATCCATCCACGCAGTATACGTCTAGCTTGTACGGAATATGTTAATTGTATCCTACTCTGTGTTTCAATGCACCTGTTCTGCGACGGGAATACAGCGATTAAAGCAAAACCCTATCTGCAACCAGATTGGTTACAAATAGGGCTTCCCTTTTCAACTATAGATAGTTCATCGGATTTACGGGTTTGTTATTCTCGCGCACCTCAAAATGACAGTGAGGTCCTGTTGAATTGCCCGTCGAACCAACTTCCGCAATTTTTTGACCGCGTTTCACCGTCTGTCCCGTATGAACCACCGTACCGCCATTGCGAATATGTCCATACAGGGTCCATAGCCCGTCTCCGTGGTCAATCACAACCGTGTTTCCATACCCACTCCACCATTCTGCAACAATGACAACACCGTCTTCTGCTGCATGAATATCGGTTCCCTGCGGAGCCGCCATATCAATGCCTGTATGGCCTTTAAGCTTGCCGGTAATCGGATGTACCCGCATGCCAAAGGTAGATGAGAGTCGGTAATGGGATACAGGCAAAGCTAATGTGCCCGATCCGCCCGTATACGTACTGGCTGCCGCATGGCTGGAATTTGAGCCTGCGCCTGAGGATGAAGAAGCATATCGCTTGGCTTCAGCAGCACGTGCAGCCGCTCTAGCGCGTGCTGCTTTAGCAGCCTGCTCCGCTCTGAGCTTGTTTTTCTCCTGCACCAGACCCGAACGTTTATTCGCCAAGGCTACGAGCATATCATTTTGCTCTTCACTGATTTCATCTGACTCAGCAATATCATGATCGTAATTGGCAATCAGACGCTGCTTTTCCTTCTCCTTCGAATCTAGCTCAGCTTTGGCACCCTGTTTGAGGGCATACAGCTTCTTGGCATTTTTATATTCCGTGTCCAGCTGCTTCTTCTTGCTGACTACCAGAGCCTTGTCCTTTTTATGCTCGTCCAACAGGATTTGGTCCTGCTCCACGATCGTTTTCAGGGAATCCACCCGGCTGAGAAAATCGCTAAAGCTGGTCGAAGACATAAGCACGTCCATATACGAAACAGTTCCGTCCGTATACATCAAGCGTACACGGGTTTCCAGCATCTTTTCCCGTGCCTGAATGCGATCAATGGCTTCAGATAAATCTTTTTTGGTTGCACGCAGATTATCTTCGGTTTGATCAATCTGAACTGCTACACGAGTCAACTGGTCGCTGACGCTGTTAATCTGGTCGAGTACAATTTTCAGGTTTTGCACGGTTTTATTTTTGTAATGTTGGGCATACTGTTTATCTTGAGCCGCCTTTTCCTGCTGTTGTTTGGCAGATTGGGCCTGCTTTTCCAATTGATTCAGTTGCGAATTGATTTCATGCATGCTTTTGGCATATCCGTCAGAAGGCTGGATTAGCAATGCGGCTACCAGAGTAGCGGCCAACACAGATCCTGTTTTTTTCAACTTGCACTCCCCATCCTTTATCGCAAAATAACACCGGCTTCCCCGTTCTAAAGAATACCGACTGTGACGTCCACCAATGAATATTTATACTTTCAAGAACTTGCGCATGGATAGGGTACTGCCTACAATCCCGACGAGCATCCCCAAAATGATCAGCAAGGCACTCAATTGAATCCAAACGCCCTGAAGCGGCATAAGCTTCAACATGTTCAGCGCAATATCGCCTTGAACGGCTGTAAGCAAACGCTGATAACCAGAAAACAAAATACCAACGGTTATCACGGAACCAATCAGGCCAATAAGCGCACCTTCAATAAAAAACGGCCATCGTATAAAAAAGTTGGTCGCACCAACCAGTTTCATAATGCCAATCTCTTTGCGTCGGGCCAAAATGGTCACGCGGATCGTATTCGAAATCAGGAACATGGACATCAGTCCCAGTCCAGCTACGAATACAAAGCCTACATTACGGATGAGCTTGGTAATAGTAAAGAGCGTCTCCACAGTACCTTTTCCGTAACGGACCTTTAAAATCGGCTTCTCCGGATGCATCGAGTTCAGCTTCTCAATCTTCTCAGCTACAAATGGGACTGTCGTCGGTTCAATGACCTCAACAACGATTTTGTCTGGAAGCGGATTGCTGTCCTTATCAAAACCCTCCAGCAGCTCCTTGCCGCTGTCTCCCAAATCTTTTCGCAGCTCCTCCAAGCCTTGAGCTTTGGTGATAAAGGTGGTTTTGCTAATTTCCGGCATCGCCGCAATTTCCTTTTGCAGCGTTTCACGCATGCCTTGCTCCACATTCAGCTCCAAAAATACGTTAACTTCCACCTGGCTATCCGCCTGGTCAGCCAAGGAGTTGACGTTGAGCACCAGCATAATAAACACGCCCAGTATAAGCAGTGACACAACAATCGAGGTGACGGATGCCACGGACATCCAGCCATTGCGGAATATGTTTTTGAAACCTTCCCGCACATGACGCAAGAAGGTATTAAAAGTCATATCCGTACTCCCCTCTCACCTGGTCTCTTACGATGTTGCCATTTTCGATGGCAATGACGCGTTTACGCATAGAGTTTACGATGTCTTTATTGTGTGTCGCCATAACAATAGTCGTGCCGCGAAAATTAATTTCGTCCAGCAACTGCATGATCTCCCACGATGTTTCGGGGTCCAAATTACCTGTGGGTTCATCGGCAATGATCACGGACGGATTGTTGACGATAGCCCGTGCGATAGCTACGCGTTGCTGCTCCCCACCGGAAAGCTGGGCAGGCTCGCGATTCATTTTCGTTTTCAAGCCAACCAGTTCGAGCACTTCCGGTACCCGCTTGCGAATCAGCTTCTTAGGAGCCTCAATGACTTCCATCGCAAAAGCAACATTCTCATAGGCCGTCAAACGCGGCAAAAGCCGGAAATCCTGAAAAATGACTCCGATGTTGCGACGAACGTAGGGAATTTTACGCTGCTTGAGCTTCCCGATATTAAATCCATTAACTGAAATTTGCCCCTTGGTCGGTACTTCTTCTCTATAAATAAGCTTCATAAAAGTCGATTTACCCGCCCCGGACGGGCCGACTACGTATACGAATTCATTACGGTCAATTTTGACCGATACTCCCTGAAGTGCGTGGGTTCCATTAGTATAGGTCTTCCACACATCCTGCATTTCAATCACTCGATCACTTCCCGCTGCTTAATCATATTACGTATAACTTAATATCCATTCGACATATTCCATGCATTTCCTTTAAAAAGTCCTGTATTTCATCATACCGTTTATCATTGTAACAAATTTGTTACCTGAATAGTACCGAAAGTTTTCTGCTTTTGGCACATATATATGAATATTATGGCACAAGAATACGCTGCCAAGCTTACAAGACAGGAGACAGCCGTATTATGAAAAAAATTCATTTATCCTTCATCTGGATATGGACTGTAATTCTGGCGCTGGCCATGTTGTGGGGAGGACTGCATTTGTACGCCGACAGGCAAACGCTGCCGAAGGGCGTAACCGTCGGAGGAATCAATGTGGGAAATATGGATAAAACAGCCGCGCTCCAACTGCTGGATACAAAGCTGAATGCATTGAAGCAACGCCCCCTGATCCTGACGGACAGCGACAGCAGCGCGCAGGATATCAAGCTTACGCTTGGGGAAGCGGGTATCCACTATGAAGCGAAGGCATTCCGTGATGCCGTGAACGCGCTCGTCTCGGAGCATCTTTGGACTCGTGCGCAGACGCGGTTTTCCTTTGGAAAAGAATGGACCATTACACCTTCCCGGCAGGAGGGAGCCTTGCAGGTCAGGTTCGGAGCCAGTTGGGAGGAACAGCGTTACGGCAAGCCTGTCAATGCCGTGCGCCAGATCGACGGGGACGATCAGATTCGCTATATTCCGGGCCGCTCTGCCAGGCGCCTGGATTGGCCCAAACTGGGCGTAGCGCTAGATAAGGCTCTGCCCAAGGATCTTACTGCTTCTGGGGAGCCGGTGCGGGTGGAGTTGCCGTTTCGTCAACTCGAGCCGGACATTACGGTGGACGGTCTGCGGAGTGAAGGGATTGAGCGCAAAATTGTCCAGTTTTCCACCAGCCTCAGCAGCAGCTCGGAAGGACGTGTGTACAACGTCAATTCGGCGGCAAGCACTGTTGACGGTTTGATTCTCAAGCCGGGCGAGATATTCGATTATGGTCAGATCATTGCCAAGGCTGAGCGCACATATGGCTTTCGTGAAGCCCCGGTGATCGTAAACGGGCAACTGGAACCGGGCATTGGCGGCGGGATTTGTCAGGTATCCAGCACCGTTTATAATGCGGCGCTGCGAGTCGGCCTGGACATTGTTGAGCGCCGCAACCATTCCTTGCCGGTCAGCTACCTACCCAAAGGTCAGGATGCAACTTTTGCTACAGGATCTATCAATTTCCGCTTCAAAAACAATACAGGCAAGTATTTGCTCCTTCGTGCCGCTGTCCAAAACCGGACGCTTACCGTCAAATTTTTCGGCACATTCCCGTCCAATGTGTCCTATGAGTTGGAATCACGTACGGTTCGTGTATTACCCATCCCAGAGAAAACAATCCGTAATGACTCCCTTTCCCCCGGCTTCTATCAGGTGCTTCGGCAGGGCAAGGCAGGATATGTCGTGGAAACGTACCGAATGAAGCTCGTAGATGGCAAGACCGTGGAACGCACCCGAATCAGCCGTGATACCTACCGTGCTCAGCAGCGTATTGTGGCTGTTCACAGCGGAAGCACATCACCTGAGCCGCAGACACGCGAACCGCAAGAGCCTATTGTAGAAGACGGCATAAGTGAATAAGGCATGCATACAAGCATAACAAAAAATCCCCCTTCGACTACCGCCTGAATTGGTACCAGCGGAGTTGAAGGGGGATTTAGCATGAGCGGGATGGTTTTACTCGCTGCGTTTGCCTGAAACAGAAATTTCTACAGGCGCACTTTCGCTTCCGTCTGCATCCACTGCTTTGACAACCAGCCTAACAGTGGCTTTTTGAGTAAGCACGTTAATGCTGAACGTACCATCGCCCTTGGCTACTGCACTACCGATTGATAGATCGTTGGAATAGACGGTTACCGTGGAACCTGCTTTAGCTGTCCCTGTAATCGTACCTTCGCCGTCATACACTTCGTTTACTTTAAGTGTGTCACTGGCAGCTACCGCATCAGTGTTTGTATCTGTAGTTGTATCGGTGGTGCTTGTGTCTGTCGTTGTGGAGCTGTCCGTAGTCGTATCCGTGCTGTCTGTGCTGGTGCTACTATCTTCTGTTTCGCTTCCAGGAGTAGTAGACGTGTTACCATACGTCGAATCCGTAACGTTACTGTATGTGGAATCTGTTACCGTTCCGCCAGGAGTCGATGTGAGATTATCAATCGCGCTCATGTTGTAACCGGAGGCTGCGTCCAGAATAGCAATCGCTTCTGCACGTGTCAGCGACTTCAATGGCTGGAATTTACCATCAGGATAACCGTTGATGATTTTTTGCTCCGCAGCAGCGGCTACACTTTTCTTCGCCCATGATCCGATTTTGTCGGAGTCTATGAACTTGGTGACATCTGCCGCGTTGCCTGCTGTCAGTCCAATGGCTTTGCCCACAATAGCGGCAGCTTCCTGACGCGTTACTTTTCCATTCGGTTTGAGCTTGTTATCTGCATAGCCGCTTATGTAGCCTGCATTTACGGCGTTTGTCAGTTCATTATATGCCCAGTGCGAAGCTGGCACATCTGTGAACGTTCTGTTTCCATTACCGTTTACCTGAACACTGTCCGCATACGTTACGTCCGTCACGGCTGGAGTATCCTGTGTGAACGTACCGAGACTGCGGTTCAGGAGAACGATAAATTCTGCACGTGTGATGGCCGCATCCGGTTTCACCGCACCGTCTAATTGTCCTGTAGCTGACCAACGTTGTACTTGGTCTCCTGCCCAATGACCGCTTGTGTTCTGCGGAGCCGCTGCTGCTACGCTGAATGCGCTAAGAATAAGACCTGTACTCAATACACCAGTAACTGTGTTTCTGAGCTTATTTCCCATACTCTGAATTCCTCCTTTGATTGGCTTCACCATTCTTTTTTAAACACTTTACCAGAAATCAAACCCAAATAACCCCCAAATTAAAAAAATCGTCCCATATAACCATAACCCGTCCTTATGTAGGATAAATGGGATTCGGGACTTAATACCTAGTCATTTGCTTGGATATGTATATTTAGACAGGCTACGCTATAATGAAAGCATTATCGGTCGTATGATTACTGCAATGAGGTCACAAAATCCCTAGTAAAAGAGGTTTTCCTATGGCTCTTATTCAATGCCAGTTTTATTCAGAAGTGCTTGGCTTGAGCACATCCATGCATGTTATTCTCCCTCAGGAAACCCGTTCGCAGATAGGACTGGAGGGTAAGCAAGGAACCGGACCACACCCAACACTATATTTGCTGCACGGCCTGTCGGACGATGACTCGATCTGGTTACGCAGAACCTCCATTGAACGCTACGTTGCTTCACTGGGGATTGCTGTTGTGATGCCACAGATTCACCGGAGTTTTTATACCAATATGGAGCAGGGAGGGGCTTACGGGACCTTTATCAGTGAAGAGTTGCCAGCTTTGGCACGTTCCTTCTTTCCCTTATCCGCCAAGCGAGAAGACAATTTTGTGGCGGGTCTTTCCATGGGCGGGTATGGTGCCTTCAAACTGGCACTCCAACATCCAGAGCGCTTTGCGGCCGCTGCCAGTCTCTCGGGGGTGATGGATATACACGCGGCACGCATCGACCCTACACATAAAGCGATGAGTTCGGCGGAATGGAGTCACATTTTTGGTCCAGATGAAATACGCGGAACAGATCACGACTTGCTGGAGCTGCTACAACGTCATACTACCTTGGGAACTTCACTCCCCCTGCTCTACCAATGCTGTGGTACGGAGGATTTTCTGTATGAGGGAAACCAGACCTTTCGTAAAGCGTGCGATACTGCCGGGATTCCACTGACCTACGAAGAGGGTCCAGGGACTCATGAATGGGGATACTGGGACGCAAAAATCCAGGATGTACTCGCTTGGCTACCGCTCAAGGGGCGGTAAATAGGCGTAAAAAATACCCGCAGCTTACCTCGCCGTATCATGGCGAAGTGGTAAAGCTGCGGGTATTCGTTATGAAGCAATGTGCAACCCATATTTATGGGCCTGACATGCGTCAAGGAGCTATCGTCACAGCCGTAGATGGAGAATCGGATTGTGACTTGGGTAGCACTTTGTACAGGCGCCATTCCCCGTTAAACTCGCGTTCGAGCTGAACCCAGGGGGCTCCTTTTTCATACAAATTCGGATACACCATGTTGATTTTACTCAGTGGCATGCCCGACTTGATCTGAGGTACAAGGATATAATCCACATGACTTTCCTGCGGATAGCTTAATGCCCTATTAAACGAATAATCACTTGTGATCAAGAAGCGCTTCGGGTACTGGCTGTACACGATCATGGTGTAGGCTGAGGCCGAATCGGTCATAATGGTTGACTTTGGCAAATGCTCATCCAGCCAGACTGCAATTTTCCGGTCCGATTCCTGTCTCACATAGTTCACATTACCTGTTCGTGTGAGGAAACTGTTCTCATCCGGCGCGATATCCGGGCGAGTCAGTGCATAGGAGAGTAATCCGGCCGTAAGCACCAGACTGACGGACACCAGACCAAAGGCCGCCCGCCGCGCTCTACCCTGGAGCTGACTCAGCTCATACGGCAGCCAGGCGACGGTAATCGGAAACACGTACATAAAATAGCGGAACCATCCATATGAAGATTGCTTCATCATCAGTAAAAATTGTAAACCCGGCACAGACAGGAACAACAGTAAAATAATCAGCGTTCCCCACCGCAACAACCGCCCGCTTAACAGCCGGATGAACAGAATAGCGAACAACGGTACGGAATACCAGAGGGTTTTGGAAGCGATAAATTTCAGGGCAACCAACGGATGATTAAAGATTTCCACGAATTTATCATCATTTAGCAATTCTGCCGATTGCGCCGTGTTGGAATACTCCGAATTGAGAAAATAAAAGGCATTCCCCATAATGAGATAGTTAAAGAAAATCCACAGCAGACCGGAAAAGACAACAGGCAGCAGGAGAAGCAACCAAGTCGCCTCGACCTTATGTAGCTTTTCCCGAAAAGGCAGCTCACGTCTGCCCATGTTCCGGTGAAGAAACAGAATGGCCACGACCACGCCGCCCGCCATCGCCACCCCGAGGGGGACTGCTTCATATCGAGTCCAGAACGCCATGGCAAGCGCTAATCCAGATACGATCAGACTCGCTGTCATGCGGTCCTTGAGCCACAGCGCAAATTCAATCACCGTCATCATAATAAAATATATGTATAGCGAATCGCTCAGCCCGTTGGCACCGAACAATAAAATAAACGGATTCAGCGCATAGAACAGTGCCAGCATCAAGCTCATTCCCGAGCTAAGTCCTGTTCTGACACCCGCCCGATACAGCAGCACAGCTGTCAAAGCGGCAAAGGTAGCACTCAGGATGACAGCCGCCAATCCATAGGATGCTAATGCCGGAAATAGCGGGTACAGCAGTAATATCACCATTTCCAAAAGACTGGGCAACGGATTCCAGATGAATCCGATGGCACCCAAATGCGGATCACGGCTATACAGCACATAAAATGCATTGGCTACGCGACTGAGCGCGTCCGTATGCATGTATCCCAGAACATAACTGAAATAAATGCCTGCGGACAGCTCCAGCGCAAGTATAAACACAAACAGACCTATAACCATCCATCTGTTTGCAGACCATTTGCGAAAGGACATTCCTCTCGTTCCCCCTCAAACTTGTTGCGGCGATGTGGCTGTAGCAGTAATTTCCACCCTACAGCCAGATCAACCCGACTGTGATACTCTGCTACCTAAAATACAATGATCGCAACTCTTTATTTCCTTTTTTTCAAAATCATGAAGTCTCTTTCTGACGCTTTTGTGGAACGGAGAAGATCCAATAGCGATTCCAGATATAATTATGAACAGGCACGATGATGGTGGTCAGTACCTCACCGATCAGATACGACCAGCCGATCCAGTGAATGGTTGCGTACATCAGACCTGCATTCAAGAGCAGGCCACAGGTGCAGACCAACAAATATTTAAGAAACTGGGTACGACTCCCCTCCCCGGTAGGCTCGAATGTCCAGTTCCGGTTCAGCACATACGATACAAGCAGTGTGACTACGAATCCGATCGTAGTAGCCATTACCGCAGGCACCCTGAACAGTTCCACCAGCAGTACAAGTACACCCACATGGATACCTGTTCCCAGCAGCCCCACAATGCCATATTTAATGATTGGATACTTTAGATACGAACGTCTGATCATGTTGATTAAACTCCCTATCCACCCACAATCGGTCAGCGTTCGCCCGTTTGTCTGCAATCAGATAACGAGGTCTGGCTTTGACTTCGTGATATATGGCGGCGATATATTCTCCTACCACTCCGATGGACAGCATCAATACACTGCCGATAATCAAGAGCAGCAAAATAACAGTTGTAAAACCAGTCACAGCGGTACCCGATAATTTGTGCGCCAAGGTTTGAATTCCCAATATAACTGAAATCAGCATAAAAATGAGTCCCATTAAACTTACTACCCGCAACGGCACGGTTGAAAACGAAACTATTGCTTCCGCTGCAAGCCGAATCAGCCCCAACGGACTCCAGCGACTGGGGCCCTCCTCCCGTGGAGCCACCCGGAACGAAATCTGGGTTTTACGGAAACCAAGCCAGGCCGTCATCCCGCGAAAAAACGGAATCCGCTCAGGCATCGCCATCCAGGCATCCACCACCCGGCGATCCAGCAGCTTATAATCCGAGGCATCTTTGAGGTTAAAGCCTGTCAAACGGTTCAAGGTCGCATAGAACAATGAAGCCCCGAGCTTTTTGCCCATCGACTCTTCTCCCCGGAATTCCTTCACACATTCGACCAGATCGTAGCCCTCATCCTGCCATAAACGCACCATTTCTCCAATCATCTCAGGAGGATGCTGCAAATCGCCGTCCATGACGATGATAGCATCGCCGGAGGCGTTTTCCAGACCTGCGCACAGCGCCAGCTCCTTACCGAAGTTCCGGCTAAGCCGAAGTGCGAGCAGAGAAGGCATACGGCGAGACAATTCGGATAGCTTGACCCACGTATCATCTCTGGAACCGTCATCTATGACAATCAGCTCATAGCGTGAAGTGACCACAGACAGCACACCATCAATCACCTTGAGTGAACGCTCCAGATGTGAGCTTTCATTATACATGGGAATGACAACAGATAAAAAGGGTGTTTTTGTCTCCATTCTTGCTCCTTCTTTCTTCATATTCAGGAGGATTGTGCAGGAGCATCATCCAGATCATGCATATCGGTCAGACCATGCGTCGTCTTCTCCCAATAGAAAGGCTTGGTAATGAGCTGCCAGGCTGCCTTCACCGCAGCAATACTCATAAGTACCCAATACAGCGGCGAAAGCAGCCCGTATTTGACCATCGCGTAAGAAAATGAACGTTCACCGCGCTCTTCCAGTTCGCCGATGACCCAATACATTCCCGCCACGTTACTAAATACGAACAAAAAGTTACCGATATAAAATTCCGCGCTGGCCAGGTAATACACATAACCCGGGAACAGCTTGGGAATAAAGGCCATTTCCCAACCAAACCATAAAATCAGCAATCCCCAAAATATCGGATTCAGCAAAGGCAGCATCGGTGTCGCCAAAATCATGACCTGAAAGCCGAAAAAGCCTTTCCAGCCCACCTCACGCACCAGCTTCACCGGATTGCGCATATGAACCAGCCATGTCTGCATGTATCCCTTGATCCAGCGTGACCGCTGGCGAATCCAGTTCCCTACGCGACTGTTAGCTTCCTCCCATGTACGCGAATCGACAATGGCGGTTTTGTACCCCCCTTTATACAGACGTATACCCAGATCGGCATCCTCGGTTACATTGTAGGGGTCCCACGCATTGATATCTTTGAGCACGGATACCCGAAAATGATTGGATGTTCCGCCCAAAGGAATAGGCGTATCTAACTGCATAATACCCGGCAGGAGCAGTTCGAACCACATGCTATATTCCTGCGTGAACCAGCGGGTCAGCAAATTTTGCGTACTGTTAAAATAGTTGAGCTTCGCTTGAATACACGCATAATGCTCAGGGAGCGAGTTGAACGCCGCAATGACCTTTTTAAGCTGGTCGGAGTCGGGACGATCCTCGGCATCATAAATAACCACAAATTCGCCACGCGCCCGAATAAGCCCGTAGTTACACGCCTTCGGCTTGGTTTTCGGCAAGCCGTCAGGGACAACCAGTGTCGTGTAATAGGCGGGCAGCTTCATTTCACGAAGCAGCTCAATCGTCTCAATATCGTCCTCTTCAATTAACAGCCGCACATCCAGCTTGGATTTTGGATAATCAAGTTGCTCCAAATTCCGCAACAGCATCGGAAGCACGCCCGCCTCCTTGTACATCGGTACGAGAATGGTATAGATCGGCAGCTTTTTCTCATCCATGGCGTCGACCTCTTCCTTCGTAAAGCGAAGCTGCGCCCCACGCCGGGAACCGAGATAAATAATACCGAATTTGAAGAGCGTCATAGCAAAATAAAACAGCTGGATCAGCATATTGATGATCAGCACCGTATTCCAGCTGTTCCAGAAAAGACCGAGCACTGTAATTACGCCCATTGCCGCGAACACCCATAGTTGTCCCTTCGTAAAGGTCGTACGCGCCGAATTGTGCGGCTCTTTTTCCAACAATCCGGTCGTGCTCTCCTGCATCATTTCCTCACCGTAGATCTTACCCCAGAGCTGCTCCATCTCTTCCTTGGTCGCCAGCACCTGCTCCACCGGCATCCCGAGAATGTCCTCCAGCTTCAAGCGCCGCTCTTCTGGCAACGGATCACTGACCGCCACAATATAGCGGTTCATATATTCATGAATGACGACCACACCGTAAGCCATGGCCACCTGCTCGGGTAACTTATAGGCTGCATCCAGTGCCAGCTCTTCACCAATACGGCCGATCCGGTTCTGTGTAGCAATCGCGCGGTACAAATCCGCAGGCTCCAGCATTTGCAATGACAGCAAAATATCGCCGAGCAGCCCGCCACTCTTCGCCTGGAACTCCAGCGCGCGCTCTAGCTGCTCTGGTGAAATATAGCCGGAACGTACCAGCATGTCGCCCAGTCGCTCTTTGGATTCATCACCGTCCACCTGCTCCTGCAATTGCTCTGCGGTAATGAAGCCCATCTCTACCAAAATGTCGCCCAACCTGCCACCGTAACGTCTTTGGTTTCGGATGGCGTCGGTAAGCTGATCGCGGGTAATTATGCCGTTGTCCACCAATTGGTCTCCAAGGCGGGCTTTGCCGTTCCGTCCGTTCTGTATCCCCGTGGCGGCCTCTTCGCCTGCGGAACCAGGAGCGCCGGAGACTACTCCCAAGGCGGCTCCCGTCGCAGCCTGCTCCTGTTGGCCGTCAGGATATTGGACTTGCGCCTCCTGCGCTTGTCCATCCTGCACACTTTCATCCAGCAATTGCTCCACCGCTGCTGCCGTATCCGCGGCGCTCTGTAATGCCTGGATACGCAGTTCCGTATCCTGAAGCCGCCGTTCCAGTTCCTCAATATGAAAATCCAGCTTGTACAGCACCGGGGCCTGCTCCGTCCGCTGGGCCTCCAACTGCTGCTCCAGGCGAGCGATCTGCTGACGCTCTTCTTTTATTCTTCTCTTGGTTTGGGGAATTGAAACTCCCCCAATCTGCCACCTCAGCCTGTCACCCATGGATTCCCGCCCTTTCAATCCAACGCCGTTCTTCTGCGAGCGCATCCGCAAGCAACTGCTTCAACTCCGCATCCCGTTGCTTCTTCCGTTCCAGCGCCGCGTGGAAAAGCTCCCGTTCCTCGCGCAGCAACTTCTCGTCCTTCATCCGCTCCTCGTGCAACGTAGACACCAGCTGATCGGCGTCAGAAGCATGATAACCGATCCATGCGCTCTTTAACTGCCGCGCCGTTCTTTTGCTTCTCATAATACCTCCCTGAACCGTCCGGACTCTGCCTCTAGATCTGTTCCTGCATCCATGGTCTTACGTCTTCCTGAAAGCAGCACATTCTCTTATTCTCATTTAAACCCTTCGTTTACATATTGATGCAAGTCTTCTGGTCAAGAGAGACCCATAAAAACCTGACATTTATTCATTTGATACCAGTTCTGTCCTGATAAATTGGTAATGCAATTAAAAACTTAGTGCTATTCTACCATACTCGTAGTAGGAGTAGGTATACAATAATGTAAATTCTAGAAACTTTCACACTAATGCATACATAGGTATATAGAACTATTTTATAATCCCCGTGATTGCGCCTGTCTAAGAAACCTTACGCAATCTATCATTGTTCAGATCACCACTTAATCCAAATACCTTAAAAAGCACAAAAAGCACCGCGAACGGTGCCCTTGCTATCTTGCTATCTTGCTATCTTGCTATCTTGATATCCTGCTATATGTGCTAAACTATCAAATTCCACACAACGTCCCGCTGCTGCGCAAGAATTCTTTTAGCTGATTAGTTACTCCGTTTGTGCCCTTCAAACCATGTTGACGTGCTGCTCAGAAGCTGTTCACTGCGCCCGATGGCTGCCTGTACCTGTCCGGTTGCAGTTCCACCGTATACATTCCGGGCGTTAACCACCGTTTCCGGTTGAAGCACCTCATAGATACGGTCGTCAAACAAGTCGGAAAACTGCTGGAATTCCTCCAGTGTCAGATCAAGCAAATACTTGCCATGCTGGATGCAATACAGCACCGTTTTGCCGATAACCTCATGCGCCTGACGGAACGGAAGTCCCTTGCCCACGAGGAAATCCGCAATATCCGTCGCATTGGAGAAGTCCTGATTGACCGCTTGACGCATGCGATCCTTGTTCACCTTCATCGTGGCGATCATCGGCGCGAACAACTGCAAAGCCCCTTCCAGCGTAGCAACAGTATCGAACATGCCTTCCTTATCCTCCTGCATATCCTTGTTGTACGCTAGTGGCAAGGATTTCAAAACGGTCAGCAGTCCAACGAGATTGCCGTAGACGCGTCCAGTTTTACCGCGTACCAGCTCCGGTACGTCCGGGTTTTTCTTCTGCGGCATAATGCTGCTGCCTGTGCAAAAGGCATCATCCAGCTCCACGAAGCCAAACTCCGTGCTGCTCCACAACACCAGCTCTTCGCTTAGACGCGACAAATGCGTCATGATCAGCGAAGCTCCAGCCAGAAACTCTACGATAAAGTCCCGGTCGCTAACGGCGTCCAGACTATTTTCATACACACCATCAAAACCCAGTTGCTCGGCTACAAAATGACGGTCTATCGGAAAGGTCGTCCCGGCCAAGGCACCCGCACCTAGCGGCAATACATTGATGCGCTTGTAGCTATCTTTGAGTCGGTCAATATCGCGCTCCAGCATCGATACATATGCGAGCAAATGATGCGCGAACAAGATAGGCTGCGCACGCTGCAAATGCGTATATCCGGGTACAATCGTATCCAGATTATCTTTCGCCTGTCCGATTAGTGCGGCTTGTACATCATGCAGCATACCGACCAGCGCCACCACACGTCCGCGCAAATACAAGTGCATATCCGTTGCCACCTGATCATTACGGCTGCGCCCGGTGTGCAGCTTACCGCCAACTGGACCAATCGCTTCGATCAGATTTTTCTCGATATTCATATGAATATCCTCGTCCGAAACCGAAAACTCAATCTCCCCACGGCGAATACGCTCCAATACTGTGTGTAGTCCTTCCTTGATCGTATCCGCATCGGCCTGCGGAATAATCCCGCATTTGCCCAGCATGGCCACATGAGCCAAACTACCCTGAATATCTTCTTCCGCCAACGCTTGATCAAACCCGATGGAAGCCGTGTATTCCTCTACCAGCTTGTTGGTCTGCTTTGTAAAACGTCCGCCCCATAGCTTACTCATTTTTGCAAGATCCCCTCTCTGCAATACAAGCCGTCCTCGTCGCTTGGACAAGGACGGCCCGCATCCCGTACATTTTAGGCTAACTCATTTATTTATTATTTTTGGCTACTCCCGCATTGACCTTCAAGCGCAGGGCATTCAAGCGGATAAAGCCTGTTGCATCCCCTTGATCGTAGGCTTGTGTAGGATCAGCTTCCATCGTCGCAATATCCGGATTGTACAAGCTGACCGGACTTTTGACACCTGCGCCAATAATATTGCCTTTGTACAGCTTCACGCGCACTGTACCACTGACATTCTTTTGGCTCTCATGAACCAGTGCCTGCAAAGCCACACGCTCCGGCGCGAACCAGAAACCGTTGTAGACCAGCGTAGCATAACGGGTAATCAGACTGTCGCGCAAATTCATGACCTCGCGGTCCATCGTGATGGACTCCATTTTGCGATGAGCTGTGAACAGGATCGTACCGCCCGGCGTCTCATACACTCCGCGGCTCTTCATACCGACAAAACGGTTTTCCACCATGTCCACACGTCCGATGCCATGCTTGCCGCCCAGCTCATTCAGCTTTTCCATAACCTGCAACGGGTCTAGCTGCTCTCCATTCAAAGCGACACAGTTTCCTGCTTCAAACTCCAGCTCCAAATATTCCGCTTCATCAGGAGCATCCTCAGGTGCATTGCTGAGCAAGAACATTTCTTTATTTTCAGGAGCGCTCGGATCAAACCAAGGATCCTCCAGCACGCCGCTTTCATAACTAATATGCAGCAGATTACGGTCCATGGAGTACGGCTTGGCCGCAGAAGCGGTTACCGGGATATCGTGTTTCTCCGCATAGGCAATCATTTCTGCCCGGCCCGGGAACTGATTGCGGAACTCTTCCAGCCGCCAAGGTGCGATCACCTTGATATCGGGCGTCAACGCCGCCGCGTTCAGCTCGAAGCGCACCTGATCGTTGCCTTTGCCTGTCGCGCCGTGAGCGATAGCTGTTGCACCCTCTGCAATCGCAATATCCACCATCCGTTTAGCGATCAATGGACGTGCAATACTTGTTCCTAGCAGATATTGCCCTTCATACAAAGCCCCCGCCTGAAACATCGGATAAATAAAATCCTTGGCGAATTCATCACGCAGATCATCAATATACACTTTGGAGGCTCCAGTAGCGAGCGCTTTTTCCTCCAAACCATCCAGTTCTTCCTTCTGTCCGATATCTGCGGTAAACGCTATAATTTCAGCGTCGTAGGTTTCTTTAAGCCATTTCAAAATGACCGACGTATCCAGACCGCCGGAATATGCGAGTACGATTTTTTCTTTTGCCATGATTGAAGTCCTCCCCGAATGCTTCTAGCCACTATCCTTCATTCACATCTGCATCTAAATCTACAGATCATCTTCCACAAATGCAATCTTTCTAACAATAAAACATAGCTTCTTTATCCCATCAAAGCAACCATCAATGCTTTTTGTGCGTGCAGACGGTTCTCAGCCTCATCAAAAATCACTGAATTTGGCCCATCGATTACACCTGCGCTCACTTCTTCGCCACGATGCGCAGGTAGACAGTGCAGGAACAGATAATCCGGCTTCGCCAGCTTAACCAGCTCCTCATTCACCTGGAAGTCGGCAAAAGCAAGCTCCCGTTCCTTTTGCTCTTCCTCAAAGCCCATGCTCGCCCATACATCGGTGTAGATTGCATCTGCATCCTTTACTGCTTCTTGCGGACTTTGGGTAATCACAATCTCACTGCCGGTTTGCTTGGCAATCTCACGGGAAGCTGCCACAACACTCGGATCAGGCTCATATCCAGCAGGACTTGCAATCGATACATACACACCGAGCTTCGCTCCACCAATCAACAGGGAATGCGCCATATTGTTGCCGTCCCCGATGTAGGCCAATTTAAGTCCTTTAAGCTTGCCCTTTTGCTCATACAAGGTCTGATAATCAGCCAGCACCTGACACGGATGCGCCAAATCGCTCAAGCCGTTGATCACAGGAACAGATGCATAACGCGCCAACTCTACAACATTATCGTGTCCGAAGGTACGGATCATAATGCCATCCAAATAACGAGACATCACCTGTGCCATATCGCTAATAGGCTCACCGCGTCCTAGTTGAATATCATTTTTACTGAGAAAAAGGGCATGCCCGCCCAATTGAAACATGCCGACTTCAAAAGATACCCGTGTACGTGTAGAGGATTTTTCGAAAATCAGTCCGATCGTTTTCCCCTTCAGCGGCTGATAGGTTTCTCCATTTTTGTGCTTGCGCTTGATTTCGATGGCGAGATCGATTAAATATTGGATTTCTTCGGTCGAGTAGTCGTCCAACTCAAGAAAATCCCGCCCCTTCAAGTTAATTTGCTGCAATGCCCCGCCCTGGCTCATGCTATCGTCTCCTTTTACACTCTAATCTAGGTAGTTAGGTAGTTTAGCCACCTAAGCAATATGCTCCTGAATCAACTCGGTAATAAGTGCTACAGCCTGATCTATCTCGTCCTTCGTTACATACAGGTTAGGCAACAGTCGAACCACGTTCGGTCCTGCGGTAATGAACAAAATGCCCTTCTTTTGTCCTGCCAAAACAAGTTCCGCCACAGGCTCAGCACACTCGATGCCGACCATCAGACCTTTTCCACGGATATCCTTCACAAAAGGAATCTCTCCAAGCTGCTTTTGCAGACTTTGGAACAAATACTCGCCCAGCTCAGCCGCACGCTCTGGAAGTTTTTCGTCAATAATCGTTTCAATGGTCGCCTGAACCGCTGCCATAGCGAGCGGTGTACCTCCAAAGGTAGAGCCGTGACTGCCCGCCGTGAACGCTTCGCGCAAATATCCTTTGCCCAGCATCGCGCCAACGGAAAAACCACTGCCCAACCCCTTCGCCAACGTAAAGATATCCGGCTCTATGCCGTAATGCTCAAAGGAAAACAGCTTGCCTGTACGGCCCATGCCCGTCTGTACCTCATCAATGATCAAAAGCAATCCATGCTCGTTGCAAAGCTTTGTAATCACGTCTACAAAAGCAGGCTCTACCGGATACATTCCGCCTTCTGCCTGCACCATTTCCAGCATGATTGCAGCCGTATTCTCGCTAATCGCCGCTTCGAGTGCAGCCTGATCGTGAAGCGGAACGCTTTTGAACCCGGCTGGAAGCGGTAAAAAGCCTTCTTTTACTTTATCCTGACCCGTAGCGGTCAAGGTTGCCAGCGTCCGTCCGTGGAAGGATTGCGTGAACGTAATGATCTCGTAGCGTCCGGTCTGCTTCACCTTCTGGTGATAACGACGCGCCAGCTTGATCGCAGCTTCATTCGCTTCTGCACCGCTGTTGCAGAAGAACACAGCATCTGCGCTGCTATTGGCAGTCAGTAGAGCGGCAGCCCGTTCCTGCCCCGGAATATGAAACAGATTGGATACGTGCCATAGTTCATCAATCTGCTTTTTCAAGCGTTCAGCTACAGCCTGTGGCGCATGTCCAAGATTGGTAACAGCAATGCCTGACATGAAATCCAGATAACGATTGCCCTGATCATCCCACAGCCAGCTTCCTTGTCCTTTGACCAACGTAAGCGGGTATCTTGCGTAGGTTGGAAAAAGAGAGCTTTCTGTCTGCACAGTTGCGGATGCCTTTTCCGTTTGTGCTCCGACAGCGGCTCCGTTCGTACCTGGCGTTTCAACGCTCACCAGCGTATTCGGTTCCTTACTCATTATGTTCACGCTCCTTTTTCGTTTGGTTATATAAGATTCCGTTATATGTTTGCAGTTACTGCATGCGCACGATGCGCGTTCCAATGGCTTCCCCGCCCAGTACACGGCTTAATACCTGCGGTTCACTGCCGTTCACAATGACAACTTCCTTCACTTTGCCGTGGATGCAGGCAATAGCCGCTCTCACCTTAGGGATCATGCCGCCGTATATTTCACCTGTGCTGATCATATCCTCAATCTCCTGTACGGTGATCGAGTCCAGCACCTTCTTTTCTCCGCCGATCTTCTTCAATATGCCCGGTACATCCGTAACGACGATCATCCGGCTAACTCCAAGATGAGAGGCCACTGCACCCGCGGCTGTATCTGCGTTAATATTGTAGCGCTGACCGGAACGATCAATTCCGATGGGCGCAATAACGGGCATATAGTTCATATCCAGCACACCTGTAATAATCGAAGCTTGGACAGACGTTACTTCTCCGACCCAGCCGACCTCTGCCGCATTAGACACAGGCTTTGCTTCGATTAAAAAGCCATCGCTGCCCGACAAACCCAGTGCTCGACCTCCGTGCATTCCGATCCTGCGTACAATCTGCTTGTTAATGCTGCCGGACAGCACCATTTCCACGACATCCAGCACGGGTTCGGTTGTTTTGCGCAACCCGTTGATGAATTCCGTTTCGATGCCCAGCTTCGCCAAATTGTCGGAGATAGCAGGGCCGCCGCCATGTACAATAACAGGTTGCAGGCCTTCCGACTGCAAGCGGGCCAGATCGTCAAAGAAGGAATCAGGCAACGCAGCCAGCGTACTTCCTCCGCATTTCATCACAAAATTACGACGTGCCAATCCCGCATGATTTGCTTGATCCGCGTTTTCCACTGCCGATTGCATATAATCTCCCCTTTTCTCCTCTGCACAGTCCGTGCCATTGTACAATAATGTCAGAATTACATCCGTGCTTATTCCGTTATCTATGTCCGATATGCAGCGTTAATCCGAACGTAATCGTAGGTTAAGTCACAGCCCCATGCTGTGGCGGTTCCGTTCCCGTGATGCAAATCCACAATAATCCGCACCGTATCTCCTCGTAGGTAGGAGAGCGCCTCGTCTTCATCAAAAGCGACTGGACTGGACGCACTTAGCACAACAATATCACCCAAACGGATGTCTACCGTATCCGGGTTGACCGGCTCCCCGGCCCTCCCGACAGCGGCAATAATCCGGCCCCAGTTCGCATCAGCACCAAAAACGGCCGACTTCACCAGACTGGACCCGATCACCGTCTTCGCTATCGCTTGAGCAGAGGCATCACTTACCGCGCCACTCACGGACACCTCTACCAGCTTCGTAGCGCCTTCCCCATCGCGGGCAATTGCCTTCGCCAGCTCACGACAGATATAGGTGAACGCTTCGGCAAAAGCAGCCCAATCGGGATGTTCTGCTTGCAGCTCACGGTTACCCGCCAGCCCGCTTGCCATCGCGATCAGCATATCATTCGTGCTCGTATCGCCATCTACTGTAATCATATTAAAGCTGGTATCCGTTGCCTGCTTCAATAGTTGATGAAGTGCAGTCTGCCCAATCGCAGCATCACAGGTCATAAAAGCCAGCATCGTCGCCATGTTCGGATGAATCATGCCCGAACCCTTCGCTGCTCCGGCAATGTGTATGGTCACGCCATCCACTTCAACCGCCACGCATGCTTCCTTCTTAACCAAGTCCGTCGTCAGAATGGCTTGGGTAAATTGCTCCGCTCCATCGCTCTCCCCGTTCACACGGCCAGGTAATGCAGATATGCCGCCAAGCACACGGTCCATTTTCAAATGCTCGCCAATCACGCCCGTCGAAGCAACAGCTACATTGCTCTCCGCAATACCCAGCTCACGAGCCGCCGCCGAGCGCATAGCGTAGGCATCTTGCTCTCCTTGCTGTCCGGTGCAGGCGTTGGCGTTCCCGCTGTTCACCACGACCGCTTGCAGCCGACCATCCACAAGGCTTTCGCGAGTCACTTTGAGCGGTGCAGCCTGAAATACATTGGTGGTGTATACCGCAGCGGCTGTTGCCTCTACCTCGCAGCGAATCACGCCGATATCATTGCGGTCGGTATTTTTAAGTCCGCAGTGCAATCCTCCGGCTGTAAAGCCGCGCGGGGTTACGATATTTCCCCCGTTTACTACTGTAAACCCTGATTTGCTCATAATTGTGTGCCCTCGTCCGCAACGCTTTCTATAAGTAACGGTTCTATTTGCGAATCCATTCCCGCCCGCTTACGTTTCCCGTTCCATGTTGCGGCTGCTTGCTGCTTTACGGATATACCGGTATGAAGCCCAGTCCGAGGTTCTCCTCCCATCCCATCATCAAGTTTAAGTTCTGAATCGCCTGTCCGGCAGCACCCTTCACGACGTTATCAATGACCGAAATAATCGTAAGGCGCCCGGTCCGTGCATCTGCTGCAAAACCGATATCGCAGTAATTGGAGCCAAATACTTCCTTCGTTGCTGGCCATACACCTTCACCGCGTACACGGACAAAAGGATGGTCTTTATAATAATCCCGGTATAGCCCGATGAGATCCTGATCTGTGTATTCACCCTTCAACGTGACATAAATCGTACTCATAATTCCTCGGGTCATCGGAACCAGTTGTGTCGTAAACGTAATCGTAACGTCCTCACCCGCAATATCGCCCAAAACCTGTTCGATCTCAGGGATATGCTGGTGTTTGTTAATCTTGTAGGCTTTAAAATTCTCGTTCATCTCTGCATAATGCGAAACGAGACTTGTTCCCCGTCCGGAGCCGGATACCCCGGATTTGGCATCTACAATCAGCGTCCGATGGTCGATCCAATCTGCCTTCAACGCTGGAATAATCCCCAGCAATGTTGCTGTTGGGTAGCAACCCGGATTAGAAATAAAAGGGACACCAGCAAGCTTTTCTGCATACACCTCGCTGAGTCCGTATACGGCTTGCTTGAGATATTCGGGTGAAGCCGCAGGCTTTTTATACCATGCTTCGTACGTTTCCCCGCTTCGCAGTCTGAAATCCCCGGAGAGGTCAATGACCTTCAATCCGGCATCAAGAAGCTGCGGCACCAGCTTGGTGCTGACACCAGAAGGTGTAGCTGTGAAAACCAGATCAGCCTTGGCAGCCATCTCTTGAACATCGACACCATCCAAATCCTGAACCACAATGTCCGTCAGATGTGGGAACCCGTCACTGATCGGAGCACCCGCACTGGACGAAGAAATAACAGATACGATCTCTACCTGCGGATGATGAACCAAAAAACGAATGAGCTCCACCCCGCCATACCCGGTGGAACCGACAATTGCCACTTTTAGCTTGCTGCTCACAGACCTTCCTCCATTCCGTTCCTATGAAATATGTATTATTATACGACTCTATTCATATAAATACAACATACTCATGTAAAGTTATTCACCCAAATTTGAAGTGATTGCCTCATGCAGAAGTGATTGTCTCATGCATTAGTATTCATTTAGATTGCTCATTTCTGCATCTGATGCTGAAGTTCCAATCAGAACCTGTATAAATACAAAAAGGGAAACCACGTTCTGTACAAACGAGGTCCCCCTATTGATTAGCTAAAACAAGCCTTCCGACAGGCCACTTTATTTTAGCCTTCCTTCTTAAAACCTTCACCCAATACTTCACGCGTATTACTAATGATCACAAAAGCTTCCGGATCTACCAAGCGAACAAGCGTTTTGAGACGGGTCACCTCATTTTGGCCTACCACAACCATGAGCACAGGACGTTCTTCGTTCGTATAACCGCCTCGTCCTGCCAGCTCCGTCAATCCCCGATCCAAGTCATGTAAAATAGCCTGTGTGATCTTTTCCTTCTGATTGGATATGATATAGGCCACTTTGGAGTAGCTTAACCCCATTTCCACGGCATCAATGACCTTGCCAGTTACAAACAAACCAATCAGTGCGTACAGCGCCCGTTCCGGCGATAAAGCAAAGCCAGCCAGTGTAATGACTGTACCATCCATGAGCATGACGCAGAGTGATAGGCTGAGGCCGGTATATTTTTGAATGATCTGCGCCAAAATAGCCAGCCCACCCGTCGAGCCTCTGCCCCGGAATACGGTGCCCAATCCCAACCCTACTCCGATTCCACCATACAGCGAAGCCAGCAACGGATTCGTTGTCGGAACTGCCCAATCCTTAGTTAGATAAACGAATAAAGGTAACATGATACTCCCCAGCAGGGAACGTAAACCGTATTTCTTTCCTAACAGCAGCACCCCCGCTATAAATAACGGAATATTCATTCCCCACTGCGTATAAGCTGGTTCCAGACCAAACAGATCCTCGCCCAAAATAGATAAACCCGACACACCCCCGGATGCAATTCGGTTAGGAAGCAGGAACATATTGAAGGTCAGCGCCGTAATGAAGGAGCCGAGCACAATGAGTAGAACATCCATCACATTGCGAGCGGGGCCGCTGGCGGCAATCAGAGGTTTACGGCGTCTTCGCCGAGCAGCGGGGAGATTCATTTGGGACATCTTTCGTATTCTCCTTTAATTTAAAATACCGTGTACACAAAAATTCCTACAGTCCATAGGCACATGGCCTATGGGTCTGTAGGAAACATACAGGCTATTATTCTGCGTCCAGCTTGATCTGACTGCGCAGGTAACCATCGATGAACGGGTCCAGATCGCCATCCATGACAGCTCCTACGTTGCCTGTTTCCACACTGGTACGATGATCCTTCACCATGCTGTATGGGTGGAACACGTAAGAACGAATTTGGCTGCCCCATGCAATATCGGACTGCTCCCCACGGATTTCGTCCAATTGTTGACGTTGCTCTTCAATTTTGCGCTCATAGAGCTTGGAACGAAGCATCGTCATAGCCTGCTCACGGTTCTTAATCTGGGAGCGCTCATTTTGGCAAGTTACAACAATGCCGGAAGGAAGATGCGTAATCCGAACTGCTGAGTCGGTCGTGTTAATATGCTGACCGCCTGCGCCACTGGCGCGGTACGTATCAATTTTAAGATCCTCTGTCCGGATTTCCACGTCCACATCATCCACAATTTCCGGCACGACATCGCAGGATACGAACGACGTATGCCGACGCCCCGAGGAATCAAATGGAGAAATGCGAACGAGACGATGCACGCCTTTTTCTGCTTTGAGATAGCCGTAAGCATTATAGCCCTTGATTAACAGTGTTACACTTTTGATCCCTGCTTCATCACCCGCCAGGTAATCCAGTGTTTCTACCTTAAAGCCGCGTTTTTCTGCCCAGCGTGTATACATCCGTAGCAACATTTGGCCCCAGTCCTGCGACTCGGTTCCGCCTGCCCCCGGATGCAGTTCCAAAATGGCATTAAGCTTGTCATATGGCTGGTTTAAAAGCAATTGCAGTTCGAACTCCTGAAGCTTACTCAGCAAGGATCTGATACTGTTTTCAATTTCTCCAGCCAGTGTTTCGTCGCCTTCCTCATCAGCCAGCTCAGCCATCATCCCGGCATCCTCATATTCCTGACGGAGCTGCTCATAGCTGTCCACCGAAGACTTAACCGCGTTCATTTCCGCGATCACAGCTTGGGCTTTATCGTTATCATCCCAAAAATCAGGCGCAGCCATCTTTTCCTCAAAGTTTGCGATCATTTCCTGTTTGAGATCTAAGTCAAAGAGACCCCCTAAGGTTTGTTAGTTTCTTGCCTATTTCTCTTAAATCATGTTTTACATTTGGATCAATCATTATGTCATTCTCCTTTTAATATATGGTTAGGGGGTTAAAAGCGTTGTGAGTTACGGCTGGGTAAGGAGACGCTATGCGAATGATTTGATCTTATGATCGCTGTTGCAGTGAGATGCCCTTGATTGAAATAACACATTTAAAGGTGGGCATCTCACTGCAAAGGCGAACGCTGACGCTTCTCCAGATTCAAATCCTTCGCTTCGCTGCCGACCGCCGTAAAGTCAAACGGCTTTTCAATAACCGGGTGCTCCCCTGTATGGCACAAAATGGCCGACGATCAGTGGTTGAACTGCCGTCTGCCATTATATGCACTGCAGGGAATAGTTGTATCTCAAGATCTACCCCTAAATTTCAAACCGTTATTTTCTACGCGGACGCGAAGGGGCGGATTTCTTTTTAGGAGCAGCAGGTTCCCCACTCGTCGAGATTTTGTCTTCGTCGATGACAGCCTGACGCTCTTGGTTGGATTCAATTTGCGCCTTCATGATGTAGGTCGCTACTTCCTCCTGGATGCTGGCGATCATGGCATGGAACATTTCAAAACCTTCAAACTGGTATTCACGCAATGGATCGGTACCACCATAAGCACGCAAGTGAATACCTTGACGCAACTGATCCATAGCATCGATATGATCCATCCATTTGCTATCCACTGCACGCAGTACGATAACTTTCTCGAACTCGCGTACCATGTCTTCGCCAATCGTCTCTTCACGTCTGTGGTATCTTTCGGTAACTTTCTCGAAGATCAGTTCAACGATCTCTTCTTTTTCTTTACCCCACAGGTCATCACGACTGATTGCATTTTCCTCAAGCAGATTGCTGTTCACGTATTCTGCCACTTCTTCAAGTTCCCAGTTTTCAGGAATGTCATCACCGCAATGAGCTTCCACCACACGCTCGATAACAGGCTTGATCATGTCAAACACGACTTCTTTAATGTTCTCGGATTCCAGCACTTCACGACGCTGTTTGTAAATAATAGTACGTTGCTGATTCATCACGTCATCATATTGGAGAACGACTTTACGCTGGTCAAAGTTGTTGCCCTCAACGCGTTTTTGCGCCGATTCAATAGCACGTGTAATCATGCGACTTTCAATCGGTTGGTCTTCCTCGAAGCCCAACCGCTCCATCATATTCAGCACGTTGTCTGCACCAAAACGCTTCATTAACTCATCGCCCAGCGATAAGTAAAATTGTGTGGAACCCGGATCACCCTGACGTCCTGCACGTCCGCGAAGCTGATTATCAATACGGCGAGACTCGTGACGCTCTGTACCGATGATGTGTAAACCACCAATAGTCGATACGCCTTCGCCCAACACGATGTCTGTACCACGTCCCGCCATATTCGTGGCAATGGTTACCGAACCCGCTTCACCTGCACGGGAAATAATTTCAGCTTCCTCAGCATGATACTTGGCGTTAAGCACTTTATGCCGGACGCCTTTGCGTTTCAGCATTTCGGAAAGAAGTTCCGAATTTTCAATAGAAATCGTGCCTACCAATATCGGCTGGTTGTTTTTGTGGCGCTCCACAATTTCATCTACAACCGCATGGAATTTACCTTTTACGCTCTTGTATACTACGTCAGGCATGTCCACACGCTGATTCGCCCGGTTCGTAGGGATCTGGAGAACTTCCAGACCATATATTTTTTTGAATTCTTCTTCTTCGGTTTTAGCTGTACCCGTCATACCCGCCAATTTGCGATACATACGGAAATAGTTTTGGAAAGTAATCGTCGCTAGCGTCATGCTCTCGTTCTGTACAACGATGTTTTCCTTCGCTTCAATCGCCTGATGCAAACCATCGCTGTAGCGACGTCCGGCCATCAGACGGCCTGTGAACTCATCGACAATCAGAACTTCGCCATCAGCTACGACATAATCCACATCCAGACGCATAATAGCGTTAGCCTTCAGTGCCTGTACGATGTGGTGATTGATTGTAACACTTTCCTGATCGTACAGATTCTCCAGTCCGAAGAAATTCTCAGCTTTGGATACACCGTTCTCGGTCAAAGCAACCGACTTCACCTTGATATCCAAGGTGTAATCCTCTTCAACATTTAGACTCTTCACAAAACGGTCAGCCGCAAAATACAGCTCCGTGGATTTCTGAGCTTGTCCAGAGATAATCAACGGCGTACGGGCTTCATCGACGAGAATGGAATCCACTTCATCAATGATACAGAAATACAACGGACGTTGTACCATCTGTTCTTTATAAAGTACCATGTTGTCACGCAGGTAATCGAATCCAAACTCATTGTTCGTGCCGTACGTGATGTCGCAAGCATATGCATCTTGCTTTTCTCCATGACCCAGACCGGACAAATTCAGACCGACCGACATGCCCAAGAAGTTATAGATTTGTCCCATTTCTCCGCTGTCACGTTGCGCCAAATAGTCATTGACCGTAACCACGTGCACGCCTTTACCCAGCAGTGCATTCAAATAAACCGGCAGTGTTCCCACCAGTGTTTTACCTTCGCCAGTTTTCATTTCGGCAATTTTACCTTCATGCAGCGCAATACCGCCCAGCATCTGCACGTCATAATGACGTTTGCCCGACACCCGCTTGGACGCCTCACGAACGGCTGCGAAAGCTTCCGGCAAAACCTCTTCCACCGTAGTTCCCTGCTCAATCCGGGCTTTAAACTCCGCCGTTTTCGCTTGCAGTTCCTCATCCGATAGCTTCTCGAAATCCGGCTCTAATTTATTGATCAGCTCAACCGTCTTCATTAAACGCTTGACGTCACGTTCGTTTGTATCTCCAAAAATTTTCTTTACAATTCCTAACATGGTTTACCCCTTTCACGCAAAACAATTAATAGAATCAATTTCACAATAAGAAAGGGTCCATGATGAAATTGATCCCGATATGTTTGACAGGCCCGGCTATACCAGCCCATCGTGCGATGTTCTTTGCATAAATTGTAACAGTTTGTAGGACATGCCGCAACACAAGCCGCTTCCTGATTTGCATCCGGTTAAAGATACCAAAACAATTGACCCATGAAATACACATTTAGTTACGTTCATTTGCATTAAGATTACATTTCATTTTCAGAAAAATATATAAAAGAGCCCTACCCCGCCAGGTTCGCAAGGATAAGGCTCGTCGTTATTTTCATTCTTCCCAATCTCCAATGAAGCATGCTTTCAATCGGGAACCCTCTATTCATTTGAAAAACATGATAAGTTCCTGTCTTACAGATTATTCACGTTCGATCAAGCCGTATTTACCATCATTGCGCTTGTAAACCACGCTGACTTCTTCGTTATCAATATTGGCAAATACAAAGAAATTATGTCCAACCATGTTCATTTGAAGAATGGCCTCTTCCACATCCATCGGTTTCAATAAGAAACGCTTGGTGCGGACGACTTCCAACTCATCCAATTCTGCATCTTCAGCAACAGCCACGCTGCCTGCCGGATCTTCCACAAAAAGGGTTTTCAAACTGCCCTTCTGACGGAATTTTCGGTTTAGCTTGGTTTTGTTCTTGCGAATCTGCCGCTCAAGCTTGTCTACCACGGCATCAATGGACGCATACATGTCATCGCTTTCGTCTTCGGCACGGAGTACAAGCCCCGGCAAAGGAATGGTTACTTCTACAGTGTGCAAATCTCTGGTTGTGCTTAACGTTACACTTCCGTCAGACGTCGGGGGTGCATCGAAATACTTTTCAAGTCTGCTGAATTTCTTATCAACGTAGTCCTTCAAAGCGTCGGTAACCTCGATCTGTTGACCTCGTACTGTTAAGTTCATAGGGCACGCCTCCTTTGCCCCTTCAGTATAACACATATGTTAACACCAAGTAAAAAAGCACTCGACATTTCGGAGATATTTTACAAAATTCTGTTTTTTTCGATAAAACGCTTCAGGTACCGTCATTCATTAAAAAAGGTCATGTTTAAAATTAGCTCGCATACATATTTGAATAATGAGCGCATATATAAAAATTTGCTCGTTGGCGTCGTGACCAACAACCATCTGTGTCTTCATGCCTAAGCTACTTATTTTGGAAAAGGGAGGGATGTCTTTTTCACACTGAATCAGGTATGGGAGACTGTGATGTATGCAAAGACCTGGATATAATGCAGGCAATTTATACGAAAGGATTATTACATCCAGCTTAGCTGGCTCTTCCCAAGCGAAGATCCCCCCAATATAGCGGATTTGGAAGAGATGGAAAGTAGGAAGCTAGTCCATGGCTTTTATTCAGCGTTACGTAACGAACCAGACGGGGGCTGTCACCTTTATCGGGAACACACTTGGACTGGCACGTTCCGCTTCGGCAGGAGTACCGGGAACAGTAACCAGCATTGGTGCTTTCATCACAACCAATACAGCTTCTCGCTTCGGCACGTATCCATTTGGCACTACCTCTGCATTTACAAGTAACTCATCAACAGCATTCCTTGTGCTTCCTGCGGGCAGTACGGTGCTGTATGCAGAGCTTATTTGGGGAGGAAGCTATGCCAACGGCAGCACCAATGTATTGTCCAGCGCCAGCAACCCGGTCACATTTCAGACACCCGCTTTATCTACTACAGTCAGTCCTGATTCTGCAACATCGGTCAACGTAACCAGTCTCAGTACTTACGTAAGAACGGCGAATGTGACGAATCTGGTCATTCAAGGCGGCGCAGGAGCATACACGGTCGGAAATGTGACGGGCACCATCACGGTTCCCGATTCCACAAACACCAACCACGCCGGCTGGACGCTGGCTGTGGTGTACAATAACCCGTCTCTGCCCTTCCGCAATCTGTCGCTGCGCGTGGGTGGCGAAGGGGTCAGTAGCGCTACAGGCTCGGTCAACGTTGTCGTGAGCGGCTTTGCCACGCCCGTACAAGGGGCCCTGCGCGGCAGGGCATTGATTTGCGCCCAAGAGGGCGACGTGGACATCACTGGAGACCGTGCGTTGTTTGGGCCTACCACATCCAGCTTGACTGCACTGTCTGGGCCCAACAATTTCTCAACTAATTTTTTCGCTTCGCAGATTAACGGGGACGACGGTACACTGGTCACGACGGGGACATTTGGCACTATCAATGCCGTGAATGGGGCACCTGGTACACAGGTCACAGGTGGACGGCAAGGCTGGGACATCACCAACGTCGATATTTCCTCCACACTACTCAACAGCCAAACCACGGGTGTCCTCCAACTGACAACCGATGGCGATATTTACATCGTCAATGCCAACGCAATTCAAATTGATATCAATGCTCCACTAGTGACCCTGACTAAAATGGCCAGTTCTACAGGTCTGGTTATTGGCGACACAGTTACCTATACCATTAACATTTCGAATACAGGACTAGTCAGCGCTTCCAACACTGTGCTTACCGACACCATACCTGCAGGGGCCACCTTTGTATCCGGAAGTGTCATTGTCGCGGGAACGGCCCAGCCGACAGCCAATCCTGCCACAGGTATTACAGTGGGCAGCGTGGCTCCTGCTTCCACGGTGACTATTACATTCCGTGCAACGGTCACTTCATTGCCAGCAAACGCTCAACTAGGCAATCAGGCATCGGCGTCCTTTTCCTTCCAGACTGTTCCAGGTGGGCCTGTCATTTCTGGTAATGTTCCGTCCAACACGGCGAGTACGCCGATCTATCAGCCCGTCATCAGGATTGTTAAAAGTGCCAACACAACGGCTGCTACCGTCGGAGATACCATTACGTACACGTTCCAGATATCCAATACAGGCAGCATTGCTGCTAATCTCAGCTTTACAGAGAGTATTCCGGCCGGATCATCGTTTATCCCCGGCAGTGTGACCATTGGCGGCTCTTCCGTGCCTTCTGCCAATCCCGCTACAGGCTTTTCGGTAGGAACCATCAATCCCAATGTTACAATACCGGTGACCTTCCGGACACTTGTCAATTCTGTTCCTGCCTCTGGAAATCTGACCGATCAGGCGACCTACACATATACCTTTACACCGCCTGACGGTCGTGCATTGAACGGAAGCGGTACATCCAACATGCTCACCATTCCGGTATCTTCGCCGAATGTGAACGTGACCAAAGCTTCTTCTCTTGCGGCGGCTGCCGTTGGAGAAACCGTTCAGTTTACGATAACCGCTACGAATAATGGAATCGAGAATGTGACCAACGTCGTGGTCACTGATCCGCTGCCAACCGGAGTGACCTTCGTACCCGGCAGCGTCACTGTGAACGGAACCGCATCTTCAACAGCTACGCCTGTGAACGGAATTCCGATTGGCACGTTGGCTCCAAGTGCATCGGTTACGGTTGTATTTCAGGCTGTAATTAACTCGCTGCCTTCTCCTGCACAGATCAACAACCGGGCAACCGTCAGCTTCACATCCGGCGCCTTTACCGGATCATCCTTGTCTAATCTTGTAATCATTCCTATCGTGATTGCAGCTCCAACCATTACCAAAAGCGCCAGTTCCAATCGTGCCAGCGTAGGCGGAACGATCACCTATTCTTTTTTGATCGCCAATACCGGAACAGCCGTCTTGAACACAACCCTGACCGAAACCGTACCGGCAGGCTCCACCTTTATTCCCGGAAGCGTCATTGTCGGAGGCTCCTCGGTTCCGAGTGCCAATCCCGGTACGGGAATTTCGGTGGGCACGATTAATCCCGGCGCACAGATCACTGTCTCGTTCCGTACGACAGTCAATTCCTTGCCACCCGGGGGTGGATTAAACGATCAGGGACTTCTTCAATATACGTATCAGCTGCAAGACGGGAGAATTCTTTCGGGCTCGCTTCTATCCAATACTGTTTCCGTGTCCATTTCTCTGCCTAGCGTAGCGGTAACCAAATCTGCCAGCTTTACATCCGTTAGTGTAGGTGAAACGCTAACCTACAGCGTGACCGCCGTCAACAACGGGATTGATCCGATCACCAATACCGTCATTACCGATCCGCTCCCTGGGAGCGTGTCCTTTGTATCCGGCAGTGTGACTGTTGGCGGTTCGCCTGTGAGCGCAGCCGACCCTAGAAGCGGCATTTCTGTTGGCACCATCGGGTCTGGTGCATCTGTGCAGGTGTCCTACGCTGTACTGGTCAATGCCGTACCGTCCGTACAGCCACTGCAAAATACAGCCAGCGTCAGCTTCACTAGCGGCACCTTTACCGGTACTTCTCAGACGAATACCGTCTCTGTACCGGTGTATCAGCCTCGCATCAGTGTAGCCAAATCCGCGAATACAACAGCATCTACGATAGGCGACACGATTCTGTACACATTGCTGGTCACAAATAGTGGCAATTATAATGCTTCTGTGACGCTGACTGATGCTATTCCTGCCGGATCAACATTTTTGGAGAACAGCGTGGTTATCAATGGCGTCAGTCAGCCTGGGGCCAGCCCTGCAGCAGGTATTTTCATCGGCACCGTATCGCCGCAAAGTCCCATTACGCTAACGTTCCAAACCGTAGTGGCTTCTCTCCCAACACCAGCCCAACTGACAGACCAAGCTGCTGCTGCGATTTCTTTCATCTTGCCCGATGGACGGGTACGAACAGCTAACACGTCGTCCAACGTATTATCCATTCCCGTGTCTGCACCGAATGTGTCCGTATCCAAAACAGCTAATCGTTCTACCGCCATTCCGGGTGATTCAGTGCTGTATACCCTTACCGTACTCAACAATGGAATCGAGACGGTGAACAATGTGGTCGTTTCCGACCCTATCCCGTCCGGCTCCCAATTTACTGCGGGCAGCGTGACGCTCAATGGCTCAGCCGTGACCAACGGAGATCCATCATTAGGTATCCCGATTGGCAGCATTGCCGCAGGAAGTGGGGCTACGATCACTTTCAGAGTGACGGTATCCTCTCCTTTACCGAGTCCACCGCAACTCACCAATCAAGCGCGTGTCAGCTTCACCAGCGGTGCTTTTTCAGGCGTATCTGTATCCAATCCGGTGACGGTAAACGTCAATGCCCCGGTGCTAGCTGTAAGCAAAACGGCTAATCCCATACGGGCAACGGTTGGTGATATGGTAACGTATTCCGTGGCGGTAGCCAACAACGGCAACATAGCTGCTGCTGCTACATTGACAGACAATATCCCCACAGGCTCGGCACTGGTACCGAACAGTGTGGTCGTTAACAGTACTCCTGTTCCGGGCGCCAGTCCCGTAGCAGGTCTGTCTATTGGCTCCATTGCACCCGGAGCCGTGGTCCAAACAACTTTTCAGGTGGTGATTACTTCCGTGCCTTTACCTCCGCAACTCACCGACCAGGCGAATATCAGCTTTTCCTTTCAACCGCCGGATGGCCGGATTGTTAACGGCAATGTTTCGTCCAATATTGTCACAATTCCTGTATCGTCACCGAATGTGCTGGTTACCAAAAGCGCTTCGGCAACCGACGCAGTTCCCGGTGATACGATAACCTACACCATTACAGCTACAAACAGGGGCATCGAAACCGTGACAGATGTTCGCGTAACCGATACGATTCCTGCTGGTTCGACTTTTGTTTCTGGCTCGGTTATCGTAAATGGAGCAACGCTGCCTTCAGCCAGTCCCCTGACAGGGATTCCTGTCGGCTCAATAGCTGCGGGCGCGTCAACAACCGTCACCTTTTCCGTATCGGTCAACAGCCTGCCTCAGCCGCCGCAACTGAGTGATCAGGCCACCGTTTCTTTTACCAGCGGCACACTGAACTTCACATCCCTCTCCAACACGGTTGTCGTGCCCGTATACCAACCTATTATCAACCTTGTTAAAACCGCAAATACGAGTCAAGCAACTGTCGGAGATACCGTAGTCTATACACTGACTGCCCAAAATACTGGGAATTTAGCAGCGACTGCTACCTTCACCGATGCCATTCCATCCGGCTCTTCCTTTGTACCCAACAGTGTCACCGTAAACGGCCTGCCTGTTGCTGGAGCCACACCCCAAACAGGAGTGTCAGTTGGAAGCATTGCTGCGGGTGCCTCTGTCTCTCTCACTTTTCAGGTCATTATTAATGCGGTCCCAGTCGGCTTAGGCCTATTAAATCAAGGCTCTGCCACGTTCACCTTCCAGCCACCGGACGGTCGAACCTTGAACGGAAATGTTCAATCGAATCCGGTTTTCATACCTGTATCCAATCCTAATGTCGCCGTGACCAAAACGGTCAACCAAACCGCCGTCGCCTTCGGAGATACCATTACGTATACGATTACCGCAGTGAACAACGACATTACACCTGTGACAGGAGCCGTCTTTGTTGATCCGATTGCTGACGGGACTACCTTTATAGCTAACTCCGTACAAGTAAACGGCGTCACTATACCGGGAGCCAACATCGCTACAGGCGTTGCCGTCGGCTCTATCCCTGCTGCCAGCTCGGTAACGGTCACCTTCCAGGCCACGGTAACATCCTTACCGGCATCAGGTTTGTCAACGGATCAGGCGACCGTCTCCTTTAATTCAGGGGCTTTCGCAGGGCAATCCATCTCGAATCCGGTCAGCCTGCCTGTATTGCAGCCGATTTTGAATGTAACCAATACCCTCAGCGCAGATCGGGCGACCGTAGGAAATACGCTTGGTTTTGTCATCACGGTAACCAATACCGGCAACACGCCAGCACAAACGGTCGTGCTTGATCTGCTGTCCAGTTCACTCAGCCTGAATCAAAATAGCGTCCTGGTCAACGGAGCGCCTATTCCCGGAGCGGACCCAAGTTCGGGAATTAATATCGGTTCAGTTGCACCCGGTACTACGGTAACTGTCACGTTCAGCGCCGTAGTCATATCTGTACCACCTGGCTCCATACTGACCAGCCAGGCCAATGTGAACTATACGTTCCAACTGCCGGACGGACGAACGTTGACCGGAAGCGGATCAGCACAGCCTGTATCCATCCCGATCTCTTCCCCGAACGTAACCGTGACGAAGGCGTCTGATGTCGCTGTCGCCGTCGTGGGTGATTCTGTTCCTTATATCATTACCGCTTTCAATAACGGACTTGACCCCGTTACTAACGTCATCGTTACCGATACCATTCCTTTCGGAACCGCATTTGTACCGGGTAGCGTTACAATCAATGGCACGCCTGTTGCTTCAGCCAACCCGCAAAGCGGCATTCCTGTCGGGACACTTGGTGCCGGTGGCGGTGCGACAATTCGCTTTTTGCTTAACGTACAATCCCTGCCGTCACCAGCGTCCATTACCAATGAGGCCAAAGTCAGCTTCACTTCAGGCGCCTTTAATGGATTCTCTGTATCCACTCCCGTAACCATTCCTGTGTATCAACCGATCGTTACCGTAGCCAAAAGCGCGGGCACAGGAAGGGCTACGGTTGGAGATACGGTCACCTATACGCTCTCGGTTACAAACTCTGGAAACATCGGCGTAGATACCGTCCTTAGTGATCCAATTCCAGCCGGGGCTGTCTTTGTCTCCAACAGTGTAGTGATCAATGGCACCGCCGCGCCTGGTTCGGATCCAAACGTCGGAATCCCCTTAGGTATCATAGGTGCTGCTACAACCGTCGCTCTGACCTTCCAGGCAGTCATTACCTCACTGCCCGCATCAGGTACACTGGTCAATCAGGCAACTGCCGCTTTCAGCTATCAACCGCCGGATGGCCGTGTGTTGACTGGAAACGCGGTATCTCCAACGGTGACCGTCTCCGTTTCTTCCCCGGATGTCGACGTTACCAAAACAGCCTCTGCTACCGATGCCGTCGTCGGAGATACCATTACTTATACCGTGATTGCTACAAATAACGGTATAAGCCAAGTGGTCAATGCCGTCGTATCTGATCCACCGCCGCCTGGTACCAGCTTTGTTCCCGGCAGTGTAACTGTGAATGGAGCATCTGTGCCTGCCGCGTCACCCGTCTCTGGTATTCCTGTCGGCACCATTGCCGTGGGTGGCTCGGCAGCCGTTACATTTCAGTTGTCTGTCGTCAGTCTGCCTCAACCGCCGCAAATTACCAATCAGGCGAACGTTAGCTTCACTTCAGGTGCGTTGACCTCGTCTTCGCAATCTGATCCGGTCACCCTGCCGGTATATCAGCCGATCATCAGCTTGACCAAGACTGCCAGTACGGTCAATACGCAAATTGGTTCAACACTGCTCTACACACTGGCGTTAACCAATACTGGCAATATCGCCGTTATACCTGTGCTGTCGGATAATATCCCTGCTGGCTCTGAGCTACTACCGAACAGCGTCATTGTTAATGGCATCCCTATCCCTGGAGCTTCACCAGTTACAGGCATTACGCTCGGCTCGCTTGCTCCTTCCAGCAGTATCGTAGTGAGTTTCCAAACGCTTGTCTCATCTCTGCCAACTCCGCCTATATTGACCGATCTTGGGCAAGCGAACTTTACCTACTCACCACCTGACGGTAGAGTTCTGAGCGGTTCCGTCACATCCAATACAGTCAATGTCAGCGTATCCGCACCTAATATCCAGGTGACGAAAACATCCAGCTTGGCAGCCGCTGTAGTCGGCGATACGATCAGATACACACTAAGCATCACGAATAGCGGTGTAGATTTGGTCACAGATACCGTTGTAACCGATACGATTCCGGCTGGAACCTCCTTTGTTCCAGGCAGTGTTCTCATCGACGGCGTAGCCTTCCCTAATGCTTCTCCGGTTGCTGGAATTGCCATCGGCAATGTTGCACCTGGAAATACATTTGTCGTAAGCTTCCAGACGTCTGTGCAAACTTTACCGCAGCCTCCTCTGCTCACAGATATCGCAGCCGTTACATTTACCAGCGGAACATTCACCGGCACTGCCCTTTCCGATCCGCTTATCGTGCCTGTTTTCCAGCCGCTTATTGCACTTACCAAAACATCCAGCACCCTTAACGCCTCTGTCGGTGATACACTGACCTACACGATTACAGCTGTGAATAGCGGCAATATTGCGGCAGCTCTTACCATCAGCGATAACATTCCGGCTGGGTCGTCTTTCCTTGCCAACAGTGTCAGCATTGCTGGTAGTCCGCAGCCTGGATTGTCTATTGAAACAGGTGTACTGGTTGGTTCTGTATTGCCAGGCGGAACTGTATCCGTAACCTTCCAAACCCTTATCAATTCTTTGCCTAATCCACAGGTACTGATCGACCAGGCATCCGGATCGTTCACCTTTCAACCACCGGATGGCAGAACCGTATCTGGATCGGCGGTATCCAACTCACTCAGCATCTCTGTATCCTCACCTGACGTCAGCATCGTAAAAGGAACGGCGGCTACCGATGCCATTATCGGTGATATCATCACCTATACACTGGCTGTCTCCAACCATGGGATCAGTACGGCCAGTAATATAGTGGTTTCAGACATGATTGCAGCGGGAAGCTCCTTTGTGAATGGCAGTGTGACTATAAACGGAACTGCCTTCCCTGATGGAAATCCCGGATTTGGTATTGCCATTGGCACGCTCACTTCTGGGGCCGTTACAACCGTCACGTTCCAGGTTCGAGTGGACTCCTTACCAACGCCGCCGCAATTGTCTAATCAGGCTTCAGTCAGCTTTACCAGCGGCGTATTTACTGGCAGCTCAACATCCAATACCGTGACCGTCCCAGTCTTCCAGCCGATCCTGACAGCAGTCAAAACAAGCAGTACCAACAATGCCACAATTGGAGACATCATCACCTACACTGTCGTCGTATCCAACACCGGAAACATTGCAGCCTCGACTACTGTAAGTGACAATATTCCAAACGGCTCTGTATTCCTTCCGAACACAGTGTCAATTAACGGCATTGCTGCTCCAGGTGCAAGTCCAGTTACAGGTATTCCGACTCCAGCCATACCACCAGGACAATCTGCAACCGTTACCTTCCAAGTGCTGGTATCTTCCATTCCTGCAGCCGTACTGCTGGTAGATCAGGCTGAGGTAAACTATCGCTTTAATGCACCAGATGGCCGCGAGACAGGAGGTTCCCATTTATCCAACATCGTTGAGGTTGCCGTTTCACCGCTAGACATCACTTTAAGCAAAAGTGTAAGCTCACCTTTTGCCACTACTGGGGATACCTTGACGTATGAACTCGTGATCCTCAACGAGGATGCGGATACCGTGCAAGACGCCCGCTTGCTGGATACCCTGCCAGAGGATATCGAATTTGTTACTGGTTCAGTTCAGATTAACGGGACAGCAATAGCAGCAGGCGATCCTCGCAGCGGTATACCTTTACCACCGTTAGAAGCAAACACGAAGACCGTCATATCCTTTGAAGTCCGTATCGCAGCGACAGAGCAGCCGGGACCACGTACCAATCAGGCCCGCTTATTGCTTACGAATGAAGAAGAAGCGAGTGCAATTCTGTCCAACGCTGTAACGGTTGCCATACTCCAGCCTGTTCTGAAGCTGACGAAAACAGCCAATAGAGAGAGTGTACAGCCAGGCCAAAGCATCACCTACACCATAATCGCAGAAAATACTGGAAACACTGGCGCCTTTGGCATGTTGACGGATTCCCTGCCACCGGAGCTGTCTTTTGTCCCTGGGTCTGTTACAGTGAATGGAGTTCCTGGGTACGGTGTCAGTCCAGGGCAAGGCATTACCCTAGGTGCAATTGCACCGGGAGAACGAGCAACTGCCGTCTTCTCCGTTCTTGTCGTCCGTTCCTCGGAATCGGGCGCACTGATAAATCAAGCTTCATTGGCTTACTCCTACCAGTTGCCGAATGGACGTAATATACATCTGGAAGCCACTTCGCCTTCGGTCTCGGTTAAGGTGAATCCAACTGTAGAAGGTGCCTTATCAGCCGTGCTAAGCACGACAGTATCTGCTGTTGCGCTAGGTGATGCAGTGCCTTATCAGTTGATCCTTGTTAACGACGGCGGGACGGTCATTACCGACGTGATATTAGCGGATTATGTGCCAGATGGAGCCATCATAGACCCGGGCAGCTTGAGAATTAACGGTTCCCCACCCGCCTCCAGCAAGCCGGGCGAACCATTATTTATCGGCAGCCTGCAGCCGGAACAGACGGTGAATTTATCCTACACCGTGAACGTTCAGTCTCTGCCTGTTGGCGGACGCCTAAACAATAACGTGCAGCTTCGCTATGCCGACAGCAATGGCGCGAGCGAAATCACCAGCAACACCGTGACCGTAGCCGTTTATGATCCACAGCTTGCCGTCAAAATCTCCACCGAAAATACGGAGGCCATAGCCGGGGAGATCCTTACCTATACGATCCAGCTTAACAACTTTGGCAACGTAACAACCGAAGCTACCTTGCAAAATTTCATCCCGGCCGGAACCCTGTTCATCCCTGGCACCATACAGCTGAACGGTCAATCGCTGTCGGAAGCCAATCCAGCTGTCGGTGTTAACCTTAGATCTGTGGAGCCAGGACAGTCGTTGACACTGACTTATCAAGTGAGCGTATCGGAGACACCTCCGCCCGGCTACATCGTAAATCAAGCTACCTTTGCCTACTCGTTTATGTTACCTGGAGGAAGAGCCATATCGGGTACACTGACTACCAATACTGTTACGATTCCAGTCGTATTCCCACTGCTCGAATTAGTCAAAAAGGTGGATACCACAGAAGCCTCTGTAGGCGACACACTCACATTCATCATACAGGTAACGAACAAAGGCGGTATCTCGGCACAATATCCGTTGTTCACAGACCTGTTGCCTCAAGGACTGGTTTATGTACCTAACAGCCTGACTATCCAAGAGAAAGCACAGCCAGGCGCTAATCCCGGTACAGGTACCGCCCTCCCGGATATTGCACCAGGCGAGACTCTCAACCTTACGCTGCAAGCGCTAATCCGTGAGGCTCCTGCAGATGGAACTTTCAGCAACCTGGTCACCATCGAATACACCTCACGTCGTAGTGCAGGGGAGGCCATCCAGGAAAGTGCCCAATCCAACACTGTCGGCATAACCGTCATTGCAGCCGTTCCTAAGCTTACACTTAGCTCCAGCGCTTTGCGTGTCGGGGAGGAGGACACCTTGTCCTTCACCGTCCATGTGGAAAACATCGGCAATACTCCGCTGGAGGAGCTACTGCTCACGGCACCATTCGCAGCCGAGGATTTCCTTTTATTGCGAACCGTCACCATGAACTCTGTGCCGCTTCCGCATCCTAAGCTGCTCCAAGGTATTCCATTGGGGCGCCTTGATCCAAACCATCAATCCGTCATCGTCTTCTCCTTTGATATTGAAACCGCGCTCCGTCCTTATCTGATAGCCCAGGCTATCCTGCGCTACCAATTCTGCTATCCCGACGGACGCGTAGAAAAACAATCTGCTTCCTCCAATACCATTTTCGTGGAGATGGCTGACTTCGACGGTTCTGTAGAGTAACTTTCTATTGTGTAGAGCTCCCTTACCATCGTGTAAGGGGCTCTTTTTATGTCAGGATTTCAAAAAAATTCTTATGTATTTAGAAAAAAATAAAAAGCCCTGGAATATATTCCAGGGCAGTTGCTAGCGCGTTATCCATTGCTAACCATCTTACCAATTATGTAGGTCGGCTATGCCGGGGATGATTATAATTTGGTTACGTTAGCGGCTTGTGGTCCACGTGCGCCTTCGACAATGTCGAACTCCACGTCTTGTCCTTCTTCAAGTGTTTTGAAGCCTTCTGTTTGAATTGCGGAAAAATGAACGAATACGTCGCCGCCATCAGCAGTTTCAATGAAACCATAACCTTTTTCTGCGTTAAACCATTTTACTTTACCTTGCATGCACTAACATTCCCTTCGTCATCAAATGAAGTGAAGCTCTCGCCCACATTTCCGACTATACCACCCAAAGTTATCCATTGTCAATTGGAATTGATAATGTTTTCATACATAGTTATTCCAATTTCTATTAGTAAAGCACTCTATTCCTATAGATTGGCATGGTATAATAGGCAAAAGAGCCTACTATATTCATATAGTAAACTCTTTGTGAGCGTCTGAAACACATAAAAGAATATTTCATTAAGTTTTTTTGTTGTCTCCATTTTACTTAATTATAGTAAACTACCGTTGGGTTGGGCTCAATCCCTTTCGCATAGTAATAATTCAAGCTACTTGCAAAATCAATTACTTTCTTTTTATCCAGATCATATACAAGAATATCTGGATCTCCAGCCATATCAATAAAATCCAAACGCCTTGGAGTAACTCTGCCATTGGTGTCAACGAAAGAGGAACTGTAATACGGTGGATTGCCAGAACTGTATGCTGATTCAAAATAGGTGAAAAGCGTCCCTTCATTTAGAACAATTAAAACCGCATTATCCGAGCTTGCATAATTTGAAGTATATTTCACAGGCGTAGTGATGCTTTTAACCCGGACTTCTGATACATCATGAGTTCTTGAATTATAACTACCGCCGTAGGAGAAGTAAAATTCCCTGTTCCAATTCAAGTTCGGATTGACCGTCGTCGTATTGGCAATTTGAGCACCATTCACCTTAATATCTCCGTTCGGATACTCAATTACCGTATATATCAAATTGTTAGAGTAGGAGGTTAGCTTAGCTGTCTTACCATTAATCGGTGAATCCGCTGGCGAGGCTGCATTCATATGAATACTATAACTCTCACCCACCGCTCCTGTGGAAGTAACACGAAGTCCCCAGTCTCCTGCTTTTAAATCTGTAGCAAACTTCAATTCAGAGGCCTTTCCTCCAAAACCAGTCAGGCTTGCTGTACCCGTGCTCCAATCAATCGAATACAAATCAAATCTATAATTGGGATTACTTGATCTGATCTGAGCCAGAATGCTTCTATCTGTAGGTACGTTAAAGAACCAAAAATCTGTGGGATCAGCTGTCGTCAATGAATCAGTGAAACCCATAAGATCACCGTTCACATTGAAATTAGACATTAATGAAGCACGATGAGGGTTCACTTTAAGAGTTTCACCATATACAGCTTCAGTCGTACTGGTAGGCTCCAGTGCTTGAGTTGTATTGGCAGAAAGAGACGTTGTCGCAGCATCCTTCGTTATAGTACTTGACGAGTTGGCCTCAACTGAGGCTGGAGCTACTGACGTACTGCCTAGAACTAAAAAGACCAGTAAGATTCCGATAAAATACTTTCCCCACTTCATACACATCATCCCTTCTCAAAATATTTAAAATTATTCATAGATTCAAAATAATTCCTATGAATGATATACTAATTCTCTAAAAAACTTGGTTATCCTTTAAACAAAAGATTTGTTCTCAAAAAAATAGAAATAAATTAAAAATTATCCTCTTTATAAAAAATATATAATCTCCTATTTTTGAACGTAAGAGAGCCACCTTAAAAATCCTTCTTGAAAATCTAATTTCAGACTGACAAAAAAGACGACACCTTATTTTGTTTAGGGGTCGTCTTTTTATACGTTTATTTACTTTCTCTAACAAAAGTTAATTTTAAGTGGTCTCTTTTTAATAGCGGGATGCTAGACAAGCAGAAAATAGACAAAATTTAATCTTCTTTCATAGCTACGATCTGCATCTGACCTAAATACTCCGAGCCACCGGATATTTTAAGAATTTTAAACTTATGCAATCTCATAAGTATTCTCAAAGAAATATGATCATATAGAATAACATGTAATGGCGGATCCAGATGTCGCCAACCGCTTCCGGAATGATAGCTGGCTGTCGAACTGACATTAGGTGTATTTGCAATAAATAATCCTCCCGCTTTTAGCACCCGTCTTATATTCTCCATGAAATGATGCGGATTAGGGATATGCTCCAATACATCAAAAGCTGTGACAACATCAAACGACTCATTATCAAATAAATGCTCATCCAATGAACCCGTTATAATGCTCAGTCCATGTTTTTGTCTCCCTATTTGGGCTGCTTTTTCTGATATCTCCACTCCTTTTACATCCCAGTAGCGAAGTTGAGCCTCTAGTACAAAATTACCTGTCGAGCATCCCAAATCAAGTAGCTTACCTCTAGGATACTTAGTCTGATCTACATATGTCTCAACCAAATCCATTCTAGCTTCTAATACAGCTAATAGGCCTGGGGTAATTTGCTCCAAATCTGTGGACCAACCCATCTTTGTCCGATGCTCATTTGAATAGTAGACATTATTATAAAACCAGTCTAAATAGCCCTCTGTCGGTTGAGGGCTCATAAATACTGTGCAGCATTCAGCACAGCGGTGTAGATTGGTTTCAAAACCATCATGTCCTTCAATAGAATACAACAGTGAGAAACTAGTTCCACTACAAACAGGACATTGTTTCGATACTTCCTTACTTTTATCTTCTTTGTAGGAGTTTAGTTCTTTTTCTCTCGCATAATTTAATTTTGAAGCAGTTACGATCTCGATCACTTCCATAGCCCGTTCCTTATAGGTATGATTGGTTATAACATTCTCATATAACTCTTCTACAAGTTCTATTCTTTCTTTAGGATGAGTTAAGAAATAATCACCCTTAGTGACAAGTTCTTCAAGACTCCCAAACGAGATTTCGTTCCATACATTAGGGAATATGAGCTTCATGTCATCTTTATAGTCACTGAGAACAAAGGATTTAGAAGCAAAAACATCGAAAACTCTATTATTGATTGAAGTCTCAAGCTGGAGAGAAGAAATATTAAGGTTTATTGCATAGCTTTGATATAACGAACTAAGTTCACTATAAGGTACTGACGGATGATGAATAAGATGGTTACTTGCTATTTCCTTTGATCCATATACATGAATATCAATCCCACTAATACTGTTCAAAACATGCTGACGTAAAATAGCACTTCCACGGATATGAATCGGCGCATAAATATGTGTCCAAAATGCATATGGATGTTTTTCATAGAGATATCGAATGGTTTCAAATTCTTTTAATAAAAATGCTTCCCTGCATAGATCAAAAGTGGGGATATTTATATTCTTCACTTTTTCATTAATGATGAAATTAACGAACTTTTGTTCAAGATGTTCTTCTACAATGTTATTATCAACTTTGACTATGTTACCAACGAACGCGATTTCGCCTTCTTTAGCTTTAACTTGAGGATTAGGATAAAACTTTAGCGGGTTAGTAGCAAGCATTATTGGATGTACATTCTTAATGTTTCGTTCGATGAGCAACTGTAAACAATATTTGTCCCACACAAAATGATAATAATACGATGAATACTCTTGGAATTCTGCTTCCAACTCCTCATCCATTGAAAAAAAAGGATTATCATAATGCAAAGAAACAAGGGGAATCCCCATCTGGCGCAACAGGATTTTTTTTCCATCCCGAAGGATTCCAACCCCCCCATAAGCAACAGCCATATCTGGCTTAAAATCCCTTATATTTTGAATTTCTGAAAGCCCGAATCCCTCTTCTAATCTAACATACAGTATTTCATGTCCCAATTGTTCAAATGCAAAAGCATAATCGTCGGTGATATGAGGAGCAATAACACCGTTTCTCCTGAAAAGTACAATTTTCATGTTTTCTATCTCCAATCTGTATTGCCTGGATATTGTTATCAAAAAAAAGGATCTTTAAGCCCTACTACTGATTATTTTTGTTATCTGTTCAATGACAAACTTTTGATCTTCGAAAATCATATTGGTATCCGATGGTAAACAAATTCCATTCATAAACAATTCCTTGCTCACATCTTTTTCTATATCATGTTTAAAGTAAGCTGCCTCTGTGAACAAAGGCTGTATATGCAGCGGTTTCCATACCGGACGCGATTCAATGTTGAACTTTTCTAGCTCATCAATAATCTCAGTAACGGTTGTCTTAATTTTTTTTGAATCGATCAACATTGCAGTTAACCATCGAGTTGATTCCCCAAATGTTGCTTCTGGCATAAACTCTACACCATCTATAACAGATAAAGCGTCATAATAGTTTTTGAATATTTCCCTCTTTTGAGAAATCCTTTTGTCCAAAACCTGTAGTTGCCCACGCCCAATTCCTGCTAAGACGTTGCTCAGACGGTAGTTATATCCAATCTGACTATGCTGATAATGCTTGGCACGGTCTCTGGCTTGTGTGGCGTAAAATCTTGCCTTCTCTAACAGAATCAAATCTTCAGAAACCAGCATCCCTCCACCCGACGTTGTAAGGATCTTATTACCGTTAAAGGAAAATATCCCGAATTTACCTATTACCCCACTCATTTGCTTACCATATGTAGCTCCTAGTGACTCTGCGGCATCCTCTATGATAGGGACTTCATATTCATCACATAACTTCTTCAGCCGATCATAATCAGCACTTTGCCCATATAGATTAACCACAATGACAGCCTTAGGCTTCTGTCCTTTATCTGCATATGTTTTAAGCGCTCTCTCTAATGCCTCTGGGGACATATTCCAGCTGTCGGGCTCAGAATCAATGAAGACCGGAATAGCCCCTTGATATAGTATAGGATTAGCACTAGCAACAAAGGTGAGTGACGAACAAAAAACGATATCATCTTGTTGAACATTCAGTAAAATTAAGGCTAAGTGAATAGCTGCCGTACCAGAACTTAGGGCTACCGCTCCTTTGCTACCTACGTAACTTGCCACTTCTGATTCGAAGAGGTCAACATTCTTACCCAAAGGCGCAATCCAGTTCGTCTCAAAAGCCTCGGCAATATACTGCTGCTCCGCCCCACCCATATGCGGTGATGATAAATAAATTCTTTTGTCACTGGACATTTTACTTCATCCCTTATCCTATAAGTTTTTGATAACTCTCGCTGGACACCCTACGGCAACAACATGATCCGGTAGATCACGGATTACGCACGAAGCCGCTCCTATTATTGTGTCTTTCCCTATACTCACGCCCGGAATAAGGCTCGCACTTATACCTACATGACTCCGGCAACCGATAGTAACCCCTCCAGCCACATGCACCCCTGGTGAGATATGTGCAAAGTGTTCGACACAGCAATCATGGTCTATGGTAGCTGCCGTGTTAATAATGACATGCTCTCCGATATGGGTATCTGCATTAATAACTGCGTTAGGCATCACTACCGTTCCTTCACCTATGGAGATATTGGAGCCAATGACAGCACTGGAATGGATAGCAGTACCAAATTGAACCTGCATCTGTTTTAAACGCTCCACAATATTCATTCGAATGGAATTGTTCCCGATTGCTACAATGTATAAAGCTTCCGGGTACTTAAGTGTGATCTCGTCCAATTGGCCGATACCACCTAAGTTCGGTAAGCCATTCCATTTCTTGGCCTGAATTCCATCATCCATCATACCAGCAATTGTTTCTTGACAGGAACGTAAAATATCTACAACTACCTTGCCATGCCCGCCTGCTCCGAAAACGATGTAGCTCAAATGCCATCATCTCCCTAATAGGTAATCGTTTTTTGGATAAGCTCATCTGTTTTAACCGTACTTTTTAATACATCAACGATACGTGCACTTGTGCCCTTCTTACTGTACACATTGCTTGAATTGGCAACCGTTTGTTGAAATAAAGCGGATAGCGCATGTTCCAGTGCAATGGAGAGTTCCTTCTCATTCTGAGCAATATCTATGGTATTCGTGGAACGCTCTCTGCCTGTCTGCCGAGTTCCGATATTAATAACTGGAACATGAAAGGAAGCAGCCTCAATAATCCCCGAAGAAGAATTTCCAATTAATATTTTTGCATTCTTCAACATCGTCAGATAATCAAGCTGCTCAAAGCTGGTTACAATATGCATCCCCTCTCTTGCAGCAAAACGATTATATACATCTACGATAGCATCAGCTCCAGCATCCGAATTGGGCATCACACAAATAACCTCATTTTTGCCAGCCAAAAGAACTTCTAGCATCTTACCAAGCATGCTCATATCCGCCTCTTCCGTGGTGACTGGATGGTAAGCAAACAACACATAATCGTTAGCTATATTGAGATCGTATTTACGTTTCGTCCTCTCTAGCTCAGGCAAGGATGTATTCATCATCGTTTCAATTCTCGGGGCACCGACTACATGAATTCTCCACGGTTCTTCACCAAGCCTGATTAGGCGCTCTCTGCTTCCATTTGTAGCCACGAAGTGAATGTGAGCCAACTTACTGATCGCATGCCGAACAGACTCATCAATCGTGCCGGATACTTCGCCACCATGTAAATGAACAAGCGGAATGTTCATGTGAGAGGACACAATCGCGGCTGCAAGCATTTCTCCCCGATCTCCCAATACAACGACAAAATCTGGCTCCAAAGCTTCTATGGATTGCGTCATTCCCATGATTGCTATTCCGATAGAGCGAGACATGTTGGCATGAGTAGCTCCTTGCAGCAGACAGTCTACCTTAGCGGATACACGAAATCCGTCCTTTTGGATAGCGTCCAATGTATATCCGTACTGCGGGGATAAATGCATTCCTGTAACCAACAGGTGGAGCTCCAAAGCATGTTCATCCTCAATGGCCCGCAAAATCGAGTAATATATGCCATAGTCGGCTCGTGTTCCGGTAATCACCAATACTTTTTTCATTGCACATCATCCCATGACAACAAGTAATCTTCATGTACGTCCTTTAAAAGCTGCTTGCCAACTAAATCAGCATAATATTTAGGCGCTATTCCCGTGCCTGGGCGTTTGATGACTAGGTCTTCTTGAGTTATCAACTGGCCTGCCTTTTTAGGTGTTGCCATCACAACACTTTTTCTTGCAACTGCTCTGGTACTTTCCTCAGAGGGCATACATCTTTTAACTCCATCCCCCAGAGCCTGCTCCACATTCCGAATCGCAAGAACCATCTTTGAAAAATTAGCAGGCTCCAGTGAAGCCTTATGGTCAGGACCAGGAAGTGTTCGATCCAGCGTGAAATGCTTTTCGATAATTCTCGCTCCCAATGCAGAAGCCGCTACAGCAATCTCAATACCAGCCGTATGATCCGAATATCCTGTGACCTTCTCAAAAGTTTCAGAAATTGTCCTCATGGCCAACAAATTCACGTCTTCCAGAGGTGCCGGATAATCGGAGGTACAGTGCAGCAATAGCACCTCACTTTTTTCGAATGCTTGTAATGATTCTCCAATTTCATCCAGATTGGACATTCCGGTAGATAAAATAATTGGGCGCCCATAGCTATCGAGCTTCTGAAGAAAGGGAATATTGTTCATATCTCCCGATCCAACTTTGAATGCATCGATATCAATTGAATTCAGAAACTCAGCGCTTTCTTCATCAAAAGGTGTAGAGAGAAAATCTATTCCTTTTTCCTCACAATACTTTTTCAAAAGAACAAAATCATCAAAGCTCAATTCAAGCTGCCTTAACATGTCCAGTTGGCTCTCGGCGGAGCCGGTATTTTCTGTCTGGTAATTAGCCTTCTGGGCGTACTTGGTTACCAGTTTTTCGCTTTTAAAGGTTTGGAATTTCACCGCATCGGCACCGCATAAGATCGCTTGGTCAATACATTCGAATGCAAGCTCCAATGAACCGTTATGATTTACTCCTACCTCTGCAATAATATAGATAGAGCGGTTCCCCTTATTGGATAAGAAATTCTGCATGTTATATACTCCCTCCTTACTGCGAGGATTCCTTGTGGTTGGATTCTCTCCAAAAAAACTCTGCCATTTTTAAATCAAACTCGTCATCTATGTCAACAGATCGCTCTTTGGGCATAATGTAGCCACAATTATGACGTCCAACCAGAGTGCCACTGCTCATCAACAAATCTCTTTTTACGATATAGATGGCTCCATTTAGAGCATACAACTCTTTTAGATCTTGCCTCCTCAAATGCTCTCTTTCACCCTTCAGGTAGGACGTAAGCTGTCCGTTATCCATCTCCCGAAGTAGATAGGGTTGTACTCCTGACAAAGTGACACTTTGCAGTGAATCAGCCTGATTACTTAAAAATATTGTATACGCTTCTTTAATATCGATGGCATTTCGCAATGGAGATGTAGGCTGAAGCAGCATAATAACATCAAAAAATTGATTCTTGGTCTGTTCATAGAATTCAACAGCATGCTTCAATACATCAATGCTTTTGGCCTCATCGGTAGCCAGCTCACCAGGCCTTATAAACGGAACTGCTGCGCCAGCCTGACCTGACACACGAGCAATTTCTTCACTATCCGTTGTCACTACAACCTCGTCTACACAACCACTGTTCAACGCTGCCTCAATACTATATTGAATCAGCGGTTTATCATGTAACAATCTAATGTTTTTACCAGGTAAACCTTTTGATCCACCACGCGCAGGAATAATCGCCAAGCATTTGTGATCGCCCATCATACAGCACCAATGGTAAAACCCAATCCATTCTGTTCAATCAGCTCACGAATAGCTTTCGGAAAAATCTGTGGTGCAGTCATCGAAGAATATTCTTGACGAATCGCCTTTTGAAAACCTGCATATTCCTGCTCTGCTGTGTGAAATAACGAAGGGATGATATACATTTGTCCATTCTCCAACGCTCTTTCGGATTCCTCAAGCGACATTAGTTCTTCATATAGCTTCTCACCCGGCCGGATCCCGGTCTCAATGATTTCTCCACGATAGGGTTTACCAACCGCCTCTTCATACGAATCAACCAGGCATTGAGCCAAATCCGTAATTTTAAGAATCGGCATTTTTAGCACAAACACTTCTCCGCCTTGCGAATAGTGCGCTGCATCTATGACCAATTGTGCGGCTTGAGGAATAGACATCATAAAACGAGTCATCTCTGCATGTGTGACAGTCACCGGGATTCCCTTAGCAATCTGATCCCGGAATAACGGAATAACAGAACCCCTTGAGCCCATAACATTCCCAAAGCGGACACATGAGAAGACAGTACGTTTGCTACCTTTGTACAAGTTGGCCGCTGAAATCAAACGTTCTGATAGTAACTTTGTAGCACCCATTGTATTCGTTGGATTTACCACTTTATCTGTGCTGATGGCTACTACTTTCTCTACATTATGCTCAATAGCCGCCTCAATTAGATTCTGTACACCAATAACATTTGTTTTCACTGCTTCCATAGGGTTATATTCGCAGGCAGGCACATGTTTGAGAGCAGCAGCATGAAAAATATAATCCACATCCTCCATCGCATAACTCAGTCTCTGCTTGTCCCTGATATCACCGATCAGATAACGGACATTGGTATATTCTTTTAGCTCCTGCTGCAGATCGAACTGCTTGCTCTCATCCCTGCTAAAAATCCGCAAGGCTTTAGGGTTATACGATAAAATATTACGTACAATTTCGCTTCCAATCGAACCTGTGCCGCCCGTAACCAGTACAATCTTGTTGGTAAACATAATAACCTCCGGAGTGTAAGACAATTAGTTTATCGATTTTTGAGTCAATGCATCGCTGTTTGATCTTCTGTCCACACGTTGAATCGATTCCAATAGCATTTCTTCAAGTATTGGGATTTGTGCTGTGATGTCCTGTAGCATCTTACCCAGATGCTCATAAATTAGATCAGACTTACGCGTCAACTGATGTTCTGTCACAATAAAAGGGAGCACCTGATCAAAACGCGCAATTTCGATAGGCATAATGGACTCAAATATAGGTGAGAACCACTCCCTGTTGGCTATCAATCCCCACATCTGCTCTATAGACTCCACCATGCTTTGAGCTTTTGCTGGTTTAGTACGGCTAAATTCGCGTAATTTATTCATAAGCTTGTGAATTGCTGCAATCTCAGAGCGTACATTGGAAAGATCCTCAAGTGTCGCTCTCAGCTTGTCTCTGACATCCTGCACCTTATTCATATCAACAGCGATATTTTTTTTATTTATCAAATCGGCAATTGCATCAGGATCAACAGATTCCGAAGCCAACCATTTATATATCTCTTCCATCAGTTTGAATGGAGCACCCTCAATCACTGCACCATTTCGAGTTGAATTGACGAATTCAATCCTAGGAAGTGCGATAATCAGCTTTTCGAGCCCCTCCTTCATCAGGGAGAAGCTCTCGTCCGTAGTGTTGTACGTCCCTTTTACATTCAGCACTTTCTTAGGAGCTTCCTGCACTTTCTTATCTATAGTTTCGGCTGCAAAATGTTCAATTCCATCTGTGTAAAACTTGTTATTAGGAAATGATAAATCCTGGCCTGCAAGTATAATCCGTTTAGCTCCTAGACATGCTGCTGCTTGAATTGCCGTTCCTGCAACCGTTTCTGTAGGGGATATAAAGAGTTCCTTTTTACTGAGTCCAAAGAAATATTGGGATACAGCATCACTTTTCATAATACTATGAATTTTCTCCGCACAGTTCTGGTCAGAGATTTCATAATAAGATGAGGAGGTAAACAATAAAGGCTGCTCCCTTGTTGCAGAAGAAGCAAAGATTTTCTTATTGACTGGATGACCATCCATTATTACAGCAAGGTGAGGCTGTATTCCATGCTTTATTAATGCCTGGATACTGGAGCCTGCTGAAATAATCAGCACATGAGGACGTAATTTTTTCAGCCATTCGATATCTTCCTGTAAAGATGGGCCTGATGATACAATCACCGCCGTAGCACCCTCAAAAGCGTGAAAAAGACGCTCAATGGAAAGAGTGTATAGTACATCAGATAGATGGTATAGAAAATTTTGAGTCCATTCTTGTCGAAACCGATTCTCTGTATACTTATCTACCAAAAAGCTCTGACGGTATTCCTTGAATTTTTCCTTTACTTCACGTAGCGTACTCATATCATCTGATAGATACTTACGTAGTGCGACGAATGCTAGATCCTCCATCATGTAACTACTCAACATATGAAACATCATATTGAGCTGTGACTCACCAACAGATAGCCAGTACAAATTGGGGTGCCCCAGCAAAAGACTAAGATCATACTCCGTCACTGCCTTCTGGAAAAGCTGCTCATCTGGCTCGTACACAAAGAGCCAGTGATTCGGATACAATTCCAGGAGATCAGCAATGCTGAGGCCCCTCTCAAATCCATATACAAAAAGGATTTTTCCGTTTCCAATAACCCCTTCAACAGCATTAAGCCAAGCTGTGTCCCTTTCAAAGAGTTCATTAAACAAAGGTGTAGATAATTCATTATCCGATATTTTTTTTATTTTGGTAATAACATGAGGAAAACGTTGCTCTAAAATTGTATGGTTTAATTGTAGTTGAGACAAGGTCATACCACCGTTTCACATTTAATATTTGCTAATTAGTATATCGGATTTACTCTTAATGGAATGAACCTTTTCACAAAAATACCCCCATTCTAAACAGAATGAGGGACGTTCTATAAAGCATTTTTTATTTTCGATGATCAATAAACAAACTGTCTATGGAGTAAGCTTGCTGGTATGCATGCTGCTGCACACGAATGGCTCCACGTTTCTCCATCCAGTGACCTGCCTCATCCTTAAGTACATGCATACGCTGCAAGATTACCGAATCGTTACTTAGTATATCACGAATTTTCTGCTTATCGTTTTCCGTTATCGATAGTTGAAAGGACTGCATCTGTTCTACAATGCACTGCCTTTGATCTGCAAACTGTTCAAACTCTTCCTCACTTAAATTCAGAAGATTAGATAACACTGCTTCTGTCTTATGCTGAAGTTCTTCAAGGAGTACTCGCATATTAGATTCTGCCATCACACACTACCAACTACACCAGGCATTTTCATGGCTTCCAACCAAGTTTCCCGTAGATCAGTCAAATGTTCCAGCACCTCTTGTGCAGGAGCGGCTATCTTGTGAACATTAGCCTCGATCAGTTCATGAAGCATATATTCATACACTCGTAATAAGTCATGAGAAATGGGATACTCAAAATTCAACGCAGATATCAACTCGTGCACAATCGCTTGCGCTTTACACAAATTGTTATTTGCTTTCTCGTTATCCTTATTCTCTATCCCCTCAATCCCCGCACGAACGAAACGAATAGCCCCATCGTACAGCATAATCAGCAGTTTAGGCTTGGATGCAGTTTGTGCTTGAGTCTGCCGGTATTTCTGATAGGGTGTATGGATCAATTATAAAACCTCCTTTATGACAACATACTTGTAAGACTTGAAGATGTGCTATTGTATTTGTTAATGGATGTCTCCATCGCGGTAAATTTTTTATAATAGTTGGTTTCCATCATCGTTAGACGGCTAGTCATATCACTGATTCGACGATCAAGGCTCGATAATTGCTCTCCCATTGTGCTCGTAGAAAGAAATGAGGAGGTTAGATCCTTACTAACTTTTGAAGTACCCGCTGTATCGGCCATTCTTTGAAGTGAGGTATTCGAAATCTTTTTAAGTTTAGCAATAACACCATCTTGCTGTGTGTATTTATTAGTTAGCGCGGTGCTCGGATCCTGTTTTCCAAAAAAATTCGTGATAACATCCGGATCTTTTTCAACCGCTGCCCGCAATTTGTCTGCATCCAAAATAAGCTTGCCTTTGGTATCATACGTGCCTGTAGTGATTCCAAGCTCAGACATCATTAAGGGCTTATTCTTACCATTTGCATCAACTCTGCCGATATCTACACCTTGAATCATGGCATTACGCATTTCAGATAACGTATCCTGCAGGATAGGATCGTTTCTAAGCATGCCGCTCTTGGCCTTCGTTGTCCATAGCTTGACTTCATCATCACTCATATCCGCTTTTTGTTCCGTCGTAAGGGGAGCATATTTTTTAAATCTCTCCTCACTAACCTTGCCATTGAGTGTAGCGAGAACATCATTATATGCATCGACAAAACTTTGAACATTTTCGACGATCTTATCGGTATCTTTGGTAGCTTCGATCCTTGTCGCAGCACCACCGGCTGCCTTCAGCGTAATATCAATGCCATTAATGGAAAAATTATTAGATGACTTTTTGACTTCAAGTCCATTTACCTTTAGCACAGCATCGGTTCCGTTCGTTGAAGACAGTTTAAACTCATTGCTAATTTGGGAATCAATATTGAGTGCTTGGGAACCGGTGGCTTTACTTGTTAATGACAAACCAGACTTGGCATCATACAGAGCAGTTACTCCAGCCTTACTGTTATCATTAATTTTTTTGACAAACGATTCAATCGTTTCGTTGGCATCCACATCAATGGTGGCCTCACCAACCTGAACCGTACGAGCTGCCCCATCGGCAAATGCAAGCTCAGTACTTGCCTTTTCAGACCATGAGCTGTCTGAGACAGATCTTCCGGCAGTAGCAAGATTTGTTACCGAGATATCCAATACTCCACTGGCAGACGATGAAGCCGATGCAGTCAACGCGTCACTGTTTCCCGTTACTGTTACTTTCTGTGGATTCATCGAAGCAGTACGGCTTAATGTCGTCAGTTTATCTTGTAGAAATGAAACAATTTTAGTACTGGACTCACGATAGTTTTCTCGTTTCCATTCCATTAGCTGCTTTTGTTGATTCAGCTTATCGAGCGGTACACGCTCAGCAGTCATCAGCTTTTTGACCATTGCATCAATATCCATCCCTGAGGCAAGGCCACTTATTCTGGTTACCATAATTGTATATCCCCCTATACTTTTTTATCAATAATGATTCCTGCAATTTCCATCATTCTAGCGGCTATATCCAGAATTTTCTCGGGAGGTACCTCACGAATCAGATCTCCCGTTTCCTTGTTCATCACTTTTATCATGATGGCATGTGTCTTCTCATGCACAGAGATCTCAAGTGTCTTCTGTGGGCCTTGAATAGCATCAATTGCTTTCTGCAGCTCCAAAACTGCTTCCTCATGTGTCGGCTGTTTCTGCGCTGTACCACCTATATTGGTTGTTTGGACAGCATCTTGTGCAACAGAATAATTCGTTTCTGCATCTGAAGGGGCTCCACGTTGTATTCCTGCTGATGGCTGAATCGGCAACAGATTTCCAGTGCTAGAGGGGATCATCGAGTCCATAGAATAACCTCCATTCATAGTTTTAGACACAATAAAACCGTTCTGTATTTGAAATGCCAATACATTATATATCGGTAAATGAGTGCAATTATTTACGAAAAAGCTAAAATAAAAACAAAAAAAAGATCCTGCGAAAAGCAGGATCTTTTTTTGTAACTGCTGTCGTTTAAAATTAACGCAGCAACGACAGTACGCCTTGTGGCGCGGAATTCGCTTGTGACAGCATGGATTGCGAAGCTTGCAGCAAGATGTTGTTTTTGGACAAAGTAACCATTTCTTTTGCCATGTCAGTATCACGAATACGGGATTCGGAAGCTGTCAGGTTTTCAACAGTTGTGCCCAAGTTGTTGGAAGTGTATTCCAGACGGTTTTGCATAGCACCCAAGTTTGCACGTTGCTTAGCAACCGCTTCAATTGCAGCTGTTGTAGCAGACAACTTAACTCCAGAAGTAAGACCTCTGAAACGAGCAGAACTAATACCTTTAATAGTAATTACGAACTTGTCATCATCAGCTTGGATTTTCACACCTGATCCACCGGAAATTGCAATACCGTTGAATTTAGTGTTTGACAGGATTGCGTCAATTTGCTGACCCAATTGACCAAGCTCTGCTTTGATGTTGGATTTATCGCCAGCACTGTAAGTATCATTGGATTGTTGAACGCCCAGTTCTTTCATACGAGTCAACATGGAGGATACTTCGTTCATTGCACCCTCAGCTGTTTGTGCGAAAGAGATACCGTCTTGAACGTTACGTTGTGCTTGTTCCAGACCACGGATTTGACCGCGCATTTTTTCGGAAATGGAGAGACCAGCAGCATCGTCAGCTGCACGGTTGATGCGCAGACCCGAAGACAATTTTTCCATGTTTTTGCTTGCTGCCGTGTTGTTCAATTGCATGTTACGGTGTGTATTTACTGCAGGTAAGTTGTGATTGATAATCATTTTATATTTCCTCCCTGAAATGGTTTGATTCCCACGTCCTTGTGGTATAAGCGTCTTCACAGGTCGGCCGCCCTGAAGAATTACCGCTCTAAAATATATATCGACTCTATGATGAGAATTGTTTATAGCATTTCGATTTTTTTTGAAATATTTTCTTAGAAGTTTACGACCTGGTTATTTCGATTTACCACTCACATTTTACGCAATGATTACTTTATCCAAGTCCGACCTGTCCACGCCTATACTTAAGCTATCAAACTTCCGAAACCACCCAAGTGGAGATCTTCTATATTACGATAAACGGTGGAGTACATGGTTATATCAATTACTGTTCCAGATAATTTAACATAAAATCTAGTCAAACAAAGGCCGACACTTTACTTGTGTCGGCCCTCCTCAATGAATATGCTCCGCTATTATTGGTGAATCAGGACTTTCTCTTATCCATCTCCAACATTGCACTTTGAATGGCATTCGAATCCATAACTGCACTTTGGTTATTTTGCTGAATAGCTTCAAAGACTTCTTTTCGGTAAATATCGATATCCTTAGGAGCAGAAATACCAATTTTAACATTATCCCCTTCGACGGAAAGAACAGTAATGACGATATCATTCTGAATCACAATGGATTCACCCTTTTTACGCGTCAATACGAGCATCAGGACTCACCGCCTTTGCTGGACTCTGTTCCATTCCATAATGGATGCTTAATTGTATAGTCTGTATTCTGCAAAACAATTTGCTTCCCTGTTTGTTGTTCAATGTTAAAAATTAAAGGCGCAAGCAAATTAACCGTTGTTTTGGATTGATCACTGTTCCATGTGCAAATACATCGTACTGCTATCTGTTCTTGATTGGTAATTCCAATGTCCTCAAGAGCATCATCAGACAGCTCAAATTCATAATTATCAAAGAAATCAAATGGATTTACAGTAATGAAAATTGTAGCAGGCTGCTCTACTGCACTGAAAAGACTAAATAATTCATTATGCTCCTGTAGTTGAAATTCTCGAAGTTGTTCAAAGCCAGGTATTCCTTTTGGAAACACATAAAGAATGGTGTTTGCATCTTGCTTTCCTTCATCTAATTTCTGTTTTGGGGTCATTAGTAACTCCTCCTATAAATAGTAACAAAAAAGCTACGGACCATTCGTCCATAGCTTCAAGTTGCAAATGTCAAAGACAAAAATCAACTCATAAAGTCCATCAGAGATGGCTGCATGATCTTGGCAGATGATTTCAAAGCAGCCTCATAAATAGTTTGAGCAGATGTAGCTTGAATCATCAGGCTGGCAACATCAGCATCCTCTGTTTTGGCTTGAAGTGTTGTCAGATTCAAATTACGTTCATCCAAACGAGATTGTACCAATTCAACCCGATTTGTACGCGCACCTACTTCAGACAAACTTGTTTGCATTTTGGTAAAACGGGATTCAATGCTTGAAAGTTGACTTGATATTGCCGTACTATTCCCATTGGTTAATGCAGCAGATAACGAATCTATGACCTTAAAAACATTATCAGCTTCTGTTGATTTTCCGAAAAAATCACTGCCTGATGTATTTACCCGAAATGCATCTTGGTCCCCGATCGCATAACTGACGGCACCTTGATCCGGATTAATCTGATCATAACTCGTGACGGTTGCTGATAGCTGATACGGTGCCTGATCGTAATTTTGCCCATTGAAAACATACTTCCCACGAAGCTGGCTGTTACCAATGTTCATCATTTGTTCTTTTAGTTGGTCAACTTCCAGTTTAATCGAATCCAAGGCGGATTGAGGAAGTGTTTCACTTGAAGCCTGAACTGTCAGCTCTTTAAGCCGCTTCATTACATCACTGGCCTGTTGCATAGTCGTATCAGTAAAATCTAACCAGCTTATAGCTGCATCTGAATTAGTCTTGTATTGTTCATTTGATGCTAGTTCAGCTCTATAACGTAGAGCATAAGTTACTCCTACTGGGTCATCTGAAGGCTTATTCAACTTACGACCTGTAGAAATCTGGTTCTCCATCTTGCCCATATTATTGTTATTCCGATTCAGGTTACTGAGCAGTTGCATATTGGTCATCCCTGAGGTTACTCGAATTGGCATACCTTACTCCACCTTCTCATTATACTAGAGACCTACGCGGCCTGTACCATTAATCAGCTTGTCCAACAGTTGGTCAAATGTAGTCATGAACCGAGAGGCTGCACTATAAGCATGCTGAAATTTGATCATATTGGACATTTCTTCATCCAATGACACCCCACTGACCGACTGACGGTTCATGTCCACTTGCTCGGTCAACAGTTGTGCATTTTGTGATTGTCGCTCTGCTTCCTTGGTTTGGACACCCAATTGTCCTACGATTGAACTGAAGAAGTCATCAACCGTGGTAGTCTGGGCTTGAGTGGTATTAAAGCCAAACTTCACATTTTTCAGGCTCGCCATAGTCAATGCCAAAGCATTGTTACCTATGGTTACCTTCTCATTCGCCGTACCCGTTCCATCCACCCGCAAAGAGCTGGCAATTTTATTGGGATCATCTTGAATATCCTTATTCAGCGTAATATTACCTGCTGTAATGGCAGCCCCATCTTTGGAGGTGAAAAACGCTCCACCTTTTTCCGGTGTCGTACCACTAAGCGTGTACCCTAGCTGATGAAGACCATTAATCCCTTGTACGGTTACCTTCAAATCGGCTGTCAAGGTTCTATTGTTATTCGCATTCGAGTAAGTAACTGCTGTGTTATTGACACCCGAATTCAGTACCGTTCCCTCGGGTAGAACTGTACCTGCGGGCAAAGTAATTTCAATGTTGCCATTTGCCAGCGTATTAGCCAACTGGTCCATCTGACTCTTGTAATCCGCTACATATTTATCCCGGGATAGAATCATACCGTATACTTCTCCGCCGGTTAAAGTCCCCCCCTGATATGCAGCCTCAAGACCAGCCGCCGTAATAGCAGTTACCTCTGTACCCGCAACAGCTACTTGTCCGGCCACCGTTACCTGATAGCCGTTATCCAGCTGAGTTACCTGCACATTCGCAAGTTTGGACAACTGATCAATCGCATAATCCCGCTGATCCCGTAAATCATTCGGATTATCTCCAATTTGCTCCAGTTTATAAATATTACCGTTCAAATCCGCTACAGACTGCAATAATGAGTTCATCTCAGTTGTTTTTAGTGTAACGTTACTAGTCAAATCAGAACTGAGTGCATCCAGCTGTTTGCTGGCCTGATTCATAGCATCTGTCAGAGCAAGCGTAGTCTCTTTTACAATTTTGCGATTCGTGACATCCTGAGGGTCCTGGCTTAGATCAGACCATGCATCCCAAAAGTTATCCATGACCTTGCGGATCCCCGTATCCGAGGGCTCGTTCATAATGGTCTCAAGCTTGTTCAGCGTATCATAGCGGATATCCCAGCCACCTTGAGAAGAACTTTCGTTACGGTACTGGTCATCCAGAAATGTCTGACGAACACGCTCAATAGCGGTAAATTCAACCCCTGTACCCATCTGACCTCTTACAACAGAACGGTTCAAGCCATACGCCTCCATAGATTCAGAGGCTTTCATGCTGACCACTTGTCTGGAATAACCGGCTGTGTTGGCATTGGAAATATTGTGTCCGGTTGTATTTAATGCTGCCGTTTGTGTGTTTAAGCTTCTTTTGGCTGTTTCTATACCATGAAATGTTGAGACCATGTTTTCCTCCTTCTATTAGGCGCGTGTATCAAATAGGCCCGCCGTCACAGTTGATATACTTTTATCAGCTGGGCGCTGGTAAGTCGCTTCCGATTCCGCATAATATGACATACTCTCAATGGAAAAATCGATATAGGAAATCGCCTGCTGTATAAGCTGTTGATTCAACTCATTTAGTTCCTTCAATTCTTGAAGGGTATCCGCCAAATTTTTTTGAATATCAAGGAGCCGCTGCTTGTCTTCTAGATCAAAAACGAGACGTGACAATTCCGTAATATTGAGGTTCAACCTGGACTTAATGCCACGTTCCTGCAAAAATGCATATGCAGCCTGCATGCGTTGTTCATCCAACTGCTCAATGTGTTTGGAAAGCTTCGATTCCTGATTCATGACAGCGATAAGCTGTTCCACCCGATTGGAGATCAGCGCATCTTTTTTCTGCTCTCCTAATGTAATTAATTGCTGATGTGACACTCTGAGGTCCTCCAACACATCAATCAGGCGCTCTAAAGGCATATCCTTCACCTAGCTTTCGGAAGACTGTTTGAAGTAAGGTAACAGCTTCTCTGCAATTTTGTCAGCATCCACACGGTAGGTTCCGGAAGCTACTTGCTGCTTAAGCTCCTGAATCTTTTTAACGCGGTCTGCGTCACTGCTACGGTTCAGCATTTCCATCGCTTCCGGGGAAATCGAGACCTCGTCCTTGCGACGGGATTTCTTTTGTTCCTCTTGGCGTCCTGCTTCAATATTCCGTTGATATGGGTTAATGGCTCCGATGCGGTTGGTCTCGTTAATTTTCATAACTTCCACCTTCCTTATTTATTTGAAATGGTCAGAATGTATCAGACGACATAGCGTCGAACATGGTTCGTATTATGTCTTACTTCTTTATTTTGTGCATGTTTGCTAAAAATAAAAAAACCGATAAGCTCTATAAAGATTATCGGCGGTATTTGAAACTTTTTGAATAGCTGAATTCGTTTTTAATTCCCTTGTACTACTTTCCGCGAAGTTTATCAATCGCACTGTAGGTACCTGAACCCATACCATTACTCTGATCCTGCTTGCTGCTTTCGCTGGCGGCCTGATGCAGGTCTTTGGTCAGACGTGTTCGACAAGAATCGCACATATGCCCTTCCCGAATCGGTGTCCCACATACCTCGCAAGGATACGTCATATTAGGCGCATTAGCAATGGAAATACGTCCCTCACGTATAAAGGTCGTAATTTGCTTAACGGATATCCCGGTAGCCTCCGAAAGCTCATGCATATGAATCCCCTTATTTTCACGTATATATTTGACGCATTGCTCGTATTCAAGCTCAATTTCTTTAATACAGTTTTGGCAGATTCCTCTAACATTCATAATAAACAGCTTTCCACAGCGAGGACAGTTATCCAAGTTCATCTTCTGCAGCGCCCCTTTCCTGTTTCCGGTCTTGTATTAGTGCATCCTTACATTACCTTATACCTAAGAGCCTCGTCTAGCGAATATTTTCAAAAAAGAGTGATAGATTTTACACAATTGCACATTTTGTACGATATCATAATAAAGGTACAAAATGCTTAACATACTCTGTATTAGGAAGGGCACCGAGAAATCTAAGCATTTAATCCCATACCAGCTAATGGAGCCATAACCTAACATCAAATCTTTCCTTACATCTATATATATAGATATGCAAATCGCATGTAACCTAAGGAGACAAATGATTTCTCCCAGATCAATCTAATGCATGTGTCTATTTATCGTCATACAACGCTCAGGTTTTTAGATTAAAATAAAATAAGCGCCATTCCGGTTATTCTGGGAATAGCGCTTCACTATAATTAAAATAGCTGTATATGAGTATAAATGAATGTAGATATACGAATCAAGATGAGGGAAAAACCGGGCGAAACAATCCTCAGAAGAATTCATGTTTACCTGTGCCCCGAATGCCACCAAGTAACTGCTACAAATCCGGGGGGACGGCGCCCATACGAATGCTCCGCACATGGAGTGTGGGTATTCATTATATCAATGCGACAAACATCATCCCAGCTTAAAATCTATCTGAAGATAAGTGTAGACGCACCATTGAAAATTTGCAGTCCAAAAAAACATGCTATTTCACAAATAATTATTCAAAAAAGCATTGTTTTAATAGAGGCCTTCCCGTATACTGTAGTCAAACACTTGGTTTAATAAAAACATTTTATTATGAATTTATAATGAATTATTTATTAGTGTTTGTTTGTGGAACTTGCAGTTCTTGGCCTACTTTAATCAGGTTGTTGATTTTAAGCAGTTCTTCAACAGTTACACCGTATTTTTCAGCAATGGAAGTCAGCGTATCGCCATCTTGAACACTTACTGTGATTGTATTTACAGTAGCTGGTGTTACAGTTGTATTTGTTGGCGCTGTAGTTGCTTGATTGTTGTTCTCAGTAGCTGGTTGAGCTGGTGTTGTGGTTGTAGCATTTTCAGTTGCTTGGATTCCGAAAACTTTTGCTTCGAATGCTCTTTGTGCTGCTTCTTGTTGTTTAATCATTTCCTGTAGTTCTGCTGTATCTTTATTGCGCTCTTGTCCGGATGCTGCCAGTGCATTGCCAGATGCAAGTGGACTCAACAGAGATACTGCACCTAAACTAACTGCCAACATGCTAGATACTGCTACTTTTTTCATTACGTTTTTCATGATTTTTTCTCTCCTCTTTTTTAAGTCAAATTTTAATTAACTGCTTTACTACTGAGCGAGACACTCCCAATGTCCGCTCTGTTGTCGTTAGCTAATCATTTATTACCAAACCATGTTAGCTATCAACAGATAGAAATTGTACTCCTATTTTCCAAATAAATCAACCTCTAAATTGAAATATTCTGTTTTCATCCCTCACTTCCTTACTTTTAGTTTGTGTCTATATTTTTATTATATACCTCTCTCTATCTCGTTGTCAAATCTTGCTTATTGTGCGGTTTAAAAGGCTTCTCTGCTCTAGCATTTGGGCTTTTCTCGGAACGATATGAACCTTTTTTCCTGGCTCTAAACCAAAACTCTCGTAAAGGGGACATGAAATTCAGGCTTATGACCTTGCCAAAGTCAGACAAAAAATGGTCATATGTATACCCTCTTCGGATGCCTTTTCCCCTAAAACACGCGCACACGCTTGTAAAGTACTGCCAGTTGTATAAATATCGTCCACCAGCAAAACAGTAACATATTTATGCTTCTCCATTTTGTGTTGAAAGTCACCGTTTAAAACAAAATGCTTAATTAACTCCGTCATACCTGGCACAACAGAGAACGCATTATACATTGTGTCTGTGCGTTCTTTTTTTGTTTTGAAGCTTTGTTTCCCAGTATCTTGTGGACGAGCAAGTAAAGGTAAAAAGGGCAGCTTATTCCGCCTGGCAAGCTCCTCCGCCAAAATTTGAGCCTGATTGAAACCTCGCTCTGTCAATCGAGTATCGCTTACCGGAACACATGTCACCAAATTCACACTCCGCAGAGACCGATGGAAACGGAAATATTCCAGACCAGCAAACTCATATCTCATAGCCTGATAAGCCCGATGCATCATCTCGCCGAGCGGTGGACCATACTTTTCATTTCCGCGGTACTTAAACTGCCCAATCCACTCTCTCATGATAGGCGTATAGCTAGTCGCACTCCGATTACACACATAGTAGCGTACTGTCCGGTCAGACCTTACACAATCAGGGCAAAATGTCGAGCGTCCACAATGAACACATCGAATGTTGTGAATCCAGGGAATTTGAGCCGAACAAGAAGTACAAATCCCGGGAAACTCGGAAAAACTCCCAGTGTGAATTCCACAAGCGATACATGTTTCCGACTGACGCCGAAGTAGCCAATTCAATAAAAGTTGAACTCTGCGCATCATTTTCATACAAAATGCACCTTTCTTGGTAGTTTACGTGTCAATATAGCATCAGGTTTCACATTTTCAAAAAAAGTTTTTTTTATTTTACGCATTTAATGCTTTACCTCCTGTAGATAGCCCTTTTTTCGCGCTAGTGTATTCATGCGCTTAATTTGTCTAATCGCCCTCTTTTGGCCGCGAGTCCATTGGGGAGATGTAAAAACGACGCTTCCACACGGGTCATCCTTCGACCTACCTGCTCGACCAGCCATTTGTACCAGAGAGGCTTCATCAAAAAGGCTGCTATCCGCGTCCAGTACATACACATCACTTCGTGGAACCGTCACACCGCGCTCCAAAATAGTGGTTGTGACCAGTACACGTATTTCAGTTGCCCGAAAGGAACGTACCTTAGCGTTTCGCTCTTCATCCTGGGATGAAGTGCCCGCAATTGGGATATCAGGCAGGCGTTTGATCAACAATTGTACTAGAGACTGAATATGTGAGATTCGTGTTACAAACAGGAAAACCTGAGCACCGCGATGTATGGATGCGAACAAGCGTTGAATCAGGGATGCAGGAAGCCGCCCTTTTTGCAGCCAATGCTTCACCGAAGCAGTCTCCAAACGGAATGGGACAGGCAGTGGATGACGATGAAAACGAACGGGAACCTTGGCGTGCGGTAATAGGCCCCGTGCAGCCTCTTTTTGCAATAGTATCGGTGGAGTAGCAGACAAATAAATAAATTTCCCCTCCGGCTTACACACAGCCTGTGCGGCAAAGGCGAGCATAGGATCATTGTGATAAGGAAACGCGTCAATCTCGTCAATGACAACCAGATCAAAAGCCTGACGATAACGCAGAAGCTGATGAGTTGTTGCAAGTGTCAGCTGCCCCCCTTGCCAGCGTTCATCACTGCCTCCATAGAGGGTCACCATGCTTACATGGGGAAAGGCGGTTGCCAAACGGGGCGCCAATTCCAGTACCACATCCCGACGCGGTGTCGCTACAAGCGCCGTTCCTCCATGCTCCAGCACATGTTGCAGGAGTGGAAACATCATTTCCGTCTTGCCTGCGCCAGTCACGGCCCAGAGTAAAAATCGCTCTGCCGCGGCATCGGCCTTACTTCCGACGCCAGGCATGTGCCATACACCTTCGCCAGTTGTTGGCGAAGAACGCCCGCTGCTGCTGTCGCGGGCAGGGACATTGCCCTGCGGCGCAGCAGCAGGGCTTGACCCCCGGCGTGCAGCCATGCCACGCCGCAGTAGCTCGCCCGCCGGAGCCAGAGGTTTTGCGGGCGGGAGCGCCCCCGCACCCCACCGGGCGGTGCGGCCAAAAAGCGCAGCGCCGCTTCGGCGGCGGCGCGTTGCGCAGGACTCAGCCCCCAGCGGTCAAGCTTCGCGGCCGAGGCTGTGTCCGCCGTGCGCGGCACGGCGGGTTTCGCTGCACCACGCAGCAGCAGCGAGCACTCACGGCTGCGCCCCAGCGCGAGACACGTCTCGCAGTAGGCGCACGCCCTGCGTCCGCACGATGCACAGCCCGTGCGGTACATCGTCCCGCTGCCGCAACGGTTGCAGCGGAGGAGATCACGCGCGGCGGACCGGCGCGTATGTGGTGCAAGGCCAGCAGCAAACCTGAGCCGGCCTTGCAAGTACGCGAGCTGCGCAGCTGAGCGCCAAACGCGCTCCAAACCTGGCGCCACCTCAGCCAACAGCGCTTCAGCTTCCGGAACGAGCAACTGGCGTCCTGACAGCAAATCAGCCAGCATATCTGCTTGTCGTGCCACACACTCCATATCCAGTTTTTCGATTTCACTGTTAAAATCCCTTGTTGGACTGAGGTACGTTACTCCTGCCATTCTCCGTTCCTCACTCCCTCTCCCAAACATCATGCTGCTTGGATGGAACATCTGCCCATCCCAAATACATATAGCATCGATCCCTCCGGTCAAATTCTGCTCTCCATCAAAAGGCTCTGAATTCAGCTCATCCTTGAGCTGCGCGAGAACGTATTGCCACCATTGCTCCCTTGTCCGTCGCTTCATGTCCGGTGATCCCCTGAACACTTCACACAGCTTGACGCCCCAAGGCAATGGAAGCTCTCGCCCCAGTATCACCCATTTTTCGACAGCATTCTCCTGTCCCTCGTTCCCTATCAGCCACCATGTCATATCTACTCGAATATCCACGGATAAGCGAATATCCCATTTCCCCCTATACCTGACCGCATATACCGCAATTTTCATTTGGCACCCCTTCCACTGCTCAAGTGTTTATTTTCCCTTCTGCTTATAACAACAAAAAAGCACACTTCCATGGCTCATAGCCTGAAGTGTGCTTCACATCATTAGGATTTCAGCGAAATCCCTTTTATCTTGCATATGCAATTCCTTATAAACATTTATATCCGGTTTCGACCGTAATGTCCACAATACTTTGTCATTAACGAACAAGTGGAGCATCCACCAACGGGTTGGCTGTTCTGAGGTCAATAACAACCTGCTTTTCACCGCCTGACCTCGGTAAAACCGGGTTTCCCGGTGAAAAACGATATGAAATGACCGAGACATCCATATGGCTGTAACGCATCATCCGTGTAAGAATCGGCAGCGTATCGTCCTCGGATTCATCATCCAGTACCGTCACATGCAGCGGCCTCCGACGTAACCAGGCAAGTATGCTCAATGAACGCATCACCCATTCCACACGTTCTCCGTCATTAGAAGTAATGACAATATAACGGGTCGGCCGTTGATCCGAAGATAACGCACACACATCATCGCCATTGCGATAAGCTTGAACCGCCTGCCGTATATACATAAGATGCACGACTGCGGCTCCCAGACCATATATAAGCAATATCCAAACCAAATGAGCCATCACGAAGGTTCCACCTCCTCCTATAGCGACAATATATGCCGTATAGCAGGAAGAGGTGTCACGGTTATGTACTGGGTTTCAAAGACTACACTTTACAGCGTAACCCATCCGTATTTGATTGAGTTAATAACCGCTTGTGTCCGGTCATCAACCTCCATTTTTTGCAAAATACTGCTGACATGGTTTTTGACCGTTTTTTCACTAATGAATAAATATTCACCGATCATCTTGTTGCTCTTGCCTTCTGCCATTAAGCGCAGCACTTCAGCCTCACGACGGGTCAGCGGGTTATTTTCGCCTGCGACGAACTTCACGCCAGCTTCCTTGGTATGACCTTCAGCCATAGCCCCGGTTTCATTCAGGTACGTCATCCGACGGAGCTGCTGAATGAGTTTACCCGTTACCTTCGGATGAATAAACGCATACCCTTCATGTACAGAGCGAATCGCGTTAATGAGGGACTCGGCCTCCATATCTTTTAACAGGTAGCCATTAGCTCCCTTGCGCAACGTCTCGAATACATAGCTTTCATCATCATGGATGGACAGAATGATAACTTTGACATCGGGGAACATCTCACGCAGTTTTTCAGTTGCCTCCACACCGTTTTCAATAGGCATATTAATGTCCATCAGAACGATATCCGGCTTCTCTACATTACAGAACTCCAACACCTGAATACCATCGCCACATTCACCGATGACCTCAATGTCGTCCTCCATATTCAAAATACGTTTAAGCCCTTCACGGAACAACTGATGATCGTCCGCCAAGAGTACTTTAATGGGTGCGTTACTAATTTCCTGATTTTCCATGTTGTTACTCCTTTCCCTTTTCCACGTTGGTTGGGATATGAATCACTATCTTGGTGCCTTGATTCTCAGCTGATTCGATCTCCATTCTCCCCTCGAGCAGTTCAACCCTTTCCCGCATACCAATCAGACCAAAATGTCCATGATCTTTGCTTTTCTGCTGAAAAAGCTCTGGCTTAAAGCCCAGACCGTTATCCTGCACCACGATTTTTACAAGCTGCGCCTGATAAGTAATCTCAACAAGCACATAGGTAGGATAAGCATGCTTGGCAGCGTTGGTCAAAGCTTCTTGGATCAGACGGTAAATGGCTGCTTCCATCGCGGAAGAGAGACGGTGTTCCTTGCCCCTTGTTTCAAAAAGCGATCTAATCTTCGTTTTCTCTTCAAAATCCTGCACATATTTCCGGAGCGTCGGAATAAGTCCCAAGTCATCCAGGGCCATAGGACGCAGATTGAAAATAACCTTTCGCATTTCCTCAAGACTGGAGCGAACCTGTTTCTTCAAGTCTACTATTTCGTCCTGGACCATCTTAAATTCCTGCTTAGCGATCATTCTTTCCACAATTTCCGTCCTAAGCACTAGATGCGCAAGAAGCTGTGCAGGTCCATCGTGAATTTCACGGGATATCCGCTTGCGCTCCTCTTCCTGGGCTAAAATAATTTTCAGACCAATAAACTGCCGGTTTTTGGCCGATTCGATGATCCGCGTTACTTGTCCCAACTCACCAGACAAGTATTCCAGCACGACGCCCATCTGCGAACCGATGGTTTCGGCCCGCTCGACAGAGGCCTCGACACTTTTAGCCCGCTTTTGAAGATCATCTCTTCTGGCCTTGAGGTACATTTCCTTCTCGCGAAAGATCATCACATCGAGTTGAAGCTGTGTTGCTTTCTCGTAAGCCTGCTTGATATCCTCTTCCGAATAGCGGACAAAGTCTCGGCTGACCTCAGTCAGCCGAATACGGGACCGCCGATAGTTCATCTCCAACTGGTCCACCTTTTCAATCGTTTCCGCCGTTTCCTTCAGGACGCTCTGGAGTTCCTGATTTAATGTGAGCAGCTCGGTCCGGGCCGTGTCCAAAATTTCGAACATCTGATATTTACTGTTCTCCATCACCTGGATGGCATTCTTAATGACTCGGTCTATGATATCGGCTTGAAAGTCCACAAATGTTCTACTCCAATCCTAGCATTTCAAGTATATATCATACCATATCATGACTGGAGGGTAATGGTCTTCGTTTCTTGTTCCCATTTTACAGCCATTCCTAACTGCTCTGACACGAGTCTTAATGGGACTAAAGTCCTACCACCTAACACAATGGGCGCTACATCAGTGCTCTGACGCTTGCCGTTCAGGACGACTTCTTTTTTACCCACCGTCAAATCCATCAGCACACCACCACGCATAATCGTAATCCGCTGATCGCCTGCGTTCCACTTGGCTTGCCCGCCAAAAGCGTCCAGCACGTACTTGATCGGCACATACGTTGAGCCGTTGCGGGTCATCGGAGCCGCATCAATTGTTGTTGGCGTCCCGTTCACAGTCATTGACTTTTGTCCGATTGTCATTTGAGCCGTTCCTTTTTTGAGTCCTTCGGTTCCGACCGTTCCCGGTGTATTAAAAGAAATATTATCAAAAGCAATATTACCCGTCTTAGCGCGCTCATCCTGACCTTCTGCCACATTGACTACATACAGGCGCTTGAGCTTCGCCGGATATGAAATATTCAAACCGCTCATGTCTGCGTTAATTGTTTTCCAGCCGTTCCAGTCAATCACTTTGGCCAGGTCTATATATGCCGTTTTGCCTTGGGCATCTTCCAGCTCCGCACGCAACCAGTTCAGGCTCTTATCCCCTCTAACATCAATCGAGATGGATGTAGCCGCTTGTTCGAGCGTTTTGCCAGTTGTACCGTTCAACTGGGCGTAGGCATACATTTTACCACTGCCGTTCGTCATGTCGTAGTTCAGCTCAAGCACTTTGGAATTGGCATGGTCGCCATCTCCTTGTACAACAGCCGCTGTGCCGGTAACGCCTTCCACATTCGAAGTAAAGTCAACCGGATACGAAACATTTTCGAAGTTCTCCCAGTTGTTTGTGCTCGCCCCGCCAGCAGACAGGAAGACGACCGCGCTGAAACCATCGTAGCGACCGATGGCATAGCCCGTTTTCACACCCGCATCCACCGTGTTTACTGTAAGCTGATTGTCCTTAACACTTCCCTTGAAGCCGATGAACTCCCATTTGAGCGCATCTGACGAAATGCTGACGCTCTGGCCGTCTTTCGTCTTTGCAGTTACCGGAACCGCAATTTTAGCTCCTGCCGTAAGCGATCCTGTCCCACTGCCTGCTGTAAGTGATGAAATTTCATCTGCTCCCAGCACAGTAACCTTGGTTGTAGCACTGGCTGAGCCACTGGACGCCGTCAACGTAGCTGTTCCTGGTTTGGCCCCCTTCACAACCCCACCACTCACCGACACCACAGACGGATTGCTCGATTTCCACGTCACTTGTACATTCGAGGTATCGAACGGATTGTAGTAGGTGTCATAGCCTTTAAAAGAATAGCTTCCGGTCTGACCGATAAGCAGCGTTTTATTGCCTTTAATCGTGAAGCCTTTGAGCGTCCCTTTAGGCGCACTGGTGTACACACCCACACCGTTCACGACGCTCCGTTGCTCCGTACCGTATTCCGTATTGAACGTAAGCCCTGCTGTCGTATCCCCCAAATCGCGGGTTACCATCGTGGTGGAGCCGCCGCCATCCAGGTTCATACCCTTCCAGACACCGATATCTTTCATCAGCGTTTGCAGCTCACTCAGGGATACACCAACGCTGTTCCCGTTCTTCTCAACGGCAATGACATAAGCGTAACGCTTGTCACGAGAATATCCCAAAGCCGTCCGCGCCCTCGTCCCGCCTATGCTCGTTGTACTGCGGGAAAACGAAGTTTTCTGACCGTCATTCACCAATATGGTGTGTCCGCCAATCATCATCTGGAGATTGGAAGGATCCACCTCACTCCCTGTCGATTTGACACGAAGATGATAGCTGGTTTCTACCGTTTCTCCCACTGTCAGATGGGCTTTGACATAATCGGCCGCTTTGCCGTGAGTACGTAAAATATAGCCGTCCTGCGGCACAGTCATATTCAATGTAGCGTCGTTGGAAATTTGTGTAACCACACCATTTTGCACCAACACCTCGGTAGGCGTTGTTGAGCTGTTTTTCGGCCGCTCAATTGCCTTCCAGGCAGATGTATAAATATACATAGCGTTGGAATGACTATAGCTGCTTCCACTCGTTTCAGGCGAATACGAAGCCTTATTCATCCCCGCTAAAGGGAAAGTTGATCCATCCCCGGCTTTTACTGTTCCTTCAAAGGTAAACTGCTCCACCATTGGGGAACCGTCCTTGGTTACTGCAAAAGCATACATCCCCGTTAAATCAGACGGAGTAGACATCAATACTCCCTTCGATACTTGTCCACCAATCGGGGCACCCTCGCTGGAGGTATTAAAATAATCTCCGTTCACACCAGCGACTGCTCCGGTCTCTTTTGCCATACCACCTGTGCTTTGACGAGTCGTGAACTGTCCATTTTTCCCGGTCATAACATCCAGCTTGACGTATGGATTTTGCAAGTCTACCCGGACGATATCAGCTAACGCTGTTCCTTTGGAGCCTTTAAAACGATATTTCATCAATGTTGCACCAGAAGTAATGATTTCTTCCCCCAACTTTACAGTTGAACCGGAAGCTGCACTCGCAATCGGCGCAGACATCCAGTCGTTTAAAGGAATTAGGGCACCTGTTCCGGCTACGGGTCCAACCCACAATACTCCCGCCAGTGTCAAAACAGCCCATCTTTTAATGATCCCTCTGCCATCTACCTTCTCATTGCCATGTTTCCTATTCCCTAAAACCATATGGATGATAGCTCTCCCATCTTCATTGTATTCAAACGGACTTTTCCGATCATGTACTTTAAACTCTATCAATTAAACAAAAAAAGCCTCTTATGTTAATAGACTTATTATAAAGGCAAAAGTTACGAAAATCCCGTTAACTATTTCATAAAACACAAACTATAAATTGACGAATGCATAATCAGCACACTATAATACACTTGAACTAACAAGTTCAAATAATACTAATCAGTTCAGGTCTGATTTTTGTGACCTATCGTGGAGGTTTGAAATCATGAATAAACAACGGGCACTCATCGTGCTTACTTTATCCCTGAGCATAGCGACCGCTGGATGTTCCAGCGTGGAGAAAGATGCCACTCTAGGCTCAGCTGCACAGCCAACCGTTGTGCGTACTGCAGTTGTCAAATCCTCTCCGCTCCATACTGCCTATAACTTGTCAGGCACTCTTCAGGCTTATGAGGAAAACACACTGGCTTTTCAAAATGGAGGCACCGTAGCCAGTGCATTTCTCACTGTCGGCACCGCTGTACAGAAGGGCGCGGTGATTGCTCGTTTGGATGACGCTGACTACAAGCTTCAGGTTGCACAGGCGACAGCCTCCATCCTGGAGGCACAGGCTGGGATAGATAACGCACAGGCTAACCTACAAGCAGCTGCCTCTGCGATTCAATCCGCCGATGCTGGCATCACAGGTGCTCGCGCGAATGTCGACAAGGTCAATAAAGGTGCGCGTGCTCAAGAGAAACAGCAAGCGCAAGCCGCTGTAGATAAGGCACAAAGCGCTTATAACAAGGCCAAGACGGATAGCGAACGTACACAGAAGCTGTTTGAGGCAGGCGCTGCTACCGCGTCGGATAACGAGAATGCCCGCCTGAATGCTACGGCAGCCCAGAAAGATCTGGAGCAAGCCAAGGAATCCCTGTCCCTTTTGCTGGAAGGAGCTACAGCCGAAGATCATCAATCCGCCCAGGCTTCCTTTCAGGATGCGCTTGCAGGTAAAAGCAAAGCTTATGCTGCCAGTGAACAGGCGGAGGCTTCCAAAAAACAAGCTAGTGCCAACTACGAAAAAGCCCTTGTCGCCAAGGGGCAAGCAGAACTCGCACTATTACGTACCCGTCTAATTTCTCCTGTGAACGGCGTTATTTTAGGCAAAAGCGTGAATACAGGTGACTTGGTCGCTTCAGGCCAGGCCATCTATCGCATAGGCTCCATTGATCGTCTCAAAGTACTACTTCCGGTACCGGACAGTGAAATCAGGGATTGGAAAAAAGGGCAACCGGTGAATGTGGTGCTATATGAAGAAAGCCGCCAAGGTACGGTTTCCAACATCTATCCTTCAACCAGTACCGATACGGGAAGAGTTAACGTAGAGGTCGTTATAAACAATCCACAGCGAGACTGGTTACCCGGTCAGGTCATTAAAGCTGCTCAGCAGGTGACAGACAAGAACGGCATTCTCGTTCCCGCCGAAGCGGTCATTAACACGGGAAGCAAGCCTTTTATTTTCAAAGATGTTAAAGGGAAAGCTGTTAAAACACCCGTAGAGCTTGGCGATCAGGTTGTAGAAAATCAATTGCAAATCGTATCCGGCCTTCGTGAAGGTGAACGTATTGTCATTAAAGGGTCAGAAAACCTGTTTGATGGAAATGTGATTCAGTCGGAGGAAGGCGGGCGCCCATGATTGAGTATATCGTAAAAAAACGAAAAATTACGTTGCTGTTTTTTGTCATGCTGATTTTAATTGGGACTTTCGGATTTTTCCAGTTACCAAAGCAGGAAATGCCAGATGTCACGATACAGAATGCTATAGTAACAACAGTCTACCCTGGCGCTTCACCACAAAAAGTAGAACAAACCGTAACCAAAGAACTGGAAAAGCGTATTAAGGAAGTTGAAGGTGTTAAAACGATTAATTCGACTTCTGGTAACGGATTCTCCTCTATTTTAATCGAATCCAAAAATGGAGTTGATCCTCAAACCGTCTGGGATAATATGCGTAAAAAAGTACAGGATGCGCAAGCTGATCTTCCCGAAGGTGCTGAAGTACCTGTTGTAAATGACAAGCTAACCAGCTCGTTTATCGGCTCCTATGCCCTGGTCGCTGACTCTCCTGCACCGCTGTATAAACTAAATGATTTGACCACAACGTGGAAAGATCAGCTCAATACATTATCAGGTATATCAAGTGTCAAGTTCAATGGTCTTCCTGACCAGGAAGTACGTGTCCAAATCGACAATCAGAAACTTCAGCAGTACCATCTGTCGTGGGGGCAGGTCGCACAAGCGATCCAGTCACAAATTGATCGAGTTCCTACCGGTGATATTGAATACAACGGGCGCACCTTTCAACTCATTGTCAGGGAAACTCAAAAAGCCGAAGAATTAAATCAGGCCATTCTGACACGTACAGAGGAAGGGGCTCCTGTGTATTTGCGAGATGTCGCTACAACGGAGCTGGCACATCCCCAAGCAGAATACTTTGCCTATGTTGGGGGTAAACCAGCCATTACGCTAAGCATTGGAGCAGAAAAAGGCACAGACGTCCCACCTATGAGCGAAAAGGTCAATACCAAGCTCAAAGAGCTGGAGAAAACACTTCCCGAAGGTGTTCGCCTTGAAACTCTTTTTGCACAAAAAGATCAGGTAGATCATATCTTCGAGGACTTACAACGTGAAACAATTCTTGCGATTGTGGCTGTTATTCTCGTTTGTATGTTGGGCTTGAATTTGCTTACCTCTGCTTTTGTCGCACTGGCGATTCCGATTTCGGTTGCGATTGCTATTATCTTTCTGCCTATGCTCGGTATTACACTCAATCAAATTTCCGTTGTCGGTCTGATCATTGTACTTGGCATACTCGTCGATGACGCCGTAGTGGTCAATGATAATATTGAGCGGAGACTTACGGAATTAGGAGAATCGCCTAAAGATGCAGCTATAAAAGGAACCAAAGAGGTGATGCTTTCTATTTTGGTTGCCACACTGGCTACCATCTCAGCCTTTGCTCCACTGTTGTTTCTACCCGGAAATGTAGGGGCATTCATCAAGCCTATTCCCGCCATTGTTTCGCTGACTATGCTTGCCTCCATGATCATGTCACTCACCATCATCCCTATTTTCCGAGAATGGTATGAGAAACGCAGGCAAACTCGTCACCCTAAGGTTAAAACTAAACCGGCAGGCTTGTTGGGACAACAGATTCAGACTTTAAACAAGCTGTATTCACAAAAGCTGATGCCCAAAGTCATTAAGCGTCCCTTGCTGACTGCAATGGCAGGACTCATGCTTGGAACAGCCGCTTATGGATTGGTTCCTTTCACTTCAGTTGAACTCTTTCCTGAATCGGAGGACCCTCATGTTGTATTAAAAATAAAAATGCCTATAGGTACCTCAGTGACAGAAACAGATCAGGTCGTCAAAGACATTGCAAGCTGGGTAAAGAAGCAACCCGAAACCTCCAAGGTCGTTTACAGTGCCGGAGGAACTGCACCGCAACTATTCAGCGACATTAACAGTTCGGGCGGTGATATTAGATATGATGAAACTGTAGGACAAGTTGCAGTCGTTGGCAAAAAAAATATTTTTGATCTCGATACGACAGTCAATGCTTGGGAAAAGCATGTTAAAAGGTCCTATCCTGAAGCTACGGTGACGATGTATATTCCTCGTCTTGGAGTCCCAGTGGGTAAGCCCGTCGCTATTCGGATTTCAGGTCAGAACCTGAAGCAGCTGCAAAACCTTGCCCAAAAAGTAAAAGAGCAGATCGCCACGGTAGAGGGTACAACCGGCATCATGGATGATATAGGAATAGAAAGATATGCACTGGATTTGCAGGTTAACAAGCAAGCCATGGATCAGTACCTGGTAAGCTATACAGATCTGACCCGTACTCTGCTTCTATTAAAAGAAGGGGCTAAAGTTAGCCAATTTGATACAGGTAACGATCTGGTGGATATTAAATTGTATTTGAATCATAGCAACGAGGAGCCCAGCGCGCTTTTCCAACAACTAAGTGTGGTCAATTCAGCCGGTGTGCAGATTCCGTTAAACCAGCTCGTACAGGTGAAGCCATCATTTGCTATTCAGCAAATCAAGCATTACAATATGGAGCGGACGATTACGGTGGAAGCCGACTTGAACGGGCGAACTGCAAGCGAAGCGATGGTGGATGTAGAAAGCAAACTGGGACAAATGAAGTTCCCTGAAGGTTATAAATGGGAGGTAGGCGGCGAAACCTCCGATCAGTCCACCATATTCGGGGATTTAGGTAAGCTGGCGATCGTTGTAGTCCTGCTCATTTTACTACTGATCACCATGCAGTTTTATTCCCTGTCCATTCCTATTATCATTATGACGACCGTATACTTGGCAGCAGCCGGCGGTATTATTGGTATTTTCTTAACAGGTATGCCTATCGGTTTTATGAGTATTATGGGGATTATTGCACTCGCAGGTATTGTTGTACGGAACGGTATTGTCTTAATTGAATTTATCGAGGACGCCCGTCATGAAGGAATGGAGCTAAAGGAAGCCGTGATACAAGCAGCCTCTGCCCGCTTTAGACCCATTTTATTGACTTCACTGGCAGCCATTGTAGGAATGATCCCGTTAGCTCTATTGGGAAGCCTTCTCTTCAAACCACTGGCCTTTACCGTCATTTTCGGTTTGTTGTTTTCAACCTTGTTAACCTTGTTCGTCGTGCCGTCCTTGTATATGATTATGGCCAAGTTCAAAATGCGCCGTCAACTCAAAAAGCAGCAACACACGGTTATTACACACGACCAACCTTTGTAGTTGCATACAGTGAAGTACACTGTCGGATTGAACCCTAGGGGGAAGTATGTATGGAAAGCAAAAAAAATGATATTTTACAGGCAGCCATTCGGCTGTTTTCCAGAAAAGGCTACTATTCAACATCTGTTGAGGAGATTGCCAAAGAAAGCGGGATGGCGAAGGCATCCTTTTATAAATATTTTCAAGGAAAAGAAGAGCTTCCATTGGAAATGTGTATTATTCTAGAAAATAAGATTGAACAAGACATCCGGGCACTTTACAGCAAGCCTGACCTTACTAATGAAGATAAGCTGCACGGTTTTGTCACTCTCTATTTGAAAAACCTCGTTGAAAATAAAGTGTATCTTATGATGGATCTTCCCGAGCCATCTATGCTCATTTTTCAGAATGAACAGCTCAATAGCACCTTCGAGCAGCATGAATACAAATTGTACAAATGGGTACGTGACAGCCTGATTGATGTTTTTGGACCGGACATTGAAGAGTATGCATGGGATATGACCTTTGTGCTCAAAAGTGTTGTATTTGAATATATTCGCTTCTTTGCTGACCGGATGGACGATGAAACGATTGAGCAGCTTACGCAATTCATCCTCTTTTTATCCAATTCCTTGGCTGCTGCCAGCTTGAACCGTACTGATTCGACCCCTCATTTGTGGAGCAGTCCAGGCTGGTTACCTGAAAGCAATCCAAGTAATCCCTTCGATCAGGGCCGCCAAGTCAATGGCCTTCTCCACTCTCTGGAAGACAGCATACTGCTGTCTTCATGGAGTTCGAAGGAAGAAAAACAGGAGTATCAGCAAATTGCAGCTCTATTAAAGGAAGAAGCTTTGAAAGCGAATCCCCAAACGGGTCTTTTAAAAGCTCTGTTTTCATATTTGGAGCAGCGTAAGGAGCTGCAAAAAGTTTGCCATTTGCTCAAAAAGCTGTTGAATCTTGCACCCCCAACGGAGTAGAAGTTAGCAATATATCACGGCAATTTCCAACTTAACTTGTAAAACACATCAAAAAAGACTGCTCATGTAAATCATGAGACAGTCTTTTTTGGTTATTGCTTGTATTGGATAACATATGAGAAATTATAGACCCGCTTGCACTCTCAGAGCTTCAGCTTTGTCTACGCTCTCCCATGGCACATCCAGATCTGTACGACCAAAGTGACCGTAAGCAGCCGTTTGCTTGTAAATTGGACGACGTAGATTCAGCATTCGAATAATACCTGCTGGGCGAAGATCAAAATTGTTACGAATCAGTTCAACGAGCTTCTCGTCGCTTACTTTCCCAGTACCGTATGTATCGACGCTAATCGAGACTGGTGTAGCTACACCAATGGCATAGGCAAGCTGAATTTCCACTTTATCTGCCAAACCGGCTGCAACAAGGTTTTTCGCTACATAACGGGCAGCGTAAGCAGCGGAACGGTCCACTTTGGTCGGATCCTTACCGGAGAATGCTCCCCCGCCGTGACGAGCATAACCACCATACGTATCTACAATAATTTTGCGGCCTGTTAGACCTGCATCCCCTTGAGGTCCGCCAATAACAAAGCGACCTGTTGGATTAATGTAATACTTGGTTTGCTCATCCAGCAATTCTGCAGGAACAACTGGCAAAATAACCTTTTCCTTGATGTCTGCTTGAATTTGCTCCAACGTAGTATCTTCTGCATGCTGCGTAGAAACTACAATGGCATCAATACGAATTGGCTTGCCATTTTCATACTCTACCGTTACCTGGGTTTTACCATCCGGGCGAAGGTACTTTAATGTTCCATCCTTGCGCACTTCGGCCAAGCGGCGTGCAATACGGTGAGACATCGCGATAGGCAACGGCATCAACTCAGGTGTTTCATTCGTAGCAAAACCGAACATCAACCCTTGATCGCCTGCTCCAATGTTTTCCGTTTCTTTATCTACTTCAGCAGGATCACGGCTTTCCAGAGCAGCGTTAACCCCTTGAGCGATGTCCGGCGATTGTTCATTCAAAGAAGTCAATACAGCGCAAGTATTATAATCAAAGCCGTATTTCGCACGTGTATAGCCAATTTCCTTAATCGTATTGCGTACAATGGATGGAATATCCACGTATTCCGATTTGGAGCTGATTTCACCAATGACGAGAACGAGACCAGTAGCTACTGATACTTCACACGCTACCCGTGCATTAGGGTCATTAGCCAAAAAGGCGTCCAATACGGCGTCGGAAATCTGATCACAGATTTTATCCGGATGACCTTCTGTTACAGACTCAGACGTAAACAAATGACGGCCTTTTACAGACATGAATTTCAACCTCCCACAATTAAAATACATGAGGATTTATATAAAATCCTGACATGGCAATGGCATTAGTCAGACACTCTCACACCAACATGTGGCTGGAAAATGACTTCTATACCTGATTAACAAAAAATGAACCTTTTCCGGTAGGAAAAGGTTGCGTACAAGCCTCAAATGCCATGATATCCTATTTAAAACAAGGTGTCAATTCATATCGCCCAATTAGAAAGGGAGAAACTAAGGCAAATTGACAAGAACTAAATTTCTGATCTACATGAGGATAGCCTTATTTTAAAAACGACTGCACGTCAAAATCAGTAAAAATTATTGCAACTTACAAGGTACCATATTCAGATAAGCTACGTTCGGCAGATTGTACCAATCGCTTGGTAATTTCACCACCTACAGAGCCATTCTGTCTTGAAGTCAAATAGCGCCACTCCACATTTGCGCTTCCTTTAAACTCGCCCAACTCCGCAGCAAACTCACTGTCGGCACTCGGATGTATATGCGCATATTGGGGGTTATAAACAGGAAGCCCAAACTCAGCAGCAATTTCATACTTCAAATCATGTAATCTGGCACGGCTTTCGGGAATCAATCGTCTCTGACCTCTTGACGCCATCGTACACACCTCCATCAATTGTATTTTCTTTCATGAAGTTAGTGTGCAGCGTTTGGAGGCAGCTTAGCCAAGAACAATTTGCTATCCCAAGCAGTATTTACGAAAAAGAACTTTCCAACATACAATCTATTGGAGAGTATAACCGCCACGTACCATGACGACCAGACCAAACTTCTGGCCTTCTTTTACCTGAATACCTCTTCCTTCTCTAGGAAAGGATAGTAAATGATTTTTCTCAACCGCCTGATTATGGACAATTTCCGTTCCAGAAGTGATATCAATAGCTCCACTGGCATCCATACTAAAAACAACAGCATACCCGTTACGTAAAATAAATTCCGATCCAGCTTTGGCAATCAGCTTTTGACCAGGCTTTACATCAACAACCTTTAATTCCTCGGTCTGTTCCACAGATGTGGAAGCTTTGCCTGTACTAGACGCACCCGAAGTTGTTACGTTAGAAGTAGCGTTTGTAGTGGAAGCTGCTGAATTAGTCGACTTACTACTACTGGCATTGGTTGTCGTTCCACCTTTGAGAGCCTGAGCAATCTTTTGATCAACATAGCTTTTGGTTACAACTGGATCGTCAGCTGTTCCCGGTTGCCCAGAGCTGGAGGCTCCATTAACCGAATTGTTCATCAAGGAGCCTGCAACTATCCCTCCTCCAAGTAAAACAGCAGCCAGCGTTACTTTGTAGCGTGATTTCATGCTTATCCTCCTACAGCAGGTTAATGCATTGTGTTGTATAAGCTTCTATTATTGGCTTACTTTAAGAAGAAGCACCTTGCATAACCCATGGTTTATCATAAGCCATCTTTAATGTATCAATACTTGTAACTAAATCTTCCGCTTGCTGTTCTGCGGTAGTTACTTTCAGATTAGCCTCATAAACCTGAAGCTCAGTAGCTAAGCCCACGTCAAATTGCTTTTTAGCCATATCTGCTGCACTTCTAGCACTTACCAAGCCAGCTTGAATTTGAGAATACTGACTTTCCAATCCTTTAATGTTGTTGTAAAGCGTTCTTACAGCTTCTTCAAGCTGTCTCTTTGTACCCTCTGTAGCATACTGAGCTTTCTCAACATCTAGTTGTTGAGCTTCGTATGGTGTATTTCCTTGAGTATTAAAATTGTAGAGCTTTAAGCTCAATTCAGCCAAATCCACTTTTTGTTCACTTAACCAAATAGCAGTACTGCTAGTAAGTACTTGGCTCACCTTCGTTTCCACATTATCTTTAAATTCAGAATAGACAGGCTTATCCTTTAATTCATAACGTTGCTCTGGCTTGTAGCCAATCACTTGATTCAAAGATACATATGCACTATCCAGATCTTTTTTAGCCTTTTCTAAAGCAGCTTGATTTTGAGTCAACTGATTGGTTGCTTGTGTCACCTCATAGTCACTGGACATTTGGTTATCTCTCTTAATTTGTGCAACTTTAAGCTTGCGCTCTGCATCTTCAATATTCAAAGCAGCAAGCTTAACGGCATTTTGCTTTTGAAGAAGCTTGTTATAAAGATCCTTCACATTATATTGAATACCTTCTTTTGTCATATCTAAGTTCTTTTTAGCAGCCTCATAATTAAGGTTAGTTTGAGCATAACCTTTGAAAGCTTTATCTTGTCCTTCATCGCCTGCTTCTGCAGGAACAAAGTCAATATTTTTACCCGTTTCTTTCATGATTTTACCAGCCTGATCAATACTCGCTTCTCCTGTTTTAACTGAGGTACTATCAGCTATTGCCAGTTTAACTGCGTCATCATAGGTCAAAGAATCATTATAGTAGGTATCGTAAGTAACTTTAGTCACAGGAGCTGTCAGAGGCTTACTGGATAGGCTGTTGGTTTGATCACCAGTAGTGCTTCCATCAGCTTGATTTGAAATAGTTACTGTCCGTGTAGTTTTATCCCAATTTACTTTGGCGCCTAATGATTGGCTCACAAAGCGCAAAGGGACGAGCACTTGACCCTTTTGAATTTGAGTAGCTGCATCGAGTTGTACAGGAGCACTATTCTTATAGGCAAGTTTAGAACCAACATTTAAAGTTAACGTGTCTTCATTTTTAGATGCCGTTACTTTTTTAGCTTTACTATCCCAATCCACTTGCGCTCCCAAGCTTTCGAAAACTCCACGAAGAGGTACCAAGGTTGTATTTTGACTAACAACAGGAGCTTGCGTATATTGCTGGGTTACACCGTTAATAATAACTTTTATATCACCTGCTTGAGCTCCTGCAAGACTGGCAAATGCAGAAGAAAGAACCAATGTGGAAAGTACCGCCACTCCAAAACGTTTCATAATTTCTCTCCTTTGTCAATAAGGCTAATAAAAGAAAAGGGCTCCAAAAGGAACCCTCTTCTCATCTAATTCAGTTAACTCAAAAGAGTTGCTCTTAAATTAGTTTTTGTTTTCAACAGTAACTGTTTTTGCAGTTGCATCATAAGTGATGGATGCATCCAGCGCTCTGCTCACCCAAGCGATTGGCAGTACAGTACGGTTTTTGTTAGTTACAGCTTTAACGTCCATACGAATCACGGAACCGTTAACAGTCAACAGGTTTGTGTTCAGTTTGATTTGAGCAACAGTGCTACCTTTGATCAGGGTAACTGTAGAAGTTGCTTTGTCAAACAGGATGTTTTGTTGGGATACACCCAGAGCTTCAGCTGCATAACGTACTGGCAAGTAAGTGCGTCCGTTTTCAGCATAAGGAGCTACTTCTGCTGTTTTACTTTGACCATCTACAGTGTAAGAAGTGCTTCCCAGTGTGAAGACAGCTTTAGTACTAGTAGCACCTGGAGCTGGAGTTCCAACAGTTGCGATTGCTGTTTCAGCAGCTGCAGTGTTGTTGTCTTTCCAGTTTTGAGTGTTGTCAGTTGCGCCTTTGTATGCAGTGTAAGAAACAGCGCTACCTTTCAGCTTAGCAACGATATCGCCTTGAGCTACAGTACGGTCAACAGTCAGCTTAGGAGCCGAGATTGTGATTGTACTTGGTGTAGCACTTTCGCTATCGATGTAGAAGCTCAGACGGCCTTTGTTGCTTTCGCCGTAAGTATCAGTGGACACGCTCTTCACTTTAACGTCACCAGCTGTTACTTTAACTTCTGGAGTAGAAGCAAAACGTACGCCTGTTGGCAATTCCAAGATTACTTCACGGCTACCATCTTTCTTAACGAAAGCTTCTTTAGCTGCTTCAGTAATTGTGATGTCGCCAACTTGTTGGTCGCCCAGACCGATTGTCAGGGTTGGTTTGGATGCAGCAGCCAAAGTAACAGCTTGCTTCACAGTTGCAACCTTAACAGTACCGCTCAGACCTTGGCTACCAGCAACATCAACGTTCAGGTCGCCAGAGAAACCTGGTTGTGTAGCAACTTCAACGTTTTTCAGTTTCAAAGTACCTGGATCTTTAGAGCTGTTAACGTTTTTGAAAGTCAATCTCAAAGTACGTTTGTCGGAATCTGTGTAAGATACATCTGCTCCACCAAGACCGTTAGTGTTTTCGAAAGATCCAGCAAAGTTGCTACCTGGGGAGTTACTTTCGAAAGTAGACTGCCAACGAGCGCCTTCAGGCAAACGCAATGTTACAGTACGGTTGTTAACAAAAGAACCAGCAACGCTTTCTTTAATTACGATATCACCAATTTTTTGCTCGTCATGACCAGCAAGAATTGTTGTTGGGGTAGCTACCGAAACACCACCACCGATTTGGCCATAGCTACCAACTACGAGAGAGCTAACATCAGTAGTTGTGTTACCGGAGATACTAGCAGTAACATCACCTTCTTTAGCGTTAGTTTCGTCGTCAACGTAGAAGCTTAAAGGAAGGTTAAATGTTGTTTCTTTGCTACTTTTTGTTTTCAAAGACAAAGTCAGCGTGTCGCCATCGACTTTAGAAACTACATCACCAGATGCGATATCACCAAAGAGAATGCTAGCACTTCCTGGAGCGTTCCATTTAAAACCGCTAGGCAATTTCAGTTTGATGTTATTATTGTTAGCCAAAGCACCTGCTGTTTGTTCTTTCACTTTCAACGTTGCAGTGAAATTGTCAGTGTTAGAAACGGTATCCGCAGCAGACAAAGATACTTGACCGGAAGATACTACGTTTGCAATTGTAACTTCACCGCTAGTCAAACCACTCAGGGAAGAAGCATCAATTGTAGCTTTTACTGGTCCATTGCTAGGTCCGCTTACATTGATGTTAGCAAAGTTCAGATACACATCAGCGCTATCTTTGGAGTTATCAAAGTTCAGTGTTACTTTTGCAGAGTTATCAGTCAATTTCTCAACTTTTAGTGCAGTAGCATCATTATAGCCAGTAGATGGAATGTTTTTTTCAAGCGAGTTATCTTGTGGATCAAGATATACACCCAAACCATAAGTAGCGTCAGTAGCGGAAGTAGCACGGCCAACCTGAAGATCTCCAGATTTACCAAAATCAAAGCCTTTAGGCAAAGTAATAGTGAAAGAAGCACCGCTAGCAATAGAAGCTTGGCTGATACTTACTTTCGCTCTACCCAAAACAGCATTATCTTGTTGATCAGAGTTAATACTTGGAGTACTCAGAGCTTGGTAGCTAGAAGATGCATGAACTGCAGTTGGTGCAGTCAGTGCTGCGATTGGAGCTGCAACACCAGCAACCAATGTTGCTGTTGCCAGCACGTTGATCATTTTTTTATTAAACTTTGTCATAACCTTTTTTTCTCCTCCTTGAATATAACCAGAAATATTATTTTTGTCTTTTTGTCGGATCTTGTCACTCATCAGTCGTTACACCTCCTTTCCGAGCTTTATGAGAACCCTTATAAAATGATATCTGTGACAATATCACAGAAGCTTGGAATCTAGTTGAAAGAAAGCGTCCATTTATGACGTACTCCAGTATTATACAATGTGATAACAATGTCGTAAAGAATTTTTTTAGCGAATTATGTCTTTACGCTTTTGTACCCCTTTGTTTCATACTCACCCAATTAGACGTAGCATAGGTTTAAAAAGTTGCGTCAGTTTCAAAAAAAATTTTTTATTTTTTTTTTGATTATGTATTCCGCTTTCCACAGTCATAATTATACTATTAAACCTGTTCCTCCGTCATCCTACAACTTTTACCTTATCAGCCTTAAATGCACAAGGGTTATCCCCATGCTTTAAAAGCAGCTTTATTAGAGTATATTCGTCGAGAAATATCCATAGAATATATAAAGAACATAAAAACTATAGATTCCCTTGAAATCAAATACTCTAAAACACTTTAAGTAGTAGGTAATGACGGAGTAACAGTATTTATTTTGAATATTACAAAAACAATTACTTCACTATATTAACCTTCGCACCATCTGTAAGCAGACTTATACCTTTAACGGCAATAGTCTGTCCTTCAGTAAGCCCTTTGGTTACTTCAATCTGTTTGGCGCTTTCCTCGCCTGTTTGCACCTCTACCCGCTTAGCCGTGGATCCCTCAACTACATACGCATATTTTTTCCCCGCCTGCTCCGTAATTGCATCCTGCGTTACGAGAATATTGTGTGCAGCTTCTGATTTCATGTAAACAGTCACTACCATACCGGATTTGAACTCGCCAGAAGGATTAGGGACTGATATTTCGACAGGATATGCCTTAAGATCATTATCCATAACAGGATTGATCGCCGTCACTTTAGCCTCAATTCGCTTGCCCAACGAGTCTATCCCTACAGTTACAGTGGAGCCTACGTTTAGCTTAAGCAGATCCTCCTCAGATACATTTACCTTGGCAAGGATCGGATTGGTGTTTGCAATTGTAGCTACAGCTGATTGGGAGCTGACCATTTGTCCTGTTGTACCTGACACTACAGAAATAGTGCCTGACATAGGGGCTCTGACGACAGCGTCGACAAGCTGACTACGTGCCGTATCCAAAGCAGCCTTGGACTGATTTACCGAGGCACGAGCCACATCAATACCCGTTTTTTGCTGTGCAAGGCGTAATGATTTTTGAGCATTACTGTATGTTGTTTGTGCGCTTTCCTTGGACGTTTGCGCATTATGAAGTGCAAGCTGAGCGTTCTCCAGCGCTGTTTGAGCTTTTCTATGCGCTATTTGTGACTGTTCTAAGTCAGATTGTGAAACAGCACCAGCGCTAAACAACTGCTGATTTCGAGTTAGCGTACTTTGGGCATCACGCACAGAATTCTGAGCATCTACCAGAGCATTCTGAGCCTGTGTAATAGCATTGTCTTGCTGAACAAGTGCACTTTTAGCTTGGTCTACACTCGATTCACCCTGCTGCACCGATTGTGATGCTCCAGACTCAGCCTGCTTCAAATTAGCCAGTGCAACCTGATAGGATTCTTGAGACTGCGTGATGGAATCCCGAATGTCTTTCTGATCAATCGTAAACAAAACATCGCCTTTGTTTACCTTTTGCCCTACCGTCAAATTAATGTTCTGTATTTTCCCGCTAATTTTCGGAGAAACCTGAGCCGTATCTTTAGGCGCGAAGCTGCCTACAATACCTGTCGAATCCGCCAGACTGCCTTTAGCTACTTTCGCTACCTGGATTGGAATTGCTTTTTGGGCAGCAGGTGAAGCAGCGGGGGCCTCTCCCCCACTGCAGCCTGCCAATGCAACTGATAAAAGCAATGTCGTGGCAATCAGAGCACTTTTTTTATTCATTATATCTCTTCACCTCATTATTAAATGTGAACACTCTTTTGTTGCAGCTTTGCTTCTTTTTTAAGCTCTCTCTTCGCCTGTCTTTTCAATTTCCGATTTTTACGTTTTTCGATCATATTATCCATGATTACGTAGACTACCGGAATAAGAAACAATGTAATAACAGCAGCGAAGGACAACCCGAACACAACGACAACTGCCATAGGTGCTTGTGTTTCATTACCGTTTCCTGTAGCGAATGCCATTGGAAGCAAAGCAAGTACGGTAGCAAGCGTAGTCATCAAAATTGGACGCAACCGCTCAGATGCTCCATGAATAATGGCTTCATCTCGATCTTGACCTTCTTTACGGAGCTGGATGATGAAGTCAATCATAACAATGGCGTTATTCACGACCAAGCCGACGAGCATAATATAACCGGTTAGAGCCGATACGCTAAGACTAGATCCTGTGACAACCAAACCGATAAGCACACCTATTAATGTAGGTGGAACCGAAAACATAATAACAAACGGTGTAAGCAACGATTCGAACTGGCCTGCCATAACCATATAAATCAGCACGACAGATAGCAGAATAGCTACCGCCAAGTTCATAAAAGACTCCATCATTTGTTCACTTTGTCCCCCACCCGTATCTGCACTGTAGCCTTCTGGGAAGTGAGTGCTCTTCAAAAGAGCATCTATTTTTTGATTAATGGTAAGAATGTCCCCTGTTCCATCAATATCAGCAGTAATCTGCACTTGACGCGTTTGGTCTTCACGAGAAACAGTATCGGGTACAGTCCGCTTATCAATACTTACTACTGAAGACAATGGTACATCGATGCCTTGTGAAGTGGTAATCCGTAAGGCTTGTAGATTTGAGAAATCATGGCGATTTTGCTCTGGCAACGATATCTTCACATCAATCTGATCTTCACCTGTACGATAGCTTGTAGCGACTGACCCATTAAAAGAAGTATTCACTGCAGACAAGATTTGGGTTGCTGATAAGCCATATCGACTAGCAAGCTCCCGCTTAACGGTAATCTCATATTCTTCGCGAACCGCACTCAAGGAACTTTTTACATTAACTGTACCAGGTATATTTTTCACGTCCGCAACGAGATTGTCCGAGAGTTCTCTCAGGACGTCCATATCGTCACCTTTTAGATTAATGTTAACAGCCGCTCCACTTGAAAGGCCTGTTGTAGACACCAGTGTAATCTCTGCATCCGGAATACTATCAAATTTCTTACGAAGGCCCTCAACTACAACATCTGTTGGCTGATGCCCATCCTTCAGCGCAACATTTAGATCTGCCGAGTTGGTTGGAGTTGCACCTGAAAAGGCAGAATTGCCACCAGAACCAACTGTCACTGTCATTTTATCCAGATCAGGAACTTTCAAAATTTCTTTTTCTATATCTTGAACAACCTTTTCGGTTTCTTCCAAGACCGTTCCATTAGGAAGTTTTACGTTAACTGTGAATTCCCCAGTATCGGATTCCGGGATAAATTCAGTCTTAACCATAGGAATCAGAGTCCCAGCTGCAACAAACATTAATAATGTAATGATTAAAACAGATTTTCTATGGTTAATCCCCCACTTCAGTATACGACGATAGCCACCCTTAAACTTCTCGAAGCCAACATTAAACCACACAATCGGGTTAATACCTTTATAAGCACCTGAAGAGTATATTGATTCATCCGGTACGGTAGGTAACCAACGTGAGCTGAGCATTGGAACAATCAGAAGAGAAACCACCAAAGCTGCAATGTGAGAGAAAATAACAGTTAATGCCAGCGGTTTAAATAGAACTCCCGCAATTCCGTCAACAAAAACAACTGGTAAAAATACTACGATCTGCGCAAGTGCAGACGCCATAACGGCATTACCTACCTGCTTGGAGCCATCAATAGCCCCTTGTAGCATGCTCTTCCCTTCATGTCGCTGCCTAAAAATATTCTCAATAATAACAACGGCAAAGTCGACAAAGGATCCCAATCCCAGTAGCAAACCACTCAATGAAATGACGTTGATGGTTTGTCCGCTAAAATACATCATCATAAACGTTGCTACGAAAGAAATTGGAATAACGATAGAGGCAATAATGGTTGAACGTACACTATTCAAAAATAACAGCAACACAATGGCTGCGATAACAAGCCCCAATACAGCATGCTCTACTAGTGAGTTTACAGAGTCGCTAATGGGTTTGGAAGCATCTGTTACCATCTCCAGTTGAGTTCCCGGAGGTAATTCCTTCTGTATTGAATCTAAACTATCCTTCACAGAATTGGCGATTGAAAGGGTATTTCCCCCTGTAGCTTTAGTAACAGAAATATTGATACTTGGCTTTCCATTATAGGTAGAAATGGTTGTAACTTCATCCAAGGAATCTTTAACTGTCGCAATGTCCTTTAGCTTAACGCTCCCCTTCCCTACTGGAATTGGCGTTTCAGCCATTTCTGAAACAGCTTTATATTCACCTTGAACCCGAAGTTGGATTTCTGTATTACCTCGGTACACCGATCCAGCAGAACCAGCTACGTTATTAGACGACAGTGCTTGGCTGATCTGATCCAACGTAATGCCATAGCTTTGAAGCTTGGCCTGATCTACAGTAATCTTCACAAGCCGTTCTTGCCCACCTGACATGCTGACTGAAGCTACTCCCGCAATTCTTTCAAGCCGCGGCTCAATAATATCTTCAGCAATAGGCTTCAGCTTGTTAACATCCTGGTCCCCTGTAAAAGCGAGGGTAATTACTGGCGTTGCGTTAATATCCAATTTAAGTACGCGCGGTGAATTTGCCGCCTTTGGAAGAGATCCTCGAACCCCATCAATTTTATCTCGCATGTCGAGGGTTGCCTGATTTATATCTACTCCCCAATTAAATTGAACTACGACCATAGATGATCCTTCTGAAGACTGAGACTGGATCGTATCCACATTCTCAATAGAAGCCAGACCCTTTTCAATAGGTTTGGTCACCAATTCCTCAACTTCTGTCGGTGTCGAGTTCGGAATACTGGTCGCTACCACAGCAATAGGCAGCTTCATATCCGGCATCTGCTCGACAGGAAGTCTTAACGCAAAAATACCGCCCCCGATTAACAAAGCAAGAATTAACATAAATACTGTTACAGGACGGCGTATTGAAAACTGAGACATCTCATCACTCCCCACTCACTTCTTTATGTAACATTTAAGCACACTAATCTTCTACTACGATGAAATAGGCGTAAAGTTTCAGATAAATGTGCAAAAAAAACATATAAGCAAATAATAAACACATTTTGAGATAAATACTTAAAAAAAAGTAGTTAATTTAAATGCATTTATGGTAGTTCAAGAACAAAAAACGCTGTAAACTTATCCATCAGTTATCTGCTCATTGCTATTATGGCATAGGCCCTTAATCCCAGTCAAATAGCTGATTTTTAAAAAACATCCCTCTCATGTATATGAAAGGGAATTCCAATTTCGCATGGAGGGATGTTCATTAAATTCAGTTTTTTAGGATCTAGATTTTAGGAAGCAACTTTTTATCAGCCATAACTTTACCAATAATAATGGCCGCATCTCCACGCAAGGTCAGAGATGTAGGATTAAACATATACCCTTTTTTCAGATCACTAGCATCAACAGGTGAACCCGTGATAAAGCCCTTCTTGGCAATCGCAAGCACAGATGCTTGTGCATAGTAATCAATCTTATCTGCATCTTTAAAGGTTTTAGACAGATTCTTCATGATCTTGTCGTGATCTGTCTCCAACTTCAAATTCAATGCCTTGGCGATAATGACCGCTACATCCTGACGTGTAATTACATCCTCCGGCATAAAGACTCTCGGTTGCGAACCTTTTACAATACCGGCACGTGCGGCTGTTTCAATATAACGATAATCATAGAGAGCATCTGCTGATATCGTATTTGGAATAGACACATCATCAAAATGCTTCGCCCCGCTGAAATTAAGAGGAATTTGCAGACCTTTGACAATCATAGATGTGAATTCGCCTCTTTTAATGTAGCTGTCAGGTCCAAAGCTATTAATTGGATCCATTGGGTTCATGACACCCTTAGCCAGAATGGCCTCAATGTAATCTCTGGCGTACTTGTGCTTAATGACATCACTATACGTTTCTCCAACCTTAGCTGCAACATAGTAGCCAAAACGATCAAACGGTACTTTAATGGTATGTTTCTTCGGATCCACCACACCACCAATGTTCTGCCAATCTTTAAGATCCGAATCAAAATAGAACACTGCCATTTGTTTCCCTGCATCCTGCGCGATACTGCTATCATACGTCAAGGTTAATGTTGCACGCTTGGATGGTACTAATTCATTAGAAGGATCGCGCCAGTAGAAGTTTTTGATCTTACTGCTGTCATTTTGTGATTTATTAGCCAGTTGATATGGATCAGCACCATAAGTTACCGGATCGTAAGCATCCGTTTTGATATCATCTGCTGTACCTGGGTCAATCCAGAATACCGGACTTGACTTGGTAAAACGAGTTGGGAAGTCTCTGCTGAAGTATCTACTTCCATCTGCAATCAAGCTCTGCATATCCGACAATGCTTTTTCAGTTTCAAATTCATGACGGTCCACCACACCATCTTCGCTATTTGCTATCGCAAAGTACAATGTATGACCGGAAAAAACCTGATTTTTGAATTGCTGCGGTTGATCATAATCCCGACGAATCAGACTAGTTCCCTTAGCAAAAGCAAGTGTAAGATTACCATCAAACACTTTGTGCGATGTTTTCATCGCTTCCATGTATTGCTCACCAGGAATATTCGTAGGAACATATTTAACTGTAATGGTCTGTTTCAGTTTATCTTTACCTTTTGTAACCACTACGTCAATTTTATTATCTTTGTTGGCCTTTAGACCTGTGACGATGGCTTTGTAAGTTGAAGGGTAATCAACGGTGCCATCATAATCAGAATCGAATCCCTCTTGAACTGCTGTTTCCTTACCTACCATCACACTATCTGCATTACTTGCATTCACAACCACTTGCACAAAGTTTTGATTCACGATTCTCTTTTCAGGAAGCGGACGCAAAATATCAAAAGATGTGGATTGACCAGATACTTGCAGTCGGAACGTTGCAAATGGTCCGCTCTTGCCACTGTTGTACAAGGTAATGTTATAGGCTACTGGTGTTCCATCTTGCGGAACGGTTTGGTTTTTCAACACAAAGCTGAAATACTTTTTGTCCGGGTGATAGTACACAAGTAGGTCTTTTAATTCTTTATTTGTAAATTTATCCGTAGTGGAACCAGAGTTGTATGCTGTCTTAGCATCTTCTGCTGAGTAAAACTCATTATTCAGCGTCCAATTGACCTCGCTGTCGTCCGATCCCTTAATCTCTAAAATATATTGATCTTTATTGGCAATATCGCTTAACGAACCATTGACCTGATCCGCTTTACCCAAATCAGCAATACTGAATGTACCAAATACATTGATATTTTTCAGGGATGTATTGTAATTGGTATCATCCACTTTAGTGAAATTAGCATCTTTTGTTTTCGGTGCAATTTCGCTATACTTCGGAGCACTGCTCAAGCCACTAACAGGTGTAAAAGGAATAATCCCCTGTGTGTTTGAAACTGGAATTACTGGAATATTGGTCTGTGTAAAGTTTACTTTTACCGTATTGCTATATTCAATACCTGGCTTGTACACAAATTTGATTTCATTATTCCCGCTTGCCAGTGCGTTGGCTGCGGCTGTTTCCGAGGAAGAAGCAAGCTTAAAGTCCGCCCCTGAGCCATCCAAATCAACCAATACATTATTAATATACAGGAATACATTTCGGTTACTTCCAGTGTAATGAATATCTGCTGTGTTGCTCACATCAAGCAATTTACCTTTAAAGTAGCCCAATTGAGTCAGCTTATAGGTATTCAAGTTTGAGCTGGAGGTATTTAACGGCACTTGTTGTCCATCATAAATCGTATCATATTTCATGAATGGCCCCTGCAGCAGATTCACCGTTGCTTTAATTAGCTTGGTCGAGTCACCATTCAGGTAAAAATTCAGTACGTTTTGTCCTTCTTTAGGCAAAGTGTCCACATAAGCAACAATTTTCTTCACTTGTGTTGGCTTGCCATTGATGGTCCGAATCACATCTTGAGGTGACCCTACAGTATGAACCGATACACCAGAAAGCTCACTGATTGAAGAAGGTGCTCCATTAACAACGATGAACTCCATACCTACAGGAACAGATGGAGCATCTGTAGTCTTGTTTTTCATAGAGCTTCCAGTTAATTTCATAGCTTCATCTATGGCAGCTGCCTGATCAGACCCGCTTCCATTAACTCTGCTCAACAATTGATTATTAAAATCAGGAAGATAGTTTACATCATCGATATACGGCTGAGTGCTGCTGCGCAATGTAAATTGGACAGCCGACGGAGAAGGCGGGGTACTGGTATCACTATAAGTTAGACCCAAGGATACTCTGGTCAAATGATCCACCACAACCTCTGAAGGTACAGTCACCTGAAATGGATATACCTTATAACCATTTGATGTAACCACATTAGCAGTATCAATCGTGGCATCAATCCCACTAGCACTGCCCACAGCACTGCCATTGTTACTCACATCCGTAAACCGTGCATTGATTGTAGCCACTCCCGGATCGGATGCACCGCCTGGAACCAAAACCTTACCCTTCAAAACAACTCCACTCGTAGATGATACGGTAAAGTCAGGCGAAGTGGTCAGATCGGCCGACACATTCCCGTCCATGTTCAGGTTCAAATCGGAAAATTCAGGTTTGCCCGTATAGATCGTAATTTCACGCGTAACCGTAAGAGCCTGAGTTCCGTTACCCACTTTAAGAGTCACTACATTTTTACCTGGACTGAGTACAACACTTCCTGTTAGTTTGTAGCCGGTATAAGAGTTAACAGTATACGTATTACTGCTTTTTGCAGACGTGAGCGTTACACTATCAGCATTAGGCGCCGTACCCTGAATGACCACTTTAACGTCATCCGTACCGCTATTACCACTGTCTGTCAGCACAGCTGTTTGGTTCTCTACTAATTGTTCAGTTTTACCGTTCAGCGTAGCAGACAGATCATAAACCTTTGGTCCATCCTGGTACTCTACGTAAATAGAATCCTTCATATCCGCCGAGTTTTGGCTGCTTTGGAATGTGATTCGGTTCAAACCAGGAAACAGTTTAATGTCTGTAACTTTAAGCGTGGAGCCAACGACCGTAATTCCGCCCTTTTGGCTCTCATTTTTATTTACCACGTTAAGGGTCGTTCCATTTTTGGAGAGCTGGAATACACTATATGATATCGTGCTTCCGTTCACTCCATTAATCGTTCCGTTAACCGTGATACGGTCGGTGTTTACCGATCTGGCTGAATCCACATCATACTTTTCATTTGGAAAAATAAAATAAGTTCCCGTCGCAGCATGAGCCGTACCTACCAGGGCCGCCGGCACCAAGCCAATGATGAGACCAACCGTCAGCAACATAGATAGCAATCGTTTCAAATCATTGTCCTCCTTAGATTCTGTCGCACCTTGGGGTACGTAATCATTCAATATCTTTTTTATCGGTAGCGAACATACAAAAAATTAGTAAATACGCAAAAAAGGAGGGAGTTTTTTCATAGCGAAGAACAAAAAAGCCCTCAAACCCGCGGTATACCGCCAAGCTTGAAGGCTTACTTTTAAAATAGAAAAATTATAATTTCGAACGAGTCTGAGAATCTGGCTTAGCCAGCAACCGAATCAAGGTGTTAATTACCGGACGTTTGGTTTTGCCAACAAGACCAATAACCTCGGCGCCGATCTGTAAGAAGAACATCATGATACATATCACGACAAAGGTAACCCAGTTCGCTTCATTAAGTGCAGCAGACGATTGGATAACGGCTAATACGCCAAAAAATGCAGCTATACCGTAAATAATCAATACAGTCTGTCTGTGGCTAAAGCCCAATTCACGCAGGCAGTGATGTAAATGACCTTTGTCTGGTGAGAAAATCGGTTTTTTCTGTAACTTGCGACGAATGATAGCAAAGAATGTATCAGACAAAGGCACGCCGATAATGATTAATGGCGTAATAAACGATACAATAGCGATCTGTTTAAAACCAAGCATCGACAACATGGCCAGAGAGAAGCCTAAAAATAGAGATCCTGTGTCACCCATAAATATTTTTGCAGGGTGAAAGTTGAAAAACAGAAATCCGATAATGCTGCCCAATAAAACCAGGCAAAGCATAGCAACCATATAGTTACCCATCAGAAGGGACATTACAAAAATCGTTCCGATTGCAATTCCTGAAACCCCAGCAGCCAGTCCATCCAGGCCGTCAATCAAATTGATGGCATTCGTTACACCTACAATCCAGAAAATCGTAAGGGGAATGGAGATCCAGCTCTCCAAAGAAGAGTATGCATCCTGAAAAGGCACATTCACAAAATCAACACGAATATCAAAAGCAAATACGACCATACATGCAACGGCAATTTGAGCCAAAAATTTCAATTTTGCATTAAGATCAAAACGATCATCGAGGGCACCAATCAGTGTAATCAGCGTTCCGCCAATCAGAAAGGCTGCGATAAAGTTAATATCCCGCGAAGACAGCGTTCCTTCAGGTACAAAAGGTGAAATCGCTAATAAGGACAACAGAAACGCCAGAAAAATCCCCAGTCCGCCAAGTCGCGGCATAATCCGAGTATGTACTTTTCGGGCATTCGGTACATCGACGGCTCCAACCTTCACAGCGAATTTCTTGACGAGCGGTGTCAACAACAGCGCAAGTCCCAGTGCCATGATGAAACCAATAATATAGATCAATAGCATTTGATCATTCGACCCCCAATTTTAAAGCAATCCCTTTTCAGATGTAACCGCATTGAATTATACTCTGATCGAAAATAAATACCAAGCTTCATATTCTGGCAAATTAGCGGGTTTTGAAGGCAGATTCAAGCTATTTATCACACTTTTGTGACGTTTTCTTTTTCACGCATCACTTTCACGGCGAATTTCGGCAGCGCAAGCATTCTTTTGTAGCGACTTGGCTCTTTCAGTAGCCTATACAGCCACTCAGCTCTGAGCTTTTGGAACAATTTAGGAGCGCGTTTAGCTTTACCGGATATGACATCGAAGCTGCCGCCCACCCCCATCATCACGGGAACGCCCAATTGTTCTTTATATTTACCAATCCAGGGTTCCTGTGTGTCTGCTCCACGTGCTACAAACAGCAAATCGGGATTTGCTTCACGAATAGCTGCAATCACCGCTTCATCCTCTTCCGGTCCAAAAAATCCGTCACGCTTGCCGCAAACCGTAATTCCAGGATAAAGCTCATGTACCCGTTGTGCAGTCGCTTGAATCACCTCGGATGTCGATCCGAGCAAATAAACTTTCCAATGATAGTTTTCTCCAGCTTCAAGCAATTCATGTAACAAATCAAAACCCGCCACACGTTCTGGTACTGGATGCCCTACATAATTTGCGGCCCAAACCACGCCAGTCCCATCCGGAACGATGAGCTCCGCCTGCTTCATCACGGACATGTACTTTGGATTTTCCAATGCAGCCATAACCATAATCGGGTTAGCAGTAATTACTTGATGTGGACGGCGAGACTCTACCGCTTGGATCAATACATTTAATGTATCTTTCATATTAAGCCTTGATACCGGAACACCGAAAATCGGGACGGTTGGCACATTCGTAACCTTATCAACTGTCACTGTATCCATCATCCTTTGCGACACAAGTAATTAATGATATGCTGTGCCGGCAAACGGGCCTCGCTCTTTAACAAAGCAATCGCCGCTCCCTGGCTCTCGATCCATTGGCCCCGCTGTTCCAACAGTCGTATAGCCTCATTAGCCAGCTTTTGACCATCCAGCGCTTCTGTAGTGCCTACAGGCTGGCTACCGACGCGACCGAGAAAATGGTCAATTTTCGGATCATAGGATATCCCCAACGGGGGCACTTGATGGGATGCTGCATAAATCAGACTATGCAATCTCATCCCGATCATCAAACTGCAGCGGCTGACTTCCAGCAGCATCTGCTGAGGATCGGTAACCTGCTCACACATGCTGACACAGCTGCCCGTTTCCCTAACATCCCCTAACAAATCCATTACCATCCTTGAAGCCTGCTCATCGTCCGGCAGATGAAAAGGGAAAAAGCGCAAATGCACACGGCGTGCAGCAACTAATTTCTTCAAACCATCCGCAATCGCCGTTAATTCACGACGCTCCTTGTCCCAGTAACGTACCGACACACCAACAATCGGAAGTTCATCCTCCCCTTCAACAGCCGCTTTGTGCAAGCCTTCAGAATGGGAGGGCAATGGAAGCCCCATTACGGGATCGGGAACGACCTCGACAGCAGGGCGTTTTAATTTCATGGCGCCCAGTAGCGTCGCAGACTGTTCATCTCTTACAGATACATATTCGCAGCGCTGAAACACAGACCGGATCATAGGGTAAAATATCTTCCGTTGCACCGGACCAATGCCTTGAGCATACACAAACGTCGGCTTTCCGGCCCACTGAGCCAGCTTGAGAATCGCCAGATAATAAGGAATGCTTTTGGGACTTGTTGCGTCCTGAAGCAAACTTCCGCCGCCGCTGATTAACCCGTCACTGTTTTTAATGGCTCTCCGAACTTCTCCCAGACTCATTCGTGGTACAGCTTCTACTCCGTACATCTTCTGCGTCCAATCGGGGTCCGAAGACAGCACAACAGGCTTAATCGTAATACCCGCCTGACGGCTTTCTTCCTCTAATGCTGTCAAAATCGACTTGAGCACCGCCTCGTCTCCACTATTGTGAAAGCCGTAATAACCCGAGATTATTATCGTTTGAGCTGTGGTGACCATTTCTTCCAACATCCTTCCAGCACTTGCCACACGACAATTGCGATAATTCCCAGAATCAGACCAAATCCCAATCCTAACAGCCCACGACTAAGCGAGAGTGCCGCTGGAGAATGAATGTGAGCAAAGGTATCGACCATAGAGGCTTGACCAATAGCAGCTATAATCAGCAAATAGATCGCTTTGCGATATTTCAACGCAAGGAACGCACCTGCAATAAACAGTGGGTGTGCCATCAAGAATTCCTTATTACGCGGACGCACACCAAATGCATTCTCAAGGAAATTTCGGAAAACCAGCTCTGTGTTAGACACGGTACCCGCATTCCCGGTACGGCTCAAATAGTACACTCCTGCGGCTCCAATAACAGCTAGTACGATGACCCATAGTACGGTAATCGGCGTGCGCAACAGCTTTGAGATTTCTTCACGTATAGAAACGCCCCGATAAAAGAAAATATATATCGCCGCCAAAAAAATCGGCAAAATGTGAAGCAAGCTTACGCCTCTAAATTGGTTCAGCACAAGGCTGTATGCAATACTATTCAACAACGCAATAACAAACGGTACAGCAGCCAACGACAAGACCGCTGTCTGAACGTACAATACAAGTGTTTGAACGAGACGGCGACCTACTGAAAGCTCAGGTTCCTGTTCACGTTTGATTCTAATCGTACGCACAGCAATAACCATTGCAACTGTGGGTCCGCTAATCGCTGCAAGTAGTGCCAAGCCCTGCTCCATCAAGCTGGAGTTCAAGACGTAAAGACCTGCTGAGCCAATCAATCCCAATCCAAACGCTAGCAAGGTCAACGCTGGGACAAAATACGACACCATAATGGAGAAGAAAGCCAGTGCCCCCAGTACAACCACCAATTTCAGGTAACGCTGGTACGACGAATCAACCACTTGAAATGGTTCAGCCTGTCCAAGCTCAAATCCCTTTTTCTCCATCCGTTGAACAGCATTACCCGGATTGTCCAAGCTATGGATCAAGTTATCTACAGAATCCTTCACTTTGGCCTCAGCCACACTACGGGTCGGAGCTGTATTAAGATACAGCATGCGAATGTTGCGGTCCTTGGTCGCCAATGCAAAACGATCAGCCAACGTCTCCACATCAAGCGTTGAATCTTTGTCACTCAGGGAGTACAGGCGCACAACATTATATTTTATAGCGTAAGCCAGCTTGTTGAAGCCTGCCTGCGGTTTTTTCAAGTTTTCAATAGCGGCCAGGCCAATATTGTATTTGTTCAGCAATTGAGCAAATGCCGCCAGACTGTGTTCTTTCTCATTATCTGTAAACCCTTTGACAGAATCTCCTTCAAACAAAATGCGTTTTACGCCATTCTCCTGAAAGGAAGCCAACGTCTCTTCCGTCAATTCCTGATTGTAAGGAAGGCTGTCGCTCATCCGAGGAACAATAAAAAATCCTTTACTCCGAAGCTGTTTCATGGCAATCGGATCAGGCTGCATGGGTTTGAGATACGCGTCCTCTGGAGAAGTTTCTACAACGAGCCCTTCATGGCCCTGAAAAGTCCATGGTTTGACGTTAATGTCCAGACTGCTAAAAGTACGTTCAATTAACGGCTTTAATGCCTCAGCATTTTCCTTGTCAGCAAAAACAACGTACGTAAAATTCTCATTTGCAGGTGAAAGGCGTTTTTCCATATCTGCGATGTTCTGAGTCGTATAGGTTACGACCCGGCCCGCTTTGCGGAAATCGTCCAACGTACTTTCATACATTGCCATACTGTTCACACCAGCCTGTTTTAAACGGTCAAGCTGCTCATTCAGGTAATCCTGTGGGTGGGCCTGATACGAAGCTGCCTCCGTCAAATCCCGATAGTCGAATACGATCTCTACTTTTTTACTTGATGATTCTGTCTGCACACGATCGGCAATTACAGGAATGGAAGCCAGCAAGCCAAGTGCAACCAGAATCCATAACCATTTTCGAGAAGCCGTATTCCAATACTGCCATTTCTGATACACCAAAGAACCTCCTTAATATTCGGGATTTTGCAAAATTCAATGCTGTCCACCTTGCCCTTACTCAGTTGCTGGTAGACCACTCATTGGATTTTGCAAAATCCTCCGTTACCGGAATAAGCTTATTTTCCCAAAGCCTCTTCCAGTTTATTCTACAACACGGAAATGACCCCCACGGCGTACTGCCCTTTGCCGTGAGAGGTCACCGATTTCTTAGTTCGTATCCAATTCCCTTAACCCTATTCTATTATAAATGGATTTGTCTCAAGCGTCTACGCGTGCCATAACAGCTTCCACCAGACGGCTGATTCTTTGCTCAGCATCCGCCAGAGAGGAACCTCGTACCGCAAAGTATACTTTAATCTTCGGCTCGGTACCGGAAGGACGCAAGCAGAACCACGAACCGTCTTCCAGTAAGAACTTAAGCACATTCTCTTGCGGAAGTCCGTCCAAACCCTGTGAGTAATCCAGCACTTTTTCCACCTTCACGCCTGCAATCTCCAGAGGTGGGGTAGTGCGCCAATCCGTCATTTTGCCTTGAATCTGCGCCACTCCATCCTTGCCCTTGAGTGTGCGGGACTCCAGCTTCTCCAGAAAGTAACCAAACTGCTCGTACAGCTCCTCTAAAACATCATACAGCGTCTTGCCTTGGGTACTGTAATAAGCAGCCGCTTCAGCGATCAGCATAGCCGCCAAGACCGCATCCTTGTCACGGGCATAATTACCTGCCAAATAGCCGTAGCTCTCCTCATAGCCAAACAGGTAGGTATAATCGCCTGTTTGGTCAAACTGATTCATTTTCTCACCAATGTACTTGAAGCCCGTAAGCGTGTTAAATACGGTTGCTCCAAAATGCTCAGCAATCACTGCGCCCATTTCACTTGTTACGATGGTTTTAACGACCGCTCCATTACTTGGAAGCTTACCCGTTTCTTTTAGCTGGTTCAACAAGTAGTAGACCATGATCGCGCCAGACTGATTACCGGACAATACTACATACTCGCCGTCACGGTTTTTCACAACCGCTCCCATGCGATCCGCATCCGGGTCTGTACCGATCAACAAGTCCGCACCAATCTTTTCACCCAGCGCAATCGCCAGCTTGAAGGCATCACGTTCTTCCGGGTTTGGTGATTTGACAGTGGAAAATTCAGCGTCTGGCTGTTCTTGTTCAGGCACAACATGCACCTGCTCAAAACCGATTTTCTCCAACACGCGGCGAATCGGTACGTTGCCTGAGCCATGAAGAGGTGTAAACACAACCTTGAAGTTTTTGCCTGGTCCGGCTGCAATCAGCTCACGATTAACACTCGCACTGGCTACCGTATCCACAAATGCTTCATCTTCTTGCTCTCCGAGCCAAACCAGCAGGCCCTGCGCCTCTGCTTCTTCACGTGTCAGACGGTGAACATCAGCAAAAGAAGGAACCTCATGGATATAACCAATTACCTGCTCGGCCTGATCAGGAACAAGCTGACCACCTTCATCGTTGTATACCTTGTATCCATTATATTCAGGAGGGTTATGGCTTGCTGTTACGACAATTCCACCACTGGCTCCCAAATGACGTACGCTAAAAGAAAGCTGTGGTGTTGGACGCAAGGATGGGAACAGCTTAGCAACGATGCCGTTGCCTGCCAGCACCAAAGCCGCATCCAAAGCAAACTCTGGCGAGAAATGACGCGAGTCATGTGCGATTACAACCGAAGGCTTCCCTTCTTTCCCCACATGCTGCTCCAAAATATAACGAGCCAGTCCCTGAGTCGCACGTCCAATGACGTAACGATTCATCCGGTTGCTGCCCGCCCCGATCACTCCGCGCAGACCACCTGTGCCGAATTCCAGCTCTTTGTAAAAGCGATCCTCCAACTCCTGCTCGTTGCCTTCCAATGCGCGCAACTCCTGTTTGGTTTCTTCATCAATATAAGGGTCATGCAGCCAGCTCTCAATGCTTTCCAATGCCTTTTTACTCAACTGCGTCATGCCAATTTCCCCTCTCCGTTTTTGGTTGGTCAAAACAGGATTTCTATGTACACATGCACTCGGTTCAAACGTCGTGCTTATGTCTCCAGAGCTTACTTATTGAGCAGGGTCAGACAAAGCAAACATAATTTCGCCTTCGGCTACTACCGTCTCGCCTACTTTGGCCGTAGCTTTCCCTTTGCCAAACGAGCCTTTGGAACGGGTTATTTCCACTTCAAGCGTCAGCGTATCCCCAGGAACCACCTGTCCACGGAAACGGAAGCCATCCAGCCCTGCCAAGAAACCAATTTTACCGCGATTGCTTTCCAGATGCAGCAGTGCGAATGCCCCTACCTGAGCCAAGGCTTCGGTAATCAGCACACCCGGCATAACAGGATACCCCGGAAAATGTCCAATGAAATGAGGCTCATTCATCGTTACATTTTTAATTCCTACTGCTCTTTTCCCTTCCTCCAGCTCAATAATGCGGTCCACCAACAAAAACGGCGGTCGATGCGGGATAATCTCCTGAATTTGATTAACATCCAATTGCAATTTGTCCATTTACCTTAATAGCTCCTCCCGCTTGCAGGGTCTCGGCCCTCAACAAAATAGAGCCGCTGCAAGCATAATATTCCCCCGCCTGCGCTGCATAAAAACAGCTCAAAGCGGTAACAATGTTAGATATCCTTCACCTACTGCAGAAGTGAAGGTTGAGATAAGGGGCTTTTTCCGCCGGTTATGCAACCAGAGGCGCGAAGAGGCCCTTTTGCCCGTGCTTGGTCTTACCCCGCAGTGTTTAAACTTCCCCATCATTATACAGTTATCAGATGTAAAAAGAAAATTACGCGGAAGTACCATATTGGTTGCTCGTTTTAGGGGGTTGAACTGCAATTTTATTTGAAACATAGGGTTCGCTTCGCGGTTCATTTGATTTTACGATCGCTGTTGCCCCTTAATTTTTTCATTTTATAAAACCTATAAGGTTAAAATTCAGGGACAAAGACGAACGCTATCGCTTCTCCAAATTCAATGAACCACTACGCTGAGCTACCTTGGGCTCAAAAGAAATCGGCAGCTTCAATAAAGCTCGCCATCAGGAAGGGCGAAACAACAAAGCCTAGTCTAAGACCTGGGCTTTAACAACGACAAATTCATATATGGGGATATCAATCCCATCATAGACCCAAACGTGTACCATTATGCATAACAAAACCCTGCGCCGCTGGCACAGGGTTTTGTTTTTATATACTACCCACACAAATAGCGGGTTGATTTACCTTAACAAGAGTGGGCTCAATGGCAGGCAGCAGCGAAGCGGAGGATTTGAATCTGAAGAAGCGTGAGCGTTCGCCTTTGCAACGGGATTTTTACACTTGAATAACTTATAAAATAAGAAAATCCCGTTGCAACAGCGATCGTAAGATCAAATCATTCGCGGAGCGGTCTTTCCTCGCCCCCACTCTTTTAAAGTAAATCAAGGCGCAAATATCAAATCAATGACATGCTGCCAGGTTTTCCATTCAAATACACCTGCCAGCCCTTGCTTGCCTACGATCACATATCCTGCAATCAAACCACCCAACAGCGCGAATAGGAATAGCAACGGGATTACGAAATAACGGGCGGTACGCCAGCGGGACTTCGCCTTTTCAGGCACCGGACGGGAATTGGGTTGTTCTTCTTTCATTACCAAATCCCTATGCCCTCAGATTGTTAGCCAGGTTCATCATTGTATCGCTAGAAGTCAGCGCCCGCGCTGCCATTTGATACATCCGCTGAACTTGCATCATATCCGTCATTTCACCCGCTAAATCCACATTCGACTCTTCCAAATAACCGGAACGTACAGATACGTCCGGTGGAACAGCGCCCGCTACACCTGCTGCACCAAATACATTCGCTTCTGTCACACCGTTCGCTAATACGAATAGGTTATCGTCCCGTTGTTCCAATCCTTCTGGACGCTGCACATCCATCAGCTTGATCCTCTGACCAACTGTCGGATCTCCGGTCCCGTTTCGGCGAATGAGCAATTCACCGTCCGTGTTAATCGCTACCTTGGAGTTAGCCGGAGCGGTCACAGGAACATCATTGTTATCTAACACTTGATAGCCCTCTGAAGTTGTCAACATCATTGTTGTGCCGTCATTCGGATCTGGAATAAAATGAAAGCCTCCGTCACGTGTCCAAGCCTTCTGTCCATTCCCCTGAACTTCGAACATAGCATTACCCTGGATCGCCAGATCGGTAGGAAGCCCCGTCTCTTTAAGCGGTCCTTGCTCCATATTTTTCATAGTCGAGGCCACTTTCACACCGTAGCCCAAATTATAGCCGAGCGGCATAGCCCGTCCGTTTTGGAGATACGTTGAAGGCTGCTGCTTCACATTGGCTAGCACATCTTCAAAAGAACCCTGTTTACTCTTATAACCAACCGTATTGACATTGGCGATATTATCGGCAATCAAATCCAAGCGCTGCTGCACACTGGCCATTGACACCATTGCGCCGATCATGGAGTTGTTCATCACTTACCCCCTGTTATACACGGCCTACTTCATTAACGGCCTTGTCCAAGCTTTTATCATAAAATTGAATGACCTTCTGATTCGCTTCATAAGCTCTTAACGCAGCCATCATATCCACCATCGACTGCGAAGCGTCCACATTGGATACTTCCAGATAGCCTTGACGGACAGAAACCACATCATTTGCAGTCATCGTTCTGGCCGTAGCACCGTCCGTATCATTCAGACGAAAATTCCCGTTACCTTCACGAACGAGCTGGTATGGACGGTCAATGACACTGATTCCGAGCGTCGTCCCCAATGTCTGATTGGAGTCTTTGTCCACCAATTCGCCTCGCTCATTTACTTTAAGCGCTGAAACAGCCCCCGTCAATCGTATCGGGTTGCCATTCGTATCCAGCACTGCTGAACCAGTTGACGAGAGCAACGCTCCTGTTCCATTTACCCGAAAATGCCCATCACGTGTATAACGTACATTACCGTTATTGTCCCGAACCGTAAAAAACGCTTCCGGACGATAGGTGACTTCACCGTTAGCATTGATGAATTTCCCCGACTGATCAAAAGCCATAGGCCGACCAGTTGCCGGGTCGTTCACGTTAATATTGGACTGTATCGCGAAATCCGTAGCTTGTCCGCTGTCCTTCAATGCCCCCTGAATGTAAGGGGAGAGGCTTTCCTCAGCAAAAACGCCAGTATTGAGCTTGCCGACCGTACGGTCCGGATTATCCGGATTGCCTCCAGTCATCGAAATAAGCATTTCGGGAAAAGAACGCTGAACACTGTTCTCCTGCTTGTATCCCGGCGTGTTCATATTGGCAATATTTTGCGTCACGGTGTCATGGCGTCGTTGTTGCGTTGTCATTCCGGCAGCCGCAGTATATAAACCTCTCAACATGTATCGTGCACCCCAATCCTGTACTCTCCTGATCAAACATCTGCTCGTACGGAGGCATGGAAGCCAAAGCCTAGATAGCCTGCATGATCACACACGAGTCTCTTATAATCATTATCGGCAGATTAGAACTTTTTCTTAACGACATGATCCAAATTATCCAGCATAATTCCTGTGCCCTTGACGACACAATGCATCGGATCTTCAGCAACCAGCACCGGAACACGCAGTTCTTCGGCAAGCAGCTCGTCCAAACCGCTCAGCAACGCGCCGCCACCTGTCAAAATAACACCGCGGTCAATAATGTCGGCTGACAGTTCCGGTGGGGTCTGCTCCAATACAAACTTGGCCGCAGCAACAATCGCTGACACAGGATCTCTGAGCGCATCCTGCACCTCAGCCGCAGAAATACCTAACGTTTTAGGCAACCCGGATACCATATCCCGTCCCCGGATGTCCATCTCTGCCTGTCGTCCGCTAGGATGCACGGTGCCGATGGCGATTTTAATATCTTCCGCCGTACGTTCCCCGATCAAAAGCTTGTACTTTGTTTTCACATATTTCATGATGGCGGAATCAAACTTATCTCCTGCCATTTTAATGGAAGAAGCCGTTACTACATCCCCCATAGACAGAACCGCAACATCTGTTGTTCCACCACCAATATCCACAACCATGTTGCCACTAGGCTCAAAAATATCCATTCCTGCCCCGATGGCAGCTGCTTTTGGCTCTTCCTCTAAAAATACTTCTTTAGCCCCGCTACGCTCCGCCGCTTCACGAATCGCTTTTTGTTCCACTGAGGTAATGTTCGTCGGCGCACAGATCAGAATACGAGGGTGGCTGTACCAGCTTTTACCCCCTACACGATTGATAAAATATTTTAGCATAGCTTCGGTCACTTCAAAATCGGCGATGACACCGTCGCGCAGTGGACGGATGGCTATGATATTACCGGGAGTACGTCCAACCATACGGCGTGCTTCCTCTCCGACAGCCAGAACTCTTTTTGTATCGCTTTCTATTGCAACAACGGAAGGTTCGTCAAGAACAACCCCCTTCCCTTTGACGTGGATAAGCACGTTGGCCGTACCGAGGTCGATACCGATATCATTACTGAACATATTAAAAAGGCCCCCAAAGTGATATTTTAAAAAGCTAAGATTCGACAAGAAGCGGCAAATATATGTATAAACCTACGGTTACATGTCATTTTTCGATCTTGTACCATCTTTTAACATATCATACTTCAGGGGGTTGATTCAATGGCTTTGCCAGCCAATTCACTATATATTTTTAAGACTTGCCTGAAACGAGGATCTCCCTTCTTTTGCCGCTCGTTTTTTTGTACTTGATTTTCGTCGCTTCCCCTCCCCGCAGATGACGGATGGATTTATGGTATTCAAGAATGTGCTTCACCTGATCTGCAAGGTCCGGGTTGATTTCAGGCAGCCGTTCGGTCAGATCTTTATGCACCGTGCTCTTGGAGACACCAAATTCCTTGGCAATCGTACGGACCGTATTCCTTGTTTCCACGATACAGCGACCGATTTTGATGGTCCGTTCCTTGATGTAATCGTGCACGCTCCCGCCTCCCTACTGTGGATAGTTTGGTACATTATATGAGGAGTGTGCCTATATATTCGCGGTTTGGCGGGAAGACATGCTTCGGAAGGCCTATTTATTTGGCAAAAGCAACTTATGTTTACCCAATGAACTACAGAAGCACAAGAAAAAGCGAGGGATGATGATCCCCCGCTTTGCATGAAAAGCTATTGCCGAATTTATTTTTTAGGAAGCAGACCGGTTGGATTCACTGGCTTGGCATCCTGATACACTTCAAAATGCAGATGTGTTTTCAAATCCTTTTCAAGTTCATTACGACCCGCCGAAGCGATGACATCGTTCTGTTTTACTTGATCGCCTTCTTTTACTTTCAGATCGTTCAAGCTTTGGTAAACGGTTCTGAGATTGTTATCATGCGTAATTTCCACAACATTGCCTACCAGCGGGTGTTGTTCCACACGGGTCACCTTACCACTGAGAGCGGCTCTCACTTCGAATGTTTGATCATCGGCGCGAGAAAGATCAATACCAGTGTTGGCGGTAAAGGTTTTATCGTACTCTACCATTGCAGCCGCCTGTTCGTCAGCTGTCGCGTTTTCGTCAAAGAATGGCTTTACGACCTGTACTGCGGCAGCATCCGCCACCGGCCATGCGAGATTTTCCGACTGGGCAACGACTTCCATACTTTCAGGCTGTTGTCCGGTGACATCGGTATTGACTGTTGATGTATTCTGTACCGATGAATTAGCTGGGTCAGGTTTGAAAGACTTCTGGCTGGCATCCTGATAGACCCACACTAAGGTTAGTATAATGGCTGCTGCGGCAATGTAGGCTGCCGGGTATGCCCACCTTTTGGACAACAGCTTTTTCCACGAAGACGGCCGTGAAGCCCTTCCACCCTGAAAGGTTTTGGGTGTTTCTTCATGATTTTGGTTCTGGTTTTTATTTTGTTCACTCATTTGCTCATCACCTCAGTAACCAGTGTTACCGGGTGCAACTCTTTTATACTTCAAAGTTTTGAAAAATTTACTAACTTAGAATACGAGAGGCTTGGGCAAAAGAAACCCCCGTGTAATAGTGAAGGAGAATTTGAGTGGCGGTATGTCCTTCCTTGGCCATTCCGTTGGCTCCCCATTGGCTCATACCGACACCATGACCGTAGCCGTAGGTTGTAATGACGATCCGATCTCCTTCGGTCTTCCACGTAAATTCAGCAGAACGCAGCCCTAGCTTGTTTCGGATTTCCGGCCCTGTAAAAATAGTGCCTCCTACTTCGATCTGCTTGATCCGATGGCCCTTTGTCTTGGAAAGTACTTGAATTTCCGGCATACTCCCTCCTCCAGTGGAAGCGGCTATCGCCGTACGGCTCAATCCCAATCTATCAAGCACATTCTGGCGGCTCAGTGTGACGGTTTCTGCATAACGGGGCGCAAGCTGCTTGTCCCATGGGCTTGACACACTCCGTAAATAGGGAACAGCCTTAGCCCATACATCCTCTGAATTTTCAGTATAACCGTTACTGGTAGAAAAAAAAGAAGCGGTAATCGGTTTGCCCTCATATACCATGATCGTATCCTTGGTGTCGCGTACAGCCTGCCGGATTTTGGCCAGTTCTGCGGATTTGCCAGAATGTCCCCACTCTCTATTAAGTTTGGCTTTGGAAATGTAGGCTTGGTGCTTAACCGTATCGGTCACATCCGCCCCCGCCGGAGCGCCGCTGGTGTCATCAGCCAGCAAACGCCGAGCAATGAAGGTACGCGCGGCAATAGCCTGCGCCTTCAGCGCCTCGCCCTCGAAGCTGGGCGGCATTTCGGCGGCTACTACGCCGACAATGTATTGCTCCAGCGGCAGCGTCTCCGTGCGACCGGTGGACGTGACGTACACGCGCACGTCCGGTTCTGCCGCCGCTGGTACACTGCGCGCTGGCGCGGCGGGCACCGCAGGTATGGGCGGGACGCCCGGCAGGCGTGTAACAGGCGCCTCGCCCTTCGCAACCGCAGACGTGCCCGTGCGGTTGCTAGGCGGCAACGGCTGCGCCGTGTGGCGAGGCCATGCCAGCAGTGTGGGCACGGCCAGCGCTAGCGCCAGCAGGCCCGCCATAGCGGCGGCGGGCAGCCATGGGCGGCGGCTGCCCCAGCGCGGTACACGCCCGGCAGAAGGCCGCAGGTGCGGCAGCGGCGCGGGCGGCAGGCTGCCGCGGGCGCGGGTCGTAGCTGCCCCAGGGACGGGCGGCGACGCGGGGATAGGGCGCTGCGCAGGAGTGACCGCCGCCGTACGCCGGGCGGTGATAGTCACTCTGTCAGGAGCTAACGCGCCCGGCGGAACGATCTGCTGTGGCACAGGACGCCCTGCCTGTACAACAGCTATAGTGCCGTGACTGTCTTCCTCAGGTGAAGTCCGGCGATGTTCCTTGGAATGATGAATCGGTATGCGAATACGAACCTGTGAATCTTTCATAAGCTGAAACCTCCATCAAAGGGCTTGAGTCCGGCTGGAAGCAGTGATATGCTCCAGCAGATATTTTCAATCATATGAAGTCGTCCACTTTGATAGAACCCTTTTAAGAGAACTGAAAGAATGAAAAAGACAGGCTGAAAACATAAAAAAACCAAGCCCTTTATGGACTTGGTTTCTCACTTGTTCGTAAATGTTACAGCATGTAGCCGCATGAGGCTATATACGCTAAAGCTTAGGCCAGGGAAGGCTGAATCTTAAACAGATTCCCTGATGCCGGTTCTGGTATGACGCGCTCAGCACTAGAAACACCCAGCTTGGGCTCTTCTACCGTTACTCTGTAAATGTCCGCGCCTAACCCGGTCAGCTTCTCAGCCAGATGAACATAACCACGGTCAATGTGATGTACGCCGGATACCTCCGTTGTACCTTCCGCAATCAGTCCAGTCAGAATCAAGGCGGCACCTGCGCGCAAATCTGTCGAGGTCACTTTTGCACCTGTCAATTTAGCATTGCCGGTTACAATCGCGGAACGGCCTTCCACTTTAATCTCCGCATTCATCAGATGAAATTCATCCACATGCATAAAACGATTTTCAAATACAGTTTCCGTGATAATGCTGGTGCCTTCAGCGGCAAGTTGAAGTGCCATCATCTGAGACTGCATATCCGTAGGGAAACCAGGATAAGGCAACGTTTTAACATCAACAGCCTTTAACGGTTTATCCGAAATCACACGAATTCCATTTTCATCCGGTTGAATGGTTACACCCATTTCTTCCATCTTGGAGATAACCGGTCCCAAATGGTCCGATATCGCGCCCTCTACATATACGTTCCCGCCTGTGATCGCAGCAGCAACCATGTAAGTACCTGCTTCTACCCGGTCGGGAATGACCGTATGCTTCACACCGTGCAGCTTTTCAACGCCTTCAATGCGAATAACGCCTGTACCTGCACCGCGCACCTTAGCCCCCATACCGTTCAGGAAATTCGCAAGATCGACGATCTCAGGTTCCTTGGCAGCATTTTCAATGGTGGTAATGCCCTCCGCAAGAGTAGCGGCCATCATAATATTTTCGGTCGCACCTACGCTGGCTACATCCAAATAAACTTTGGCTCCACGCAGACGCCCGTTACTTTTAGCTTCAATAAATCCTTGGCCCAGACTAATCTCGGCCCCCAATGCTTCAAAGCCCTTCAAATGCTGATCAATCGGTCGCGTACCAATTGCACATCCGCCTGGAAGCGAAATTCTTGTGTGTCCCAAACGTGTAAGCAACGGCCCCATAACCAAAAACGATGCGCGCATTTTCCTAACCCACTCGTAAGGGGCTTCACAGGAAATTATCTTCCGTGCGTCAACACGAATGACCTCGTCTTGGTATGTAACGCCTGCTCCTAAGGACTCCAGCACTTTGTTAATGGTCATCACATCGTCTAGAGGAGGTGCATCAATGATAACACTTTCTCCTTCTTCTCCTAAAAGAGATGCGGCGATGATCGGCAGAACTGAGTTTTTGGCTCCGCTGACTTTGACACTCCCGGTCAATCTGTTGCCACCGCGGACGATAAATTTGCTCATCTATGGTTCCCTCCGCGCGTCATTTCCCTTTTCCATCATGGAAAAAAAGAACATATTCCGCTATTTTCATGCCTTGCTTTTTCATTACATAAAAAAACAAGAATTTACTAATACCCTAACTGCCATCATAACACTGATTAAATCAAGTATACAAGCGTTTTTTACACATGACGACTATTGTGCTTCCAGCCTGTCCGGCCAGCTATACACGCATAGTTCTTTTGTTTACCATTGTTGACAATATGGCATGATGTTATTCGACAATTCCCGCAGATACAGGGTCATAAAGTCATATAACCTGCCCACTTCATGTTAAAACACATTCTAAAGCATCCGGCTCCATGAGATATAGCTTAAAAGGAACCCGGACACCAGCTGTCCCAAAATAATGGCAAGAAACAAGTGCAGCAATCTGCCCTGTGGTCCCTTAGGATGCCTGATGAACAAATCCAGCTTTAAGCTCTGTAAAGCCCACCAAGCTAGCGCTATACAAATGAGCGACACGATCATGGAGACCAGCGCGGTCATACTCGCTGATTGACTTAACTGTTCAGCCAATTGCTGCTTCCCGTTCATCCGTAATCCCTCCCATCTGCGTCACAGACTTCTTTATAATACTCGGCGAACGCCTAATATGCCAGTGCTATTTCTACTTTCAGGACAATTATTTCGACAAAATGTGAACATTTCCTTCTGTTTCGTGAATTTAAAAGGTACTATGTACCTAGCTATTAAGCAAGAAATGGGACTGTATTTTTGGAAATCATATCAAAAAAAAAGGGCTCGATCACAGTGATTGAAGGAAGGAAAAGTCTACCTCCTCTTCTTCTGCCAGAACATCATTTGGCAGAAATTATGAAGCGGTCTCCTTGTCATTCCATCCATATACCATGCCGAACCCTTTTACAATCCAGTTAAAAGCCCAATTTTAAATCTTTTTGGTTCTGATGCTCGTTGCATTCAGACGGTTAAGCGCCCGTTGCAGGGCTACCTCCGCCCGATGATGGTCTACTTTCTCCTGTTTGCTCTGGAGCCGCAGCTCTGCCCGCTCCCTTGCCGCACGGGCACGCTCCACATCAATATCCTCGGAACGCTCCGCACTTTCAGCCAAAATGACCACTTTATCCTTGCGGACTTCTACAAAGCCCCCATTGACCGCAATCACTTCTGTCTGACCGCCAGTTTTAATACGTACCGGCGCAATCTTCAAGGGAGTGACCAAGGGAAGGTGTCCGGGTAAAATCCCAAGATCGCCTTCCGAGCCGCGAACACTGATGCTGTCTACCTGTTCTGCAAAGACCAGGCGCTCCGGCGTCACAATCTCCAACAAATACGTGCTCACTTGAATCCCTCCTGAAAGCTGCCCGCAGACAGCTCACTTCGTAAGGCTCGGCTATTCTTCGCCTGTATGCTTACAGCGTTTTGGCTTTTTCTACCGCTTCTTCGATGGCGCCTACAAAAAGGAAGGCCGCTTCTGGAAGATGATCATACTTGCCTTCCAGAATTTCTTTGAAGCTTCGTACGGTTTCTTTAACCGGTACATATTTACCCGGGAAGCCGTTGAACGTTTCGGCAACGTGGAAAGGTTGGGACAGGAAACGCTGGATTTTGCGCGCACGGGCTACCAGCATTTTGTCTTCTTCACTCAACTCGTCCATACCCAGGATGGCAATGATATCCTGGAGCTCGTTATAGCGGGCCAAAATTTGTTTTACGCCTTGTGCTACATTGTAGTGCTCTTCACCTACAACTTCTGGAGCCAAAATCCGGGAGCTTGATGCGAGTGGATCAACCGCCGGGTAAATACCCATTTCGGAAATTTTACGCTCCAGGTTTGTCGTTGCATCCAAGTGGGCAAACGTTGTAGCAGGAGCCGGGTCAGTGTAGTCATCTGCAGGAACATAGATGGCCTGAATGGAAGTAACAGAACCCTTTTTAGTAGAAGTAATCCGTTCTTGCAATTGACCCATTTCAGTTGCCAGTGTAGGCTGGTAACCTACTGCCGAAGGCATACGTCCCAACAGGGCGGAAACCTCGGAACCCGCTTGGGTAAAGCGGAAGATGTTATCAATAAAGAGTAACACGTCACGGCCTTCCTGATCACGGAAATACTCCGCCATCGTCAGACCCGTAAGGGCAACACGCAAACGCGCGCCTGGAGGCTCGTTCATTTGTCCGAACACCATCGCTGTTTTATTGATAACGCCGGAATCTCTCATTTCATGGTACAAGTCATTTCCCTCACGCGTACGTTCACCAACGCCTGCGAATACGGAAATACCACCATGTTCCTGAGCGATATTGTTAATCAATTCCTGGATGGTTACGGTCTTACCTACACCAGCACCACCAAACAACCCAACTTTACCGCCTTTGGCGTAAGGAGCCAGCAGGTCGATAACTTTAATGCCGGTTTCGAGCATTTCTGCTTGAGTTGTCAATTCATCGAAGGCAGGAGCCTGACGGTGAATCGGGTTTCTAGCTGCTTCACTCAAATCAGTACCATTATCAATTGGCGTTCCAAGTACGTTAAATACGCGTCCCAGAGTTGCTTCACCGACAGGTACCGAAATAGGTGCTCCCTGATCGATTGCTTCAACTCCACGAACCAGACCATCCGTGGAAGACATGGCAATACAACGCACACGGTTGTCACCAAGGTGTTTCGATGCTTCGAGCGTCAGATCAACTTTGACTCCGTTCTCCAGCACAGTCCCAATATGAATGGCATTCAGGATTTCTGGAAGCTGTCCGCGTTCAAACTCAACGTCGACAACCGGACCCATGATGCTCACTACGCGTCCTTTGTTCATCTTTTGGTTTCCCTCCTACAAGCTTGCACAGCCGCAAATCCGAACTACACGATTTGTTTTGCGCCCGCAAATTATCATATTAGTATAGGACCAGCTATACAGCAGTCCGCAAAAAAAGCCCATTAAGACTGGGCGCTTGCCCCTGCCACGATTTCCGTAATTTCCTGGGTAATAGCCGCTTGACGAGCACGGTTATAGGTCAGCGACAGCTCACCAATCAGCTTCGTAGCATTTTTAGTGGCAGATCCCATTGCTGTCATTTTTGCTCCCAGCTCACTCGCCTTACCGTTCAGCAAAGCACCATAGATGAGTGTTTCCGCGTACCGCGGCAACAGCACTTCCAGCACTCCTTCCGGTGATGGCTCATACTCATAGTTAATCGAGGATGATGCAGCAGCCGAATCCGGCGTCGCCATAGGCAACAGACGTTCAACGGTCGGAATCTGAGTCAATGCATTAACAAAGCGGTTATAGCATAGATACAGCTCATCAAATTCTTTGAGCTCAAAACCCTGTACAGCTTTGTTGGCAATCGCCTTGATATCTGCAAATGCAGGTGTATCCGACAGGTCTGTTACCGACTCGGCAATAGGAAACTCGCGGCGTCTGAAATAGTCCCGCCCTTTTCGTCCAATAATGAAAATGGTAAATTCATCCTGTGAACGGTGACGTTCTGCAATTGTCTGTGTAACCTGCCGCAAAATATTGGCATTATAACCACCAGCCAGACCACGATCAGATGTAATGATGAGATATGCCGTCTTTTTGACCGGACGCGATTCCAGCATCGGGTGCTTAACGTTGTTTGACCCCGCAGCAATACTGGTCACAACTTCCCTAAGCTTTTCCGAATAAGGACGGGCCGCTTCAGCCTTCTCCTGAGCTTTTCTCAGCTTGGATGCAGCTACCATCTCCATCGCTTTCGTAATCTGCTTCGTACTCTGCACACTTTTGATCTGACGTTTAATCTCGCGCATACCTTTTGCCATGATTTCACCACCTTCAAGCTTTGGCAAAGCCAAAGCTACTTCGTAAGCATTCACTTAGCTTTGGCTTTACCAAAGCTAACTTCGTAAACCGGTTCTGGATATCCGGCCGTCCCATGATGAAGGACAGTCCAGCCGGACTTATCATAAAGGGCCTGTTATTGTGGATAAAACATGCCAAGGAAGCCACAGCCCGGAGGGCACGCTTCCTTAGGGCACTTCTCGTCATAAACAGGCAAATTCCAATGTATTAAACCGACGTAGCAAATGATTTTTTGAATTTCTCGATAGCTGCTTTGAGAGCCGCATCGTTATCAGGTACCAAGTCTTTTGTGTCACGAATAGATTGAAGAATGTCTTGGTGATCAGACTCCATATAAGAAAGGAAGTCTTTCTCAAAACGTTTCACGTCTGCAACAGGAATATCATCCAGGAAGCCTTTTACCGCAGTGTACAAGCTCACAACCTGTTGCTCTACAGCCAGCGGCTGGTTAACACCCTGTTTCAAAATCTCCATCATACGCGCGCCGCGATCCAGACGAGCCTTGGTGGACTTGTCCAAATCGGAACCGAATTGGGAGAACGCTTGAAGCTCACGATATTGGGCAAGATCCAGACGCAGGGAACCTGCAACCTTTTTCATCGCTTTGATCTGAGCCGAACCACCTACACGGGATACGGAAATACCTACGTTAATCGCCGGGCGTTGTCCTGCATAGAACAAGTCAGCTTCAAGGAAGATTTGTCCATCTGTGATGGAAATAACGTTCGTTGGAATATAGGCAGATACGTCGGAAGCCTGTGTTTCGATGAATGGCAACGCAGTAAGCGATCCGCCGCCTAACTCGTCATTCAGCTTCGCTGCACGTTCCAGCAAGCGGGAATGCAGATAGAAAACGTCACCTGGGTATGCCTCACGGCCCGGTGGACGACGCAGCAACAGGGAAAGCTCCCGGTAAGCTGACGCTTGTTTGGTCAAGTCATCGTATACAACCAATACGTGCTCACCTTTGTACATAAAGTACTCGCCCATAGCGCAGCCAGAGTAAGGTGCGATATAGAGCAATGGTGATGGCTCGGAAGCTGCTGCTGTAACAACAATCGTATATTCCAAAGCACCATGACGGCGTAAGGTTTCAACGACTTGAGCTACCGTAGACTGCTTTTGGCCGATGGCAACATAAATACATTTCATGCCGCTGCCTTTTTGATTCAAAATCGCGTCAATCGCGATAGAGGTTTTACCTGTTTGACGGTCACCAATGATCAGCTCACGTTGGCCACGACCAATCGGAACCATCGCATCAATAGCTTTAATCCCCGTCTGCATTGGCTCATGTACCGATTTACGGGCCATAACGCCTGGAGCCTGACTTTCTACCGGACGGAATTCCGTTGTAGCAATTGGGCCTTTACCGTCAACTGGTTGTCCCAGTGGATTAACGACACGTCCGATCAATGCTTCCCCTACAGGAACCTGCATGATCTGACCTGTACGTTTCACTTGACCGCCTTCACGGATATCGGAGAATTGACCGAGAATAACGACACCGACATTGCTTTCTTCCACGTTGAGCGCCAAGCCCAAAACGCCGTTTTCGAATTCAACCAATTCACCGGACATGACTTTTTCCAGTCCGTAGACGCGGGCAATACCGTCGCCGACTTCAACAACAGTGCCGACTTCAACGACCTCGATATCATTTTTATATTGTTCAATCTGACTTTTAATCAATGAACTGATTTCTTCAGGTTTGATACTCAAGTGTGTTCACCCCTATCTTCTATACTCGTCTGTTAAAGGATTTCTCGAGACGATCCAGCTTGCCGGCCAGACTGCCGTCGTACAGTGTATCGCCGATAACCACTTTCAATCCGCCCAGCAGACCCGGGTCCACTATATTTTCCACACGGATTGTTTTATGTTCACGGGCTCCGAATTGCTCGGCTACCGCTGTTTTTTCCTGCTCACTGAGCGCATAAGTGGAATACACCTTTGCATGGGCAAGTCCCAGCTTGTACTCCTGAATATCGAGGTATCCGGCGAGAAGAGATTCGAACAAATCTGCTCTGCTGCGCTGAATCAACAGCGTAATCGTGTTGATGAGCGGGGCAGACAGCTTGCCTTCAAAACTGTTAGCCAGAACCTGAAGCTTGACCGCTTCCGTAATGTTAGGAGAGTCGATGAACTTACGGATTTCAGCATCCCCGGAGACAGCTTCTACAAAAGCACGCAGCTCTTGCTCGGTCTCCATAATGGTTTGCTCTTGCTCCGCCACTTCAAACAAAGCTTTCGCATACCGTTTGGCAACTACCGTATCCCGGCTCATGCTTTGCCTCCTACCTCTTTAAGGTACTGGTCGACAAGCTCTCCCTGGACTTGGTCTTCCTTGATTTCTTTTTGAATCAGCTTGGAAGCGATTTGTACCGAAGCCCGGCCCACTTCGCTGCGCAGCTCGGCAACTGCCTTATTGCGCTCGCTTGTGATCTCACGAACAGCTTCGTCTTTCAGGCGGACAGCCTCGTCCTTGGCCTGAACGATAATTTGCTCAGCTTGCTTGCTACCTGTTTGTTTCGACTGCTCAATAATATCGTAGGCTTCTTTACGTGCCTGTTGGAGAGCCTGCTTTTGCTCATCAACATAAGCAGCAGCCTGTTCACGCGTTTGTGCCGCCTCATTCATTTGCTGTAACACAAGCTGACGCCGCTTTTCCATAACGGAAAAGAGAGGGCCAAATGCATAACGCGTCAGTAACCAGTACAAGATCAAAAATGCAATGATAGTGAAAACGATACTTGTCCAATTTAAACTCAATTGAAGTCACTCCTTTCCGGTGAACGTCAGTCCTAGATCTTTCATATCTCAAACGAACAAAGAAGGCGCGGATGGCTGTGCCTTCCCCGCCAAACCTTGCTTCCATTCAATTAAGCTGCTGCGTAGAAAATGAATGCCAGGACAACACCGATGATTGGCAGTGCTTCGACCAGACCTACACCGATAAACATTACAGTTTGCAAAGAAGCTTTTGCTTCTGGCTGACGAGCGATACCTTCAACTGTTTTACTTACGATCAGACCGTTACCAATACCTGCGCCGAGCGCACCCAAACCTACTGCGATAGCTGCTGCTATTAATGCCCAAGCTCCCATTTTAAAAATCCTCCTTAGAGATGTGTATTTGTGTTGTACATGTATTTGCAGTTAAGAGCGAAGCGCACTCCTGAACTTAACTAAAAACCGGAAACTGAAATTACCTAATGCTCTTCTTCATGCGTGTCGATTGCCTGTGAAATATACACGAACGTCAAAATGGTAAAGACGAACGCCTGAATACTGCCGACAAAGATACTGAATCCTTGCCATACAATCAGTCCCAATACGGATGCAATCCATCCTCCAACGCCAATTGCCGTCAATTTCAGCAGCACACTAATCAAAACCTCGCCGGCAAAAATATTACCGAATAGACGCATACCATGTGTTAATAGTTTTGAGAACTGCTCGATCAGGTTAATTGGCAAAAAGAAAGGGAATGGCTGAATGTAATGCTTGAAGTATGCTTTGGTGTTACGGAAGATTCCCAGGAAATGAACCAGGACAAAGATCATCAATGCTAGACCAATGGACACCCCTGCATCTGCGGTAGGTGATTTCCACCAGTTGACACCCACGTGGGCAGGTTCGCCCGGATGAGACGCTTGTGCTTGTTCTAATGCTTCTTTGACTGGAATGATTTCATGTCCAAATACTTGGGCACTTTGCGCATTATCGAAATCGGTCACAATCCCGAACGGTAAGCCCAGCATATTTCCGACGAAAATGAACATGATCAGCGTCATCCCCAATGATAGGAATGGCTTCCCTTTCTTCAAATCCATCGTACTGGATATGAGTCCTTGAACGAATTCTACAACCCATTCCATAAAGTTTTGCAGCTTGCCAGGATTGTCTACAGACAAATTGCGTGTTGCGGCAAAAGCCAGTCCAAACACAATAGCACAGGTTACTACAAGCATAATAATGATGGACAAGTCAATGTTGAACCCGCCCAATTGGATAATCGGTGATTCATGCAACATGTTTTCTCACCCCTTTCTCAGTTGAGCCATCATTTTTCCTGTAGCGCGAATATGATGCCTATAATTAAAAGAAGAAATTGTCCAGTCACCAGGCTTGCCATTACAGCGATCTCATGGAAATAGGCCGGAAACTCCAACGCCAGCACCACCGCCAAAATAGAGGTCGCTACACGAACTCCAAAGCCGATGCCCACCCTTTTCTTCTTGCCTTCACCGGCGGCCGCACTCGCAACCTGTCGAATTTTGTAGGCCATATACAGCACATTAAGACAGCTTACTCCCGTTCCCAGAATGATTCCGTGAGCAATGTCACGATGTTGGGGCATGAAGGCGGAGACCAGGAAACACAGAGCCATAATACAAAGCGCTACGATCCATAACATTTTTTGCATTCGGGTCATCTCACTCATGGTTATCCCTCAATACCTTTCCGATCACAAGGGCAATACTCAATGCGCCTACAACCAAGCCTGCGAGAACGCTTACGCCAATCCAAATTCCGGAGTTACCAAGTTTGGCATCTAGCCATTTTCCGGCATAAAAACCACCCAGTGTGCACACGGCTAAATCAATGCCGATAGCGCTCACCAGTCCAATTGCCTTGAAGGCATTTCCGGTGTTATTTCGGTTGTTGTTTTGCTTGGAAGGTTTGACCACTTTTCCATGCCACCCCTGCAATTCCAGTCCATTTTACTTAAATATAAGATACTTTGTCAATTGAGATATTTTAGCGTCCTAAAGTATAAAATCAGTCGACAAAGCATCTTAAAATGCCGTATCCCTTGGTAACCGTACAGTTTAACTGTATGCTTGCCTTGTAAAGGATTATTATGTCGTGCGAACACCTCTTGTGAACATTGTGTGAAATTCTTCAGGACGTTCGGGTTGAACACCATAATGGTGCAAAATTGCATTGACAATTCTTACCGAAGCTTGTCCATCACCATAAGGGTTTGCTGCCTGACTCATAGACTCATATAATGCAGAATCCGTCAAAAGAGCCTTGGTCCGATTGTAGACATTCTCTTCACTCGTACCCACCAGTTCCAGTGTACCAGCTTCAATTCCTTCCGGTCTTTCAGTCGTATCACGCAGTACCAGTACAGGCACGCCGAATGAAGGTGCTTCCTCCTGAAGACCACCGGAATCGGTCAGAATAAGATGAGTGTGTGGATAAAAATTGTGTAAATCCACCACATCCAGCGGATCAATCAGCTTTATACGCGGATGGTTGCCTAAAATCTCAAATGCAGGCTCCTTCACAGCCGGACTCGGATGAACCGGATACACGATCGCGATATCCTCAAACTCGTCCGCAATCCGTTTGACCGCACTAAAAATTTGGCGATGTGGCTCCCCTTGGGACTCCCGACGGTGTGCCGTCATCAGAATCAGGCGCTTGCCTTTAGCCCATTCCAGCACCGGATGCTCGTAATCCTGGCGAACCGTATACTGAAATACGTCAGTCACGGTATTGCCTGTTACATATATTCGCGATTCAGGTTTATTTTCCTTCCGCAAATTCCCAGCAGATAAAGATGTAGGAGAAAAATGAAGATCAGACAGCACTCCTGTCAGTTGACGGTTCATTTCCTCAGGGTACGGAGAAAGCTTGTTCCACGTCCGCAAGCCTGCTTCCACATGCCCCACTTCGATCTGTTGCATAAAGGCCGCATAGCTGGCCAGGAAAGTCGTCAGCGTATCCCCGTGAACGAGCACGATATCAGGCTTTGCCTCACGTAACACAGGTTCTAATCCTTGAAGTACACGAATGGAAATTTCATTAAGTGTCTGACGATCCTTCATCACATCCAGATCATAGTCAGGGTGGATATTAAACACTTCCAGAACCTGATCGAGCATTTGGCGATGTTGAGCCGTTACACATACGATGGACTCGATATGCTCGGGGTGGCGTTGAAGCTCCAAAATAAGAGGAGCCATCTTAATCGCTTCCGGACGCACGCCAAAAATAGTCATCACTTTGATTTTGGACATTTTCTGTTGAACCCCTTTTCAAAATAAACATCCGGTTCCAAGACCGTTCTCCCATGAAAAACGACTTGTCCGCAACGCTATATATTATGCCGAGCCAGAAGGCGTTTACTTGGTTCCGTACAGACGGTCTCCCGCATCACCAAGACCCGGAATAATGTAGCCGTGATCATCCAGACGCTCGTCCAGTGCAGCAACATAAATATCTACATCAGGATGGGCATCCTGAACGGCCTTGACTCCCTCAGGAGCGGCAATCAAATTCATCATTTTAATTTGGGTGCAGCCTCTCTTTTTCAACACATCAATAGCCGCGATCGCCGAGCCGCCCGTTGCAAGCATCGGATCAATCACGATCAATTCACGCTCAGTCACGTCTGTAGGCAGCTTCGTATAGTATTCCACGGGCTGTAATGTCTCGGGATCACGGAACAGTCCCACATGTCCTACCTTTGCTGCTGGCAGCAGTTTGACAACGCCATCCAGCATCCCCAAGCCTGCACGCAAGATTGGAATGAGACCCAACATGCGACCGGAAATAACCTTCCCTTCTGTCTCAGCAACCGGTGTCTGCACCGTAATGCTCTCTAGCGGGATATCCCGCGTAATTTCATAAGCCATCAATGTTGCTACTTCATCCACCAGCTCGCGGAAATCCTTGGTGTTGGTCCGCACATCGCGGATAAATGTAAGTTTGTGTTGGATCAAAGGGTGATCACAAACCACCAGTTTTGCCATGATATATTCCCTCCGGTATTATCGTCACGTTCTTTCGCACCAGAATATCGAACATCCTGTATGGAAAGGATCTATGTAACCTATTTGTGCAAACCAAATAAGCACAGATGCAATGCGTGCCTGTAAATCCTGTTTATTATAACATTCCCTTGATTGATTTAACACCTGCCACCGCAACCTTTTAGCAAGAGGACGATATGACAGGTAAAATGCATATTTCGCCCACTTCAAGAGTGACTTTTGTCATACAAAAAGTGCATAAAAAAGGCTCTTACGGCACTTGACCGTTAAAGTCTTTTAAATTGTGGACTTCCTGCCTAACCTACAGGCTTTGTGTCTTAATACAGCATCAGTCTTTTATCTGTAAGAAAATAATGGCTTTGGCACACCCAATCCAAGACGATTATTTGTAAACGCTTCATTATATATGTCCAACGCAACGGACTCCGTCGACTTGAAGGGTCCACCCTTTGTCAGCACCGAATTCAATTCAAATACTTTAAAGGACCAGGGTTTTACCCAAAAAAATGTAATTTTCAAGTTGCTAGAAATCAAAAAAAGGCTGTTTCCCCTCCGGCTTACGGAAGAAAACAGCCTTATCAGTTACATCATATGTGTAGTCATGGTCATCCCCCCGATGCCAAGGCTGACCATCTGAGGCTTACGGGGGAGCATGAACAACCGATTGATTAGTATTGAATACTTGGGTAGATCGGGAATTTGTCTGTCAGTTCGCCAACAGCTTGGCTGGCTTTAGACAATACCGTATCATCCTTCGGATTTTTAAGAGTTTCGGCAATGATTTTACCGATTTTAACCATAGCCTCTTCATCCATACCACGGGACGTTGCAGCAGGTGTACCAATGCGGATTCCGCTGGTAACGAATGGACTGGTCGGGTCGAAAGGAATCGCGTTTTTGTTCACTGTAATACCCACGGAATCCAGCACATGCTCCGCTTCTTTTCCAGTGATGTTCAAGCTACGCGTGTCCAGCAGCATCAGGTGGTTATCCGTACCGCCGGATACAATGTTAATGCCTTCAGCCAGCAATGTCTCAGCCAGCACCTGAGCGTTGCGAACTACGTTTTGCGCATAGGTTTTGAAGGAAGGCTGGAGCGCTTCACCCAAGGCAACGGCTTTGGATGCGATCACATGCATCAACGGACCCCCTTGAGTACCTGGGAAAATAGCTTTATCAATCGCTTGCGCCCACGCTTTGCGAGTCAAAATCAGACCTCCACGCGGACCACGCAGCGTTTTGTGTGTCGTTGTTGTTACAAATTGAGCATGCGGAACCGGACTTGGATGAATACCTGCTGCCACAAGACCCGCAATATGTGCCATATCGACCATGAACAGAGCGCCCACATCGTTGGCGATGGAAGCGAAGGCTTCAAAATCAATGGTGCGCGGATACGCGCTCGCGCCAGCTACAATCAGACGAGGGCGATGCTTGAAGGCTGCCTTGCGCACTTCATCATAGTCGATGCGGAAGTTATCTTCACGTACGCCGTAAGCGGCAAAGTTATACAACAAACCGGAGGCGTTAACCGGGCTTCCGTGTGTAAGATGGCCACCATGTGCCAGATTCATACCCAGTACGGTATCTCCAGGTTTAAGAGCTGCCAGATATACCGCCATATTCGCTTGTGCTCCAGAGTGAGCCTGCACGTTAGCATGCTCTGCACCGAACAGTTCTTTAGCTCGGTCGCGAGCAATGTCCTCAACGATATCTACATGCTCACAGCCACCGTAGTAGCGTTTACTCGGATAACCTTCAGCATATTTATTTGTCAGTACAGAGCCCATTGCTTCCATTACTGCTTCGCTGACGATATTTTCGGATGCGATCAGCTCGATATTGTGGCGTTGTCGTTTCAGTTCAAGTCCCATTGCTTCCAGCACTGCCGGGTCACTTTTACGCAGATGTTCCATCATGATTGATTACTCCCTCTCCATGGTCAATTGTCAGGTATTCAGGCAAGCGCCTGCTCCTCTGTTGGGTACCTCATCATCAAAACAAAAAAAGATCAGTACAAACATGCCGCCCAAACCAAAATGCAAATGCTAGTCACAGCTTCCGCCGGCTTCTTGCTCCAGACTATACACCGCTCGCTGTCCTCCAATGAGCGGTGGACGAGTGAACGCCGCCGTCACACGCGCTTCGCCAATCCAGCGAAGGCCTGGACGAAACGGAACAGCAACCGGTCGCAAATGCATACCGATCAACGTCTCACCAATGTCTATCCCCGCTTGCGCCTGTACATCCGCCGCCAGACATGCATCTTCCAGCGCACGATAGGCGACGGTAGCCATAGATCCGCCTGCCGTACGAACGGGAACGGCAGCAACCTCCGTCAGTCCCAGCCGCTCCAGCACGGCTCGCTCAACAACCAGCGCACGGTTCAAATGCTCGCAGCATTGAAATGCCACGTCAAAACCATACGCCCTGCGCACGGATTCCACTCCAGCCAGCAATTGCTGCGCTACATCGAGCGCTCCCGCCGTGCCAATCCTGCTTCCAGCCACCTCACTGGTGCTTACCCCGATAACCAGCAAACGACCAGCCTTGAGACTGGCTGCTTCTACTATTTCCTTCACGACAGAAGCGGTCTGTGCTTCAAGCGTAACCTCATGATCCAATTGTCCTGCCATTGGAACCTCCTTTGGTTGAACAGCCCCACAGAGACTGGGCACAGGCTTATGCCCCATGTTCAACACACTCTCTCCTGAATCACAATCTGACTATATTATAGCCGATGAATCGGATTTCGAGCAGGAAAAATGGAAGAACCACCTAAAGAAGGACCTCTCTCGGTTCGAATACTCGAAGTAACAGCACACGGAAGAATCATTGTCATTTGTCTGGACAGAAGGCCAGCGGTGGCCGGACCTAGCTCATATACGAAAAAAGAGCAGTCCACAGCCCATGTGGATTTGCTCTTTTGCCCAGGCGACCGGCCGTATATCCGGTGCTCCATCGTGGTTAATCCCACTTTTGTCGCCAGTTACACCGGATTCTTGTTTTTCCACCTTATCTTAACGGATTAACCGCCGAAAATCAACAGATCCCGTACAAAATAGATGAATGATACATACTTTATTCGGACAGAGCCTTTAGCTTGTCCACCAGCTTATGCAGCGCCGTTCGGATTTCCCCAGCCGTGACATCGTAATCTTCACGCGAGCCGCCGAACGGATCGGAAATATCAAAGCCCGGAATACGTTGACGCAGTTCAATCATCCGCTCACGCTCCCGTGTCGAAAGTTCCTGACCCAGCGAACCCATCAGTTGTTGTGAAGCGTACAGGCCATCCAGCTCCTGCACATCATTCAGCACCGAATCCCGATCCTCTACATACTCCTTGAGCGTAAACACTTTGCCCACCGTTTGGGGAAAGCGCTGAATTACGTGCTGCTTATGCCCTTGGGTCAAGGTTAAAATCAGATGTGCCCACTCGGCAAGCCCACCGTTCAAAGGAGTTGAGGTGATTTGATCCGGGATATTGTGGTCACGCAGCACCGCCTCTGCATGGCGCGAAATGGGTGTACCTTCCATCGCGGCTACTCCCGCCGAACGCACTTCCAACCCTAGTCTGTGCTCAGCAGCCAGCTTGCGCAGCATCCCTTCAGCCATCGGACTGCGACAGGTGTTCCCTGTGCATACGAATAAGATATGTTTCAACGTCTTCACCCCCCGTATGTTGTAAAAATATATAAACAGAGGATTACTAAAATCCTTTATTTATTTTACACTGTTCGCCCCAAAATCAAAACATAAACATAAAGCCGAACGCCAGTAAAATGGCACCGCCCACCGCTTCTCCATAGTCTCCCAGATTGCGGCTGACCTTGCGGCCTAACAGCAGTCCCAACATCGCCATCGCCCCCCCGCAAAAGCCAAACGCCAGAACGGTAAGCACCAAATCACTCTGGAACATGCCAAGTGACACCCCGACAGAAAAGGAGTCAACGCTCACTCCAAGCGCAAATAGCAAAAGGCCCAAGGACGAACGATGGTCCAGCACCTGTACTCCGTCCCCTTTGAAGGAATTATAAACCATATGCCCGCCCAAAAGGATGAGTAATCCCCCTGCAAAGTAGGTCGTCACATGCCCCAGTAAAGAACTCATATAATGGCCTGTGAACATACCCAGCAATGGCATCAGAATGTGAAAAAAGCCAATGACCGTGCTGATCCGCAGCACGTCCCGCAGGCGTATCCCTTTCATGCCGATCCCTACGCCCAACGATAACGCATCCATCCCCAGCGCTACCGCCATGACCAGGATCGTTACAATCTGCCCGGCATGGGCAGAGGCTGCCAGCATACTCCATCCCCCCAATATCCGTCCGCTCTTGTACACGTTATGCGGACAAGAGGCAAAACAGTACAAGCATACGGTGAATGTGCCTGTACCGGGATAAGTTGAGAAGATAACTATGCTGAAAGGTTAATCCATCTAAAGCCTCTACAACAATGGACCAATGTCCGGGTCGTCCTAGAGACGGACGATCCGATGACCCGCCGCTTTGAGCAGGCGGTTCATGATGGCGTCTCCCAGCCCTTTCGGCGGACAGGCCTCCGCCAAAATGTAGGTGACGCCTTCCTCATCGCAGCGGCGCAGCACGCCGTATAGGCGCTGCGCCGCCTCATGGAGTGCGTCCAGCCTGCCCAGCGTGTAAACGCGCTCTCCGGCATAGCCGGCGGCATGCTCGTCGAACGCGAGCACCGCCGTGCGCTCCCCCCGCGCGGAAGCCTCCGCCAGCGCGGCGCGAATCCAGCCCGTCACCTCAGCGGTTGACGGGCCTTGCACTACGCTCAAGCGGCCTCGCGGCGCGTAGTGCGTGTACTTCATGCCCGGCGAGCGCGGTGCCGGGCTGTCGACGTCCTCGCCGGGCGAAGCGGCGGCCAACGCTGGGTCCAGCTCGACGGTGCGAGCGACCGCAGCGAGCTGCTCGGCCGTCACGCCGCCGGGGCGCAGGATGGTGACGGTTCCGTCGTCACCGGCCTGTACCACCGTGGACTCCAGCCCCACACCCGTGGGGCCACCGTCCAAAATGCCGCCGATGCGGCCCTCCAGGTCCTCCCGCACATGCTGTGCAAGGGTCGGACTGGGCCTGCCCGAGCGATTGGCGCTTGGCGCAGCCAGCGGACAGCCTGCTTCTGCGATCAGGCGCAGCGCTACCGGATGATCCGGCATGCGCACGCCGACCGTGTCCAGCCCCGCCGTCACACGAGGCGACAGTGCTTGCGGCATTACGGGCAACACCAGCGTCAGCGGTCCCGGCCAGAACGCATCCATCAGCGCCCGCGCCGTATCATTCACTTCCGTTACCATACCGTCCAGTTGGGCAGGATCGGACACATGCACGATCAGCGGATTATCGGAAGGACGCCCTTTGGCGGCAAATACCGATTCTACCGCTTCCGTGCTACGCGCATCCGCGCCCAAGCCGTACACCGTCTCGGTAGGAAACGCTACCGTCTCTCCTGCTTGCAGTAGCACAGCAGCCTCACGAATGCCTTTTTCCACCGCGATACGGGCTTGTCCGGATAACATTTCACCAGAGGATTCCCCTTCAACAACCAAGCCTCTTACGTCCCACCATTTCGTATGGGAATCCGCCAACGGCGGCATTAGCTCATGAAGCCCCTGTTCATCCAGTACCCGCTCACATTTTTCATTCTGCGCAGACTCTCCACGCAAACCTTGTATTTGATTCGATTTATCGCTCATATCAGATCATCCCATACCTTATTGTCATACAGTCCTGGTTCAGTTAGCTCTATTCCCAAAGAACTTACTTGGGCGGCTTATCTGAACCAAATCTGCCCATGTCTCATAGCTGTAAACCCTATATTCCATTATAACATACCGGGGTCATGCACCCGTTGTTCTCTTTTCTACAACTTACGACGTCTACAACTTACGACGATTAGGCAAAAAGACCACTCACCCATCCCCACAACCCCGTCAATGCATCCCATAGAAAAAACCGTACTTCCGGCTCCTTGTCAGCGGCATTCGTCCGTCCGCCTCCTTGGTCCGCTTTTGCCGAGACCGTTTGAGCTGCCGCTTCCCCACTGCCCGCATCAATGAAGCACAACGGAGGAAACAGCACACACCACCAATTTTGCCCTTTGCCTTGTCCCAGTGTGACCCGAAGCGCTTCATAATCCCCTGCTGGATAGACAAGCCCACCGTACATCTTCGTCGGAAAAGGTACGTTTGCCAATTCTACTTGATGATCGTACGAGATGCCCTGTCGAGCCAGTTCCGCACCTACTAAACGGTCAATTTCGGGTAAATGAGCAGCAATCAGCACTCTCGCTTGATCCAAACTTTGCGGGTTTTCCAGCTTGCCAACCCACGCATCCATCTGCTGTACGATGGTATCCCTAATTTCACGTTTTACCAGTTGATCCTCTGGACGATCCGAATTGGCCAAAATGCGCAATCGGATGGAATCATGAGGAATGACGCCCGCTCCTGTCGTTGCCATCCCCGCCATGACAACAGGCCCTCTTGTCCCTGTTGTCATGGCGGCATCTGTTTTTTGACCTTCCCACGACATCAATAATATTGAAATACAAAATAGTATCATTGCAGCTTGCTTGGTCCAGCTTCTCATCCCAATCCCCCCAAACTCTATCATGTCTATCAGTCTGTCCGGTTTGGGAGAGGCTAAACCTATGAATCTCGTAAAATGTTCAAGACCATTTTAAAAACACCCAATACACCCTACATCAAGCACATTGATCTGGGCCGAAGCTTCGGAGTAATCCGCGAATACGAAAAAGCCCAGATTTCACAATCTGGACCCTTCATATCTCACTATTTTCCCTCACCATAAGCATCAAGTGACATCCAGAAGCATAGCATTAAGCCTTCTTCTCCTTCGTCAAACTCACTCTGGATGGCTGTGGCAGATCGTCCTCCAGCTCCTGACCGTGAACCTTAATACTCATAACCAAACCAATACTAGCCATGTTAATGAGCAACGACGTCCCTCCATAGCTTATAAAAGGGAGCGTAATTCCCGTCAGCGGCATGATGCCCAAAAACGCGCCGATATTTTCAAAAATCTGATACAGCAGCATGGATACAATACCGACGATAAGATACGGTCCGGCACGGTCACGACATTCCAGCGAGATCAGGATCATTCGGTGAATCAAAATAAAATATAGCAACAGCAGCACCGACGAGCCAACAAAGCCAAATTCCTCCGCCACGACCACAAAGATAGAATCCGCATACGTGTAAGGCACACGACCGGATTGCACCGAAGTCCCCTGCAAAAAGCCTTTGCCCATCATCCCGCCAGAGGCAATCGCCAGTTTGGCATTTTTGGTATGGTAAGATGCCTTCGCGGTCGCTTTTTCCGGTACGAGCCAAGGGTCAAGCCGCTCTACCCAGTGACTACGGCCAATCCCCTTCATAAAGGAATCGATCTCATCATGAAACGAAATATAGGCTTTGAGCCCGCCACCAACGGCAACTACAAATATGGTAAATCCGATCAGTGCATGGGATGCCTTGACATTACCAATCCATAGCATACCAAGAACGATGACGATGTATCCAAGCGCATTCCCCAAGTCATTTTGCACCATGACCATAGCAAAAGGGACAAAGCTCACCAGCGCGACTGGAAGCACATCCTGAACAAAATACAGCTTGCTCTTGCGCTTCTTAATCAGCATATAAGTCAGAAAAATGATAAGAACCAGCTTGAATACCTCAGCAGGCTGAAGGTTCAAGCCACCAATTTTCAAAAAGCCCTGTGAGTTGTTAACCGTCCCGCCAAAAAAGCCGAGAGCGAGCAGGAATATTCCGCCTCCATATACATACAGTGCTTTTTTAATAAATATTCGAAAATCGACTATCGCTATACCCAAGATCACCACAAAACCCAATATATAATACCCGATCATCTTCTGGTAGTCATTGCCGTGCTCCGCCAAGTTCGTAGGTCCTCTGCCCGCGCTATATACCGTTATGATGCTAATCGCCATCAGCAAAACCAGAATGAAGATCACCGGACCGTCAATTTTTTTCAATTTCTGAAGCATGATTTCCCCCTGAGCCGTTTCTCGGTCATACTCCTTTTATTCTAAAGGAAAGACTCGCAAAAAGAAAATGCAGCATTATTCCGCAACACCCAGGACATGGCGTTCGATTCCGGCAAGGTCTGGAACGATTAAAATCGTATTCCAATGACCTGCCTGCTCCAGCAGTCCAGCCACATCTCTGGCCTGTCCCATGCCCAGCTCAAACCCGATCAACCGCGGTGGAGCCTGAAGCAGTCCAAGCTGCTCCAGCATCGCCCGGTACGGGCCAAGCCCGTCAGGTCCGCCATCCAGCGCCATACGCGGCTCATGGTCGCGCACCTCCGGCTGCAAGCCTGCGATGTCGGCGGCCGGGATGTACGGCGGATTGGACACCAGGATGTCCACCGCCTCTCCCGCGAACGGCGCCAGCAGGTCGCCTTCGCGCAGCTCCACGGCTGCGCCGTTGGCAGCGGCGTTATGCGCCGCCATCTCCAGCGCTGCGGCGGAGATATCCCCCGCCGCTACGCGCCAGCGGGGCCGCTCAGCCGCCAGCGTGACGGCAATCGCCCCGCTGCCCGCGCCGATATCGAGTGCCTGCGGAGCGCCGTCCGGCCACAATCGGTCGCCATGCTGAAGAATAGCCTCGACGAGCAGCTCTGTCTCGGGCCGCGGAATCAGCACCGACGGCGAAACCGCGAACGGACGGCCATAAAACTCCTGCCGTCCGATAATATACTGCGCCGGTTCACCCGCTGCTTTGCGGGCTATGACCGCTTCCCACGCCTCTTTGTCGGAGGCAGGGAACGGATCGCCCAGCGCAGCGTAGAACGCCGTGCCTTCCAGCCCGAGCACATGCTCCAGCAGCAGACGAGCGTTATGCTGCGGCTCCAGCACTCCGCAGCTTCCTAAAAAAGAAGAAGCCTCAACTAAGGCTTCTCTGATACTCATGCTCCGTTCCGGCGACATCCGATACACAAGATCCCGTTCGTGTCCCAAAACTTAAACCTCTTGTTCCATCAAATCAGCCTGCTCAGCAATCGTGAGCGCCGATACGATTTCTTCGATCTCCCCGTTCATCACCTGATCCAGCTTGTGCATGGTCAGCCCGATGCGATGATCTGTTACACGGCTTTGAGGGAAGTTGTAGGTACGAATACGCTCACTGCGATCCCCAGTACCTACTTTGCTCTTACGTTCGCCTGCATATTTGGCTTCCTCTTCCTGACGAAGCATATCCGAAATACGGGCACGCAAAACCTGGAGTGCCTTCTCCTTGTTGGAATTTTGGGATTTACCGTCCTGACAGGTTGCCATAATGCCTGTTGGCATATGCGTTACACGCACCGCCGACTTGGTCGTATTAACGGACTGACCGCCAGCGCCGCTGGAGCAGAACGTATCAACGCGGATATCCTTGTCGGAAATTTCAACATCCACTTCTTCTGCCTCAGGCATAACGGACACCGTAGATGTAGACGTATGAATACGTCCGCCGGATTCCGTCGTTGGAATCCGCTGTACGCGGTGTGCTCCGCTTTCGAATTTCATTTTGCTGTATGCGCCGCGTCCGTTAATCATGAAAATAACCTCTTTAAAGCCTCCGAGGTCATTCATGTTCGCGTCCATCAGCTCTACACGCCAGCCTTGGGTATCGGCATAACGAGTGTACATCCGGTACAGATCCGCCGCAAACAATGCCGCTTCGTCACCACCCGCTGCGCCACGAATCTCGATAATCACATTTTTATCATCATTCGGGTCTTTCGGCAGCAGCAAAATGCGGATTTTCTCGTCCAGCTCCCGCTTGCGGGCACTGAGCTCATCAATCTCCATTTTCACCATTTCACGCATCTCGTCGTCCAGCTTTTCGGCCTGCATAACTTTAGCAGCGTCCAGCTCTTCAACGACAGTTTTATATTCGGTATATGCTTCATAAGCAGGCTGTAAATCAGACTGTTCTTTGGAATAATCTCTAAGTTTCTTGCTATCGTTCGCTACATCCGGATCGCAGAGCAGTTCGCTCAGTTTATCGTAGCGGTCCGCCAATGATTGCAATCGGTCCAACAAGCGATTCACCTCTTCAGTTAAATTAATATGAAGCCAGATTCAAATTCACTGGCTACAGCTCTTTATTATACCAACTAATCGATGAATTAGCTACTAAAAATACTTCTAATTCATGAATAGTTGAAATCCCTACTTGCCTTCATAAATCCATTCGACCAATTTGCTATCAAAGGAATGAGGTTCTTCGAACATAGGATTATGCCCACTATGCTCAAAAATTACTTTCTTCACGTTCCCATAGGTGTCATCCACAAGATCCCACAGTGAAACAGGTGCAACCAAATAATCATGTCTCCCTAAACCAATAAATACTGGCTTATTAACATCGGCCAACGATTGTATCAGATTCAGTTTTCCAAATGCTTCTCCCCATAAATGATCAATGATTGTCATATTCGTATATACACCATCCCACATGTGAACAAACCGTCTCGCGGGATCTTTCTTGATATTTTTAACTATGTAATTAAGGAGATTTTAACATATTTACTTTCAAAATCGAACTAACGATATGGATTTATCCTAACAATAAAAAAGCCGCCACCCAACACAGGCAGCGACTACTTTATTTAGCACAATGCTTTATACTGCAAACCTAATATTATACATTAAAACGGAAATGCATAACGTCTCCGTCTTGTACCACATATTCCTTACCTTCCAAACGAAGCTGACCACGTTCCTTAGCCCCGTTCATAGAGCCAGCAGCGACCAAATCGTTGTAGGATACAACCTCGGCACGAATAAATCCGCGTTCAAAATCCGTATGGATTACGCCTGCAGCGCCTGGTGCCTTTGTTCCTTTGTGAATGGTCCAAGCGCGTACTTCCTGCACACCCGCTGTGAAATACGTATACAGACCCAACAAGCGGTAAGCTGCTTTGATCAGACGATTCAGACCGGATTCAGCCAGTCCCAGTTCCTCCAGGAACATCGCCTTGTCTTCGCCTTCCAGCTCGGCAATTTCAGATTCTACCTTGGCGCTAATCGGCACCACTTCTGCATTTTCCGCTACAGCAAAATCACGTACCTTTTGCACATATGGATTGCTGTCGGCTTCGGTTACGCCGTCTTCGCTGACATTAGCTGCGTACAGTACAGGCTTCATCGTAAGCAAATGAAGATCACGTACAATCAGTTGTTCTTCATCCGACAATTCCACGCTGCGCGCAGGCTTATCAGCATACAGTGATTCCTTGATCCGCTCCAGCACTTCAACTTCCTGGGTGTATTGCTTGTTGCCACCCTTCATGTTTTTGCGGGAACGCTCAATGCGCTTGTCCACGCTTTCGATATCCGCCAGAATCAGTTCCAGATTAATGGTCTGAATGTCACTGATCGGGTCGATTTTGCCGTCCACATGGGTAATGTTCTCATCTTCAAAACAACGTACCACATGTACAATCGCATCCACTTCACGAATATGAGCCAGAAACTTGTTACCCAAACCCTCGCCCTTGCTCGCGCCGCGTACAAGTCCTGCAATATCAACAAATTCAAAAGCCGTCGGCACCGTTTTGTTCGGAACAACCAGTTCAGTCAGCTTATCCAACCGCTCGTCCGGTACTTCAACGACACCCACATTCGGGTCAATCGTACAAAATGGATAGTTTGCGGATTCCGCACCCGCCTGCGTTATTGCATTAAACAGTGTTGATTTGCCCACGTTCGGCAAGCCCACAATCCCCGCTTTTAAAGCCATAATCAGAACAACTCCCGTTTATATAAAATGTGCGTTATGCCATCCGTTAGTTTACCAACCCACATTATATATGAGAACCCATACATGCGGCAAGCATACGGCTGTGACTTTCAGGATTTGGCTACATCCTCTACTTCTTTATTTAAATCTCTTTACTCATCTGAATATCTGTAACCCGATAGCCGGACTTGCGATACACATGCAAAGCCCGCTCATTATGCCCAAATACATGCAAACCGATACGGACAGCTCCCAGCCTGCGAGCTTCCTGTTCCAAAGCCCCCATCGCCAGCGTACCTAGCCCCCGCCCCTGATATGAATCGTAGACGAGAATATCCAGCAGAAAAGCTTCTTTTCCTTGTACGCTATCCGTAATATTGAACCAGATATAACCCGCTTCCTCTTGGCTCTCCACATCATCAGTATCAGAATACATGAGCATGTAAAGGTGAGCATGGGGAGTTTCCAGTCTCTGCGGCAGGTATCGGGCAAAGCTTTCTGCTGCGCGTTCCGGCGCTTCTTCCGCCGTCCATGTGCCTGCCTGGATTTTTTCATCCGCATAGTCCGCGAGTGAGCGCTGCTCAAACCGTTCATATTGCTCTGCGTCCATCGGTACCAAGGTTAAAATACTGCTCATACGTTCGCCTTCTTTCTCAACCGAGTCGTGTCTTTAAGTCCTTTAATCCCAGTTACTCCAATTCCGAACATGACTGTGCGCAGCTCCAGCTCCACCTGCTCTAGCCGCGCTTCGAGCGCCTCCGCGGAGGCGACCGCCGATCCAAGCAGCGACCGTCCGAAGCCCGCCATATCAGTGCCCAAGGCAAGTGCCTTGGCTGCATCGACACCGTCTCTCAATCCACCGCTGCCGATCAGAGCACCATTCGGCTGCGCCGCCCTGACCTCTACGATACAATCAGCGGTGGAGTTGCCCCAATCCGCAAATGCTTCCGCCGCCGCACGGCGTACAGGATCAGAATTGCGGAATTTTTCCACCTGACTCCAGCTTGTCCCGCCTGCGCCAGCGACATCAATAAAAGCTACCCCCGCATTGTACAGTCTCGAAGCCGTCTCGCCATCTATGCCCCAGCCTACTTCCTTCACTCCTACGGGCACTGAAAGCTGGCGGCACAACTCTTCAATACGTCCAAGCAAACCACTAAAATCCAGATTCCCTTCGGGTTGGAAAACCTCCTGCAACCCGTTCAAATGAAGTACCAGCATGTCCGCTCCGGCAATCTCCACCGCACGGCGACAGTCGTCCACACCAAATCCGTAGTTCAACTGCACCGCTCCCAGATTGGCAAGGATCGGAATACTTGGTGCCAGACGGCGAACCGCAAAGGTCGGAGCCAGTTCTTCTTTTTCCACCGCAGCCCGCACCGAGCCTACCCCGAGCGCCCAGCCGCGTTTTTCCGCTGTTTCTGCCAAGCGCTCATTAATCGCTCCCGTCTCGGCGCTGCCGCCTGTCATGGAGCTAATCAACAGCGGCGTTCGCACAGCTCGTCCCAGAAAAGTAGTGTCCAGACGTATCTCATCAAAATGCAGCTCAGGCAGCGCACAGTGTTTAAAGGCATAGCGCTCCAGTCCATTCGTGATGCCTTGACCTGCCACGTCCTCTTGCAGACAAAGACGGACATGCTCTATCTTCCGTTCACCTGTCCGTGCAGCAGGCAGCAAAGAGCCGGATCTGCCAGAGCTCTCAGGTGCTTCGGGTTTATTTTCCCCATTACTCATCTATGTCCCACCTCATTCAAAAGTCACTCCGAATTTTTGGATTGGCTCGAAAAGCACAAATAAGACCGTTCCCGAACATGGTAACCGATCTAATTATGTATTATTACAGGCAATCATTTAGATAACTTCATTGTAGCATGGATGGAAAAATATATACATGAGTAGAGACATTTCCCCATGTTTATATGACCTGTTTTACGTTACGCAATGAACCATAAAAATGATATAATGTAGAAGGAACGGAGTTGGTAAAAATGGAATTGCTTGATCCACGAAACGATTTTCTGTTTAAACGTATTTTCGGCAGTGAAGAAAATCGGGATGTTCTATTGGCATTTCTCAATCGTACATTTGCAGAAGCCGGAAGACCTCCCCTTAGTGAAATTATTCTGCTCAATCCTTACACTGATAAAGACTCTCCACGCGACAAGCAGTCGATCCTGGACATTCGCGCCTGAACGACAGAGGGGGAGATTATCAATGTGGAGATGCAGCTTTTTAATAAATATGATACTGAAAAAAGAACGTTGTTCTATTGGAGTAAACAGTATTCAGGGCAATTGCAGGAAGGTCAGCCTTACAGTAGTTTAAAAAGATGTGTGACCATTAACATTTTAAATTACTCCTTTTTGCCCAATGATTTATACCACAATGTATTTCATTTGCGAGAAGATCGCACTGGAATTTCGTTGATTGATGATATCGAAGTTCACTTTCTAGAGTTACCCAAGCTGGATGAGCAAGCCGTTTCTATGGAAGAGGGCGGACTTGTCAATTGGCTGTTGTTTCTCAAAGGAACGGATCAATCCAAATGGGAGGTGCTGACGATGAAAGAGCCTGTACTAAAAAAAGCGATGGATACACTGGAGTTTCTAAGTCAAAATGAAGAAGCACGGAGACAGTATGAAGCACGGCAAAAGTATCTCCATGATGAAGCTTCCATGATTGAAGGGGCTACAACGAGAGGGATTGCTGAAGGAGAAAGGAAAGGAAAGCAGGAGATGGCGAGAAGGCTTCTTGCCCTCGGTGTCGACATTCCTGTAATCGTTGAAGCATCTGGATTATCGGAAGATGAGGTTAGGGCTTTGAAGCCTCTACAATAAGAAAAAAATCAAAAAAACTCCCAGTCCAATGCGGTCGGGAGTTTTTGATTTTTTTGATTCGTGTTCAGTCAGGCAACGGATTATTTAACGAGAAATTTATCGTCTGATATGATGAAAAACAATTCTTGACCACATCTTGACCAAAAATCTGTTTTGATCTAATGCTGTATCTTGGTTTATCCCCAATCATACAGAAAACCCTTGATAATCAAGGGTTTTCCTCAATAGGACGGATGGGGATCGAACCCATGACCCTTACCCTGTCAAGAAGATCGCCTTTCTTAAAATCCATCATCCCTTCATCGAATCAGGCACATGCGAAATGCTTTCTTGCTGCTCCTTCGTACGCCCGTTGCCAAACTTGAATATCAGAATGCCTCCGATAATGACCAGCACGCCGATCAGCTTGGTGAAGGTGAACGGAATCTTTTCCAGTCCCAGCCACCCTAATGAATCCCACAGCAAAGCAGTACCCAATTGTGCTGTTAACACGATAGAGATCGCATAGGTTGGGCCAAGCAGTTTCACTCCTTGTACCAGACAGAACACCACGCCGACACCAATCATTCCACTGAACCAGTACCACGGCTGCATGTGCTGTAACGTAAATGTATTATTCCCTGCAAAAATAAGACTGCATAGCAAGGAGGCCAAAAATCCCGTTCCCAACACAAGTGTGGTTGTAGCCCATGAACCTGTTCGTTCGTTCACCTTATTATTGAATATCGTTTGCAGACTAACAAAGGCCCCTGCAATAACAGCCAGTACAATTCCTAATAGCATGATTTCCAGCTCTCCCCCACTAATTCTTTTACGAATGATCAAGCTTCATAAATATTATGGCCTGCCAGTTGGCCCAAGCCTTCTCTGTCACGAATTACAATATAGCCTCGTGTTCGTTCCACCAATCCATCTTCGCTCATCTTGCGAATCACACGGTTGAGATGCCTGTAGCTGGTTCCGATTAAATTCGCCACATCTACGAGACTGGATGCCCGCAATTCCTCATGAAAAGAAGCATCACCTTCGTCAAAAGAAACCGATAGCAGGTAACTGGCCAGTCTGACTTCCACGGGATACATTAAGTTAAAGCTGGAGAAGTCGGAATCTATGCAAAACTTCCGGGTAACGATATCCAGCAAAAATTGCAGCATTGGAGCGTAGTCTCTGCCGTATTTATTCATCCACTGGTGGTGAATACCGATTACATATATAGGAGACACAGCCTCCACCGTGTTGATCACATTGCTGCTGCGAATATATTCAACATCTCCTATGATCTCAATCGGTGTTTTAAAGCAGAGAACCAGTGTTTTGCCTTCCGTTGAACTGGTAAAAATCTTGACCTTGCCCTGTACCAATATGTACAGATGTTCAATGGAATCCCCTTGGGAGCACAGCTTTTCCCCTTGTTCCAAACGATACAGCGACAAATAAGGCCGCAGTGGCTCATGTAGTATCGATTCTAACTGATGGAATTGTAAAAAATGCTTCAGTTGCTCTTGATCCTGAATTTCTTTCATGCTTGGGCTCACCTTCATTTTCTACGTTCTGGGTTCCTTCTCCAAATGAAGTTCTATTTAGAGCTTCAAAATGATCACACCCGCAATCATCATGCCAATGCCTATAAATTGCGGCAGCTTCATCTTCTGCTTCACTACACCGAACCATCCGTTAATATCAACCAGGAAGGTCAGACACAACTGGGCAATCAACAGCGCCGAGATCGTGAATGTAACCCCAATATGCTGAATAGCGGTGACTTCACTGAATATGATGATAGCTGCAAAAGCGCCACCTAAGAGATACATGGGCTTCACCTGCTTCATTTCTGCCAAACTGCCATCTCGTGTAAACATCCAGACCAATGCCGCCAAAATAACACCAGTCAGTTGAGTAACCGTAGCCGCCTGCCATGTACCGATATCATGACTAATCCGTGTATTTGCTACCCCTTGCAGCGTAATACAAGTGCCTCCCAAAAAAGCAAACAAAATTCCTCTCATGAATCGTTATTCTCCCTATCTATGTGACTTTTCTATATATTAAAGTATAGGTTAGTCTCACCATAAAGGACATATGTCCTGAAACAACAGAAAAAAACTCATCATATTAAATGGGATGAGCAAATGCTCCATCTGTGTGCTGTGTAATTGCTCCCCGTAAATGAGAAAGGAATGGCGCCTATACCGTATGATCCATTCCGATTCCACATAATCTATAACAGTATTCCATCATAAACTGCATGTTCCGGCACGATGAAATGGAATGCAGCATTCAATTGAGGAGTTGACCGCTGTATGGCTAAACATGATCCGCTGCATTCTGGGCGAGAATATAACCCTGGTTCCCAACAAAAAATATCTAAAAGAAAGCTATTCCAAAGAAAATCCGGGAGAACAGGCCATACTATTAAAATCATCATCCTGGTGCTCATTCTATGGCTGATTGCCATCATGATCTTTCAGACCCATAAGCCATTGCCCCCCTTCGTCTCCTATGAAAGTCAGGAGTATTCAACCAACGAGGTGAACTTCTGGACGGATTTGACCTATCCCTCCGGGGATGGAAGTACCGCACAGCATGAAGGGCAAATTTTGAACCATATGTTTGGGATCATTGATGAAGCCAAACAATTTATCGTCATTGACCTGTTTCTGTTCAACGATTATAAACATAAGGGCCAGCGCTTTCCCCAAGTGAGCGCACAGATGACCGAGCGGCTTATTGCCAAAAAGCAGGCAAATCCTGATATGCCTATCTTTTTCATTACGGATGAAGTCAATACCAACTACAATTCATCCCCTAATCATTTACTGGAGAATATGAAGCAAGCGGGCATTCAGGTCGTTCAGACTGATGTGGACCCGCTACGGGATTCCACACCGATCTATTCTGCCGTGTGGCGTACCTTTTTCCAATGGTTCGGACAGCAGGGCACGGGCTGGATTCCCAACCTAATGGCCAGTGACGGACCTGACGTTACGGCACGCTCCTATCTTAAACTGTTGAACGTCAAGGCCAATCATCGTAAATTGGTTGCCAGCGAGCAGACAGTGCTCATTTCCACAGGCAACGTTCACGATGCGAGTGCATATCACTCCAATGTTGCGCTGGAGGTGAAGGGACCCATCATCGGGGACATTTTGCAAACCGAGCAGGCGGTACTGGACTTCTCCGGCGGAGGGCAGCTTCCTGCCTACACGCCACAAGCAGAAGCCTCTGCTCAACCTGGTAAGGACAACTACCGGATCAAATATCTAACCGAAGGCAAAGTATATACCTCGGTTCTGGATGCCATCAGACAGACCAAACAAGGCGATAGCATTCATATGGGCATGTTTTATTTGGCTGACCGCAAAGTGTTGAACAGCCTGTTGGTGGCCTCCGCACGTGGTGTGAGCATCCAATTGCTGCTAGACCCGAATCAAAACGCGTTTGGACAGGAAAAAATCGGCATCCCCAATCGTCCGGTTGCCAAAGAACTGTCCGATAAATCGGGCGGAAAAATCCAAATTCGCTGGTATAATACGACCCATGAGCAATACCATACCAAGCTAATTTATATTGCCAAGGGACAGGGAAATCACATCATTTTGGGCGGCTCCACGAATTTGACACCCCGTAATCTGGACGATCTGAATCTGGAGAATGAATTGTGGGTGGCCGCTCCAGCGGGCAGTAAACTGACCCGACAGATTGCGGCCTATTTTGATACATTGTGGAATAACCAGGGAGCTGAATACAGTCTGGATCTGTCGGCTTACGAGGATAACTCTACATTTTGGAAAGATATACTATATCGTTTGCAAGATATGTTGGGCTTTACCACATTTTAAAATTGGAATGACACTGTTGTGTGCTTACTTTTTTCATTCAACCTACAGCAGCGGTGAAAGCAGCCGGGCGAGGGATTCCATCAAACGCTTGAACAGACGCTTTTTCATAAATTCCTCGCGGACGATCAGGCTGGCAGACTGCAAATCCCGCTCATAATCCGCCACCATCTGCTGTACACTATGCGTGCGGATCAACAGAGCGTTGACTTCAAAATTCAGGTGGAAGCTACGCATATCCATATTAGCTGTCCCGATGGTCGCAACCTCCCCGTCAATAATGAGGAGCTTGGAGTGAAGGAAGCCTTTTTCATACTCATATACCTTGACCCCAACCTCCAGCAACGTTTGGAAGTACGAATGGGATGCAAGGAACGGCAGCCACTTATCCGGTTTCGCAGGAAACAGAATCCGCACGTCCAAACCGGACAGAGCCGCCATCCGCAACGCGGTCAAAATATCTTCATCCGGGATAAAGTAAGGAGTAGCAATCCATACCGATTTGCGGGCGGATGTGATCATGGAGAAGAACAGATTTTTGAGCACTCTTCGCTCATTATCCGGGCCGCTGGCAATAATCTGCACGCCTCCGTCCGTAATTGGCTCGATTTTGGGGGATAGATACTCCTTATCCAGCACCGATTCACCCGTCATATGAAGCCAGTCCTGCAAAAATATCAGTTGCAGCGTCCGCACAGCCTCGCCCTTTACGACCATGTGCGTGTCACGCCAAAAGCCGTAGGCTTTGTTGCGGCTAAGGTACTCATCCCCTACATTCAGACCGCCGATCAACCCAATATTGCCGTCGATAACCACAATTTTACGGTGATTACGGTAGTTTACCCGACTGGAAAAGAACAAGATCCGTGCGCCGCCATAAGCGACGACTTCTACCCCCGCATCCCGCATTTCCTTCAAGAAAGTCTTCGACAGTTGAATGCTGCCCACCGCATCGTACATAAACCGCACCTTGACGCCAGCTTTGGCCTTTTCGATCAAGATTTCCTGAATGCTGGTGCCGATATCATCCGACCGAAAAATGTAGTATTCCATGTGGATATGATGCTCTGCCTTGCGTAGCTCCGCCAATAATGTGGAGAAGGTTTCATCTCCGTTGTTCAAGATTTGGGTTTCCGCCGCAAAATAAATCGGGGAACGGGCCAGCCTGCGTGCCAAACGCATCAACCGCTGCTGCTCATCTGTAAAGCAGGTCAGATCGCGTTTGACGTGCATGGCATCCTTCTCAATACGGTCGTAAGCCTGCTGGTCACGCAATGCCTTTTTGTCATACTTGCGGCGTTTGAACACATTTTGCCCAAACAAAAAATAAAGAGGAAGTCCAACCACCGGCAGCAAAGCCAGCAACAAAATCCATGACATCGTAGTGGAGGGATTCCGATTCTCCGAAAAAATAATCAGACTGATGGAGATAACCGTCAAGGTAGAAAAGATACTGATGACGGTTCCTTCATTTGTGCCGATGGAATTAAACAAGCCAAAATAATAAATAACAAAAACCATAGCCGCAATTAACACAGCCAGTAAGCTTCGCCTCATAATTTACCTCATTTCCAATGCACTGCATCCTCATCAAACAGCAAGAAACAGACAGTGTATATATGAACTAGTTGATTCATCGCTAAAAAGTAGACATCTTCATTATATTGTACATGAGCACCTTATTTCTTCCCACTTTTTTGTTAAGATTTATGAAGAAAAAAAGAATCCGGGGGAAAACTCAAAACAAAACCAGATAAAGCCGGATTGACACTTACTTTTTTTCATGAGAAAATAAGCTAACGAACGTTAGGTAGGTGATGAATATTGGGTATGGAAGATATCCGAAAGGCTGCTCTTTGCCAATTTGCCGCCAATGGGTATGAGGGAGCATCCTTGAGTAGTATTGCCGCTGAGGTCGGTATTCGAAAACCGTCCATTTATGCTCATTTTCAGGGCAAGGACGATCTGTTTTTGCAGGTAGTGAAGTACGCTTTTCATGAGCAGACTTTACGCATCTTTAAATATTTTTCGGATCGCAAAGATGAACCGCTGGAACATACGCTGCATGGCTTTTTGATCTGGATGGGACGGGAGTACGAGAACAACAGCACGGCCAAGTTTATGCTGCGCGTTTCTTTCTTTCCGCCTGTGCCTTTGTACAACGAGGTTCTGGATATCGTTAATCCTTTTCTGGAAAGTATGGAGCAGAAATTAACCCGCATCCTGCGGAAAGCATGTGACACGGCACCCTTCGGTCATATGGAGCCAGTGGATGTGGCTTTATCCTACATGACACTGCTGGACGGAATTATGGTTGAGTTGCTGTACAGTGGAAGCACCAACTACCACCGAAGGCTGAACACTGCATGGCCTATTTTTTGGCGTGGGATCACCTTAATCCCACCCCATGAAGCGTGAAGGAACAAGAAGGTAACGAGTGACAAATTTACAACTAATCTATATTCAAAGGGGAACGCTCGTCATGAATCGCAGCTGGATTTACGTTTTTATTGGTGGCCTTATTGAGGTCGTATGGGTCTCGGGTTTGAAGCACGCAGATTCTGCACTCGCCTGGATTGTAACCGTGCTGGCTATGATAGCCAGCTTTTATTTGATCATGAAAGCGGCCAGTCGTTTGCCCGTAGGCACGGTGTACGCTGTATTTACCGGACTTGGAACAGGCGGGACCGTTGTAGGTGAAATGCTGCTGTTCGGGGAACCGTTTCAATGGTCCAAAACGCTGTTAATCGCCCTTTTGCTGGCAGGTGTGGTCGGCCTGAAATTGGTTACTGACCGTGATGCTCAGGAAGGGAGTGGCGCATAATGGCTTGGATTGCATTGGTTATCGCGGGATGCTCGGAAGTGTTTGGAGTCATTGGCATGAAAGGCGTTACGACCGGCAAGGGCTGGAAAGCACTCATGCTCATGGTTCTATCTTTTGTCATTAGCTTCTCGCTGCTCAGCTACGCGATGAAGAGTCTGCCTATGGGAACTTCCTACGCAGTATGGACAGGCATCGGAACGGTCGGCAGCACGATTACAGGCATGTTCTTGTATGGTGAACAAAAAAGCGTATTGCGCGTCCTGTTCATCGCTATGATTCTTGCCGCAGCACTGGGTTTAAAGCTGATTTCTTAGCATTTTGCATAAATCCAAAGAGCGGCTTTCAATCAGCAATATATAGATCGGAATGATCCTGTCCGTCTATATATTGTACCCAAGAGCGAATGGAATCGAATGATGCAAAATGTTGATCTTAAAGGAGTGATGCCTTGTGATTACCACCGTAACGCTTAACGCGGCTGTGGATAAAATCTACACGGTTGCAGGCTTCGGTCTGAATGCCGTCCACCGGATCGAAGGTGGCCTGACGGTACCGGGCGGCAAAGGCGTGAATGCCGCCCGCGTCATTCGCACTTTGGGCGAGCCGGTGCGGGCGACGGGGTTTGCCGCCGGACACACCGGACGACTGCTCATTGACGGGTTGAGCGCAGAAGGCGTGAGCGCCGATTTCATCGAAACGGCGCACGGGGAAACTCGTCTCGCCATTACTGTGCTCGATCCGTCCACGCGCACGCAGACCGAGCTGATCGAAAGCGGCCCGACTATTGGGCCGCTTGAGCTGGCTGCGCTGCGACGCAAAATCACGACCCTTGCCGCAGACTCGGCTTGGGTCGTGTTCTCGGGCAGCCTGCCTCCGGGCTGCCCGCCGGATCTGTACGCCGAGCTGTGCACACTGGCGAAGGAGCGCGGCGCGCGAGTGGCGCTGGACGCCAGCGGCGAGGCCTTGCGCCTAGGGCTGCGCGGAAGGCCCGACCTCGTGAAGCCTAACGAGGACGAGGCCGCCCGCTTCGCCGGCATCGACGCCGCGCGCCCAGATGCCGCTGAAGCGGCGGCATCGCAGTTGCTGGAGGCCGGAGCGCAGCTGGCCGTCATCTCGCTGGGCGCGCGCGGGGCGCTGGCGGTGACGCGCGATGCGCGCTACCGCGTGAGCCTGCCGGACGCGGACATTGTCAGCGCGCTCGGCAGCGGTGACGCCATGGTCGCCGGGCTGGTCACCGGCGCGGCGGCGGGACTGGAGCTCCCGGCCATGCTACGGCGGGGAGCGGCCTGCGGCACGGCGGCAGCTTTGCACGCCATGGCCGGAAAGATTGAGCTCCAGGACGTGCAACGTCTGGAGCAGGGCATTACAGTGACGCTGTTGTAATCGGCGTCACTTTTTTCATGCAATCCAATATTCGTTTGTTCGAAGTTGCGAATGTTTGATGCTCGGAATGTCCTGTTCTCCGACTGACTTACAGCAAAACCCTGTTTTCCAGTATATTTTTCATACAAATATGCGACTTCGAAGGGCCTAATTTCACCAGTGAATCCTGAAACTCTGCAATTTCCTCTACCGACGCGGTTTGTACCTTGATGAGATAATTAAATTCCCCGCTGATGCGAAATAAATCGGTGACCTCTTTCGCTTCTCTACAAAAATCGACCAGTTCCTGGCAATACTCTGTCTTTAATAGAATAAACGTGGTCGTCCCACGATTCAGCTCCCGTAAATTAAATACAGTGCTATACCCGGAAATAATTCCTCGTTCCTCCAGCTTCATCATTCTTTCTTTAACGGAAGGTTGAGACATCGAGATTTCTTTACTGATCTGGGAAATAGATATCCGGGCGTCATGCTGAAGCAACTGCATAATTTTGTGGTCAATATCGTCTATGTGATGATGCATATCAAGCACCTCCTGTTTTAATTTTAAAAAATAATGTTTTTTGTGCGAATTAACTTTTATTTAATAACTAATATAGGTTAAAATCCTCACTTTTCATATATATAAACCGAATTATTATCCATATAATAAGGTGAAATTATATATAAGGAGAGATTCTAAGTGAGCGTGAAAGGTCTTGCACATGTGGCGATTCAAGCCCAGGATTATCAAGCAACCATTGCATTTTATACGGAGGTATTGGGTTTTAAAAGAGGACATCATTGGAGTCTGCCGTCTTTTCAAATTCGGGAAGCTTCCATGCTCATTTCACCGGATCAAATAACCTGTCTTGAGATTTTTGATAACGACGCAGTCATTCCTGCTCAAGGAAAAAAAGCTTCCTCCGAGGATGAAATTGCCCACGGTGCTTTGCTGCACTTCGCATTTTATGTGGATGATGTAAACGAAATATACCAAAAAGCCCTTGCTCATGGAGCAAGAACCTTTGTAAAACCGGATCAGCTCACGCTTGGTGAACCCCCTCTGGTGGTAAAAAACGCTGTGATCTACAGCCCCAATGGCGAGGTTATCGAATTTATCGAGGATGTAGATTTTGATATGTCTTATTCCAACTAAAAATAGCCAGCATCGTTATAAGCTCATGATTTCAAATTTACTGAAAAGTCCGCTTCCCTAGGAAGTGGGCTTTTTCATATTTCACTTAACTCCGATCTATGATCAATCTGCAAGAATTAAAACGATTTTAATAAAGGACCGATATATTGATAAGCTACTTTTTTCACCAACATGGATGGTCACGAAATTATATTAAGCTATGCAAAGGAGTAGATTACCATCTCAATTGATTTCAATGTGTATTGGTTTCATTTTAGCTCCGAACTGCTGATGCCGTTCTTCAGCTTGCTTGGACTGGTACTCATCTATTTTGGATTCAGAACGATCCGCCGCCATCGCTACCGCAAACGCCACTGGGTTCGTACCAAGGGGCAAATCGTTGATGCGCATATCGAAGTCGACGTTGATGTCGTTCCCTTTGACCGTGATGATCCGGTAGATACCAGCTACACCCGCCGATTGAAGGTACGCTTCTACACAACTTCAGGTGAAGTCGTAGAATTCTGGAATCCTTATAGCACCAATCTGAGCTTCAACCGAATTGGCAGAAAAATTAGCGTATTATACAATCCCGCAAACCCTCGGGATGCCCTAATCGCAGGCGGTGTGAATGGTGCAGGCTGTCTTGCCTTTATGCTGTTTCTGATCGGTGTTCCCTTCGCTTTAAGCGGGGTATTCGCTTTACTGAAGTTTTTCTTGTAACAAGGTTTGGATCATATGCTGTTCATAAAATTTACCGCCATATAAATAGCCAAACCTAAAATAATCAAGGCTGATATTTTATTAAGCACAGTGCCAAATCTTCCTTCTGAATCCATACGTCCTACAAGACGTCCGGCCGTCGCCAAACCAATAAACCATATCCACGATACCGATACGGCGGCTAGTCCGAAAGCCCAGCGTTCCCCACCATCATATTGGAGGGAGCTGGTTCCAATCACGCCCACGGTATCCAGAATGGCATGAGGATTCAGCAAGGATACCGACGCGGCAAAAATGATCTGCTGCTTCGGCAGCAGAGGCTGGCTTTCTCCCGTGGCAGCTGCATTCGACTTCCAAAGGGTCCAAGCCATATAGAGCAGAAACAAACAGCCTGCTGCATAGAGCACATTCGTAAGCCATAGGAAACGCTGCAAAATAAGGGATACGCCCCCAACAGCGAGCGCAATGAGGACGGTGTCACAGACACCCGCCGTAATAACGGCAGGCAGTGAATTGCGAAACCGTGACTGGGACGCCCCTTGGTTAAACACAAATACATTTTGTACCCCTAAGGGCAAAATCAGCCCCAATGCCAATAAAACGGCATGGATAATAGCTTCTAGCATGTTATGTACTCCCCCCAAATTCTTTACATAACTTCTCTCTCATCTTTCGCTACTCCCTTCCTGTCCTTGGTGTGATCCTCGTTCTGGATTTTCCTCGGTTTTCTGCACGTCTGGTACGTCTTGTATATGCTCCAATTGATTTACTGTAAGCTGATAATCCTGAGGGTTGTTCATATTGAAAACGGCTTGCTGCCACATTTCTAAGCTCGCTCCCGGCCAATCGTCCACTGTCGCATAACGAACGTTCAGGAGATCCAGCCAGTCAATCAGACGCAGACGACCATTACACAGGCATTGCTCGGCATAAGGCAGCACACTTCGATGATACATGCCCAGCAACGGATGTATACGCCCATCCACAGAAGTGATTACCGCTTGTAATGCTGATTCCGTTGGCCGGTTCAACAAGCCATTTCCACCCATCAGTGCTTGCTCCCCTTCCGCTTCTTGTTTCCTTTGGTCACTGGTTGTCTTTTGCACCGCTGCCCAGTCCGTTGTATGGGCAATCAAGGCACGTAGTACCTCTGGCTGCACGAAGGGCATATCACAGGCGACGACAATCCCCCACTCCGTGTTGGAAGCAGAAAGCCCCGCATGGATGCCGCTCAAAGGCCCCAAGCCAGGATACAGGTCTGTCGTCGTTTCCAGACCAAACCGTCTATACTGCTGCGTATCTCGGGCCACGACGATAACTCGTTGCGCTACTTGCCCTAGCACAGCGGATATTCTCTCCAGTACCGTAACTCCCCCAAGCTGGAGCATCGCTTTGTCCTGTCCCATTCTGCTAGATCGTCCGCCTGCTACGATAATTCCAGTCACCTCCACCATCACCATTAAACCTCCTTTTCCCAGATAAATTCTATCATTAATTATGAATGATTACAGAATAGAGCCATCACTTCGAGGATTTCCTGTTATATAAGTGGATTTCAAAAAACAGGGACAGCTCTAATCATAGCATCCAGAAAAAGAATAAAAAATGGCGATCCATCTGGATCGCCTGAAAATAGAAAGTACCTCTTTATCTCTTCATCTAGTTCATTGCTTTTTAATTCGTGAATTTAATGAGTTGCAAAAACCGTTTCAGTATGGAAGTCGCTTCCACCCGGGTCGCCTGCTGTTTAGGGGCGAGCAAGCCGGGGGAGACGCCTTTAATTAAGTCTTGCTCTGTAGCCTGTGCCATAGCCTCTTGAGCCCAAGAAGAAACAGCGGATGCATCGCTGTATATCTCTTTATATTTCTCACTAGGAGGGCCAGCATTCAGAATTTGAGCGTAATGCGCGGCCTTTTCGGTAATGACCACGATCTCCTCACGGGTAATCAACTTTTCTGGTCCAAATGACCGATTCCCGTAACCACGGATCAGACCGGCTTCCATTGCAGCTCCAACACTACCAGCATACCAGGCATTTTCTTTCACATCTGTAAAATGCTCTGTTAACGGCTTCTCCTGCATACCGAGCCCGCGCACAAGCAATGCCACAAATTCAGCTCTTGTTACAGCCCGATTCGGCTCAAAAATGTCAGGCTGAACACCTTTGACAATCAGCTTGTTTGCTAACATCTCCACATCTTTTTGCGCCCAATGGTTCTCCAGATCCTTAAACTTTTTGTCTGCTGAGACCACAGCATAAATGCTGTTATGATTTGACTTGATGATTGCTTCCGTATGTCCGTTCACCTTCCGGATCAACACGGGAACAGACGATAACGCGCCTGTCTTAGGATCGAACCATACGGCCGCTACGTGCTCAGGATCAACTTCATGATCCAGAATCAATTTCCGTTCCACGTAGTGACCGAAAAATTCAGTGATCTCGTGATCTCCGGCCATAAGCTTGAAATCAACCGGGTTTACCACAACACCCGCTAAACCCGTGTCAGCAATAGCTTGTCTTACTTGTGCACCATTTTCGCCTGTCAACGATGAAATTTCAACTGTCAGACTATCTTTTGGATATAATGAGACTAATTTGTCGACCAGTTCAGTAGAAAGAGTAAACTGGGCTGCTGCTGTTCGTATGCTAATCGGCAGATTTGTGCTTTCTTTCGCGTATTGTTCTATAAAGGCGGAAGGTATACTCACTTTTGCTGCTTCACTATAGCCAGAAGCATCCACCAACAGTTCTTTCTGGTCAACGTTTGTAACATTCAGCGCTTGGCTAGCGCCTCCATCATTCAAACCGATAAGTTGAATAGTACTGCTCTTATCGGATGCAATCTTAGCGTCTGCTATTACAACACCAGTCTTGTTCTCTGTTGGGGAAGCAGCAGACGAAGTATCCTGATCAGATGTTTCTTTATTCTTAGAACGATGTGGGCGCGTATCTAGGACGCGGAACGTCCAATCTTCTGGAGTATGCATTCCCACATACGGGTTCATTGCCAAATCCGTCAGTGCTCCCGAGGTAATTTCCAGATAGTAGGACTTCCCTTCCTTCAGTCCACCTGATAGCTCCATGTACGCTATATTTTCCCCGCCTTTTAACGTAAAATTCGAATTCCCGGCTCCGGATACCCGCAGCTCTCGCACTACAGCCCCACCCGAGGCTTCATGGAGTCTTACATACCCCTGGCCCCACTTCATCGGTTCATTAAACTCCATCATAAAGCCTGCAACTGGGCCCGATCCACTTAGCTCTGAACCTTCCGGTGATACTTTCCTTACCAGCTTCGGCGCTGTGACGTCTGCTGTCCGGAAGCTCCACGTGTTCTTGTCCCAAATTGCATTGTTTCCCTGGCCTGCACGGTCTACAAACATCCCCGAGCTGACCTCTACATAGTAGTCCGTACTATCCGTCAGCGGGTGATCCAGTTTCATCACCACACTTTGGCCACTGAAACGTATATCTCCCCCTGTAACTGTTCCTCCGCTTACGTTTATTCTTCCCACTTCGCTCCCATCCTGCCGATGCACGACAAGACGGCCTGCTCCCAGCTGCATTTCTTCGCTAAAGGCTATTCCCAAATCCGGCGTGAGCGTATGTGCATATTCACGGGGATATGTATAGATAGAATATGGGCGCTCATCTCGTACGCGGAACGTCCAATCCTCCGGCGTATGCATCCCCACATACGGGTTCATTGCCAAGTCCGTCAGTGCTCCCGAGGTGATTTCCAGATAATACGACTTTCCTTCTTCCAACCTGCCTGATAGCTCCATGTACGCTATATTTTCCTTGCCTTTTAGCATAAAATTCGAATTCCCGGCTCCGGATACCCGCAGCTCCCGCACTACAGTCCCACCCGAGGCTTCATGGAGTCTTACGTAACCTTGGTTCCACTTCATCGGTTCATTAAACTCCAGCATAAAGCCTGCAACTGGGCCCGATCCGCTTAGCTCTGTATCTTCTGGTGATACCTTCCTTACCAGCTTCGGCGCTGTGACGTCTGCTGTTCGGAAGCTCCACGTGTTCTTGTCCCAAATCGCGTCCGTTCCCTGTCCCGCGCTATCTACAAACATTCCTGAGCTTACCTCTACATAGTACTGGGTGTTATCCGTCAACGGGTGGTCCAGCTCCATCGACACGTTCTGACCACTAATATGGATCGTTCCCCCGAAGGTCGTACCTCCGCTCACGTTAATCCGTCCCGCTTCACTTCCATCTTCCTGATGCACCACCAGGTGGCCTGTACCCAGTTGCACCTCTTCACTGAATGCCATAAGCAGTTTTTCATAAAAAGAAACGCCGCTTGCCTGAGGTGAAAGCCACGTATAGTATGGGGGCTCGTCCATTTGCGCCTGCATATAGACCGATGAAATCACGCGGGCTGAAGCAGCGTCTTGGACAAACCCGTCAGACACTGATACATTCTCCGTCGCGTTGTTGCTTACGCTCTCCGATGCGAACGCTGCCGACACGTAAGGGTTTGCCAGGTTAAGCACCTGTGTTGTCAATACGCTTGCCTTAATCATTCGGTTTACATGATTCTTATTTCTTTTTTTCTTGCTCATATACATGCTCCTTTTATTTGGGTGTGAATGGAACAGTGAAATTCATGGATCTCACTCTTAATTTCCATATAATCTTGCTGACATTTCCATATGAAATCCCCGAAGTACAGCAGAATTTGCTCCCCTCTGATTAGAGGATTCCTACTGCTCTGAATGGCGTCCATTTTACTGTACAAAAACTCATACCGCATACGATGGCGAGGCAGAACATATATTTTGAAAAAACAATTACCTAATAATGAGGTGAACAAGTCGTCAAATTGCCCAAAGGACACGTTTAGCATATTGGCCTGCTTCAGACCCAACTTATGTTTGATGTCCAGCAGAGCATGGTGAATCTGTTCCATAATTGCATGAAAAGCCTCTTCATCCCGCTTAAGCTCTTCAATGCGTGACTTTAGAAACAAGAGATCGTATTCCGAACTATTGCTGGTTTGCAGCCACGAATTGTCAATCGGACCTTTTAGCCGCGTCTGGATTACCTCTTCCAAGTTCTGAAAAGATGTTCCTTGGATAGCAGCGCCTTCACGCGTTGTGTTTATAAACTCAGTTCCCTTCACTGTACTGATGTAAAACTCGATCTCTGTTTTCATTTTGATAAAAGAGTCTCGTGTAACCACCTGCTGGCCATGAACGCCCTGTACACGCGGCAAATCCGCACTAGCGGGAACACCTTCGGCATGAGTAATCCCTTCAGCATAATATTGCTCACTTCGATAAGCTAAATTTTGCCCTACAAACACAATAGGGTCTGCTTTCATCTGAATCAGACATTGGAGTGCAATGACCGCTACAGAAGGAGCGTCGTTAATAATCGTTGGTTTATTTCCCTCCGGTGTGCGCAATATGTGCTTGGACAGTTCGTCCTGAGAGATGACGATATGCATAAGCCGGCCTGGATAAGCATCAAGCGTGTTTTTACCAACTGTACTGCCGAAAATCAGCGGAATAGAATCGATCTGCTTATCAACTACCTTTTGGATCACATTAACATTGAAGTCACTCGGATCATAGCTGAACGTGCCATGCGGATAAATACCATGCTCCACCAGCGTGTTCACTGCCGACCCTACCGTAAACAGGTAAGCAAGATTATTCTCCCGAATATGGCGAAGGTGTTCAATTTCGTCGTTAAGCGAAGGGCCAGCAGATACAATCAGGACTGGCTTACCCGCAATATGGTCTGAGCCGGTGTGTAAAAAGTCTGAACTGTGCAAAATAAAAGGGAAATTATTCATGCTATTCAACGCCCACTTTTTTTCATAAACATGATTGACAGCCATTTTGTTCTTCTTGTGGGAAACCATTTTGCCTAACATTTCATTAAACTTCTTCAGTTCCTCGGCGAATATGGATCGGTAGGGGAGCCATGGGACAACTAGCACTCCGGATACCCGGTCAATCAACCTACGCATGATACTGGCCGTTTCGCCAGAAATGACTCCTACCATTACCTCTTCGACCATCTCGTCTGTCAACCAGTCGCTTTCATTGAGGTGCTGCAAAAAAATATTCATAACTGTAGTATCCGGCTCAATGATGGAGAAGCTGGTATTAGGATGCCTACGCAGAAATTCACGGATATGATACCCCAGTCCCACTCCAAAAAAGATAACGTGCGCTTGTGGCACGACTTCTTTAAAACCGGCAACAAATAATTCTGCTTCCCGACCAGGTTGCTCAGGGTGATGCAAATAATACGGCCGTCCCTCACGGATCAATACTACGTTCGGCTCGTTGGTTTCAGAAGTCAGCAGTTCACCTCCTTCTCCTGCTGGTAGCAGAAGAAGCCGAGGAAAACGGCGGTACAGAGAATTGTGTCCATGATGTTGTGATGCCATTTTTCATTCCTTTCTACCTGAGAACTTCGCAAAAACCAACAGTATATAGATCAAGAAGCTTTTGTTCGTCTATACACTTACTTTTGCAGAAATAGATTCTGATTTTATGAATTATCTACATAAATGTATTTTTATTTAAGAAAAAAATAATTCTAATTTCCCCTGATTATGGATTATGTATCGGTTATTACTCGCATAAAATTTAGACCTTAGAGGTCTTTGTAAATAAAAATCTAAACAGCGTACTGAATCAACCATATATAGACCGAAATTGCTTTATTTCGTCTATATGTCACCCTTTGTAGTGGCGAAGAAACAATTAAACAAAATATTAAGAAAATCATCAAATTTGTGTAAAATCACAGCAACTGAATATAAATAAATACATATTACATAATTGTTAATTTATTGGTTTGTTAACCCTTTCAACACATGATACATTGAATAAAGAACCTTCCCATAGATCGGCATCCTAAGCTTTATTCTCTACCGGGCTAAGAAAGGAATGGCTTGTCTTGCAAAATAGAGAAATTCAAGAGACTCCTCTATACTCCTTAAAGCTGTACAATTTTTTTCTATATGGAGCCATGGTCATTTTCTCCAGCTTCTTCCCGTTGTATCTGCAAGAGATCGGCATGGACAAGCTTGAGATCGGGAGCCTGATGGCGATTGGGCCTTTTGTATCGGTATTCGCGAATCCCTTCTGGGGATATACCAGTGACCGGAGCCGTAATCTTCGGCGTATTTTGCTGTTTATGATTGCAGGTACATTGCTGCTACTGCAAGCTTTATTTCATGTCCATACGTATGTCATGATTTATGTGTCGATGATCGGTTTTTATTTCTTCCAAAGTCCTTTGTTCGCCCAAAGCAACAGTCTCATTCTCAGCTACATTGAGGGCACGGACCGGAAATTCGGCTCCTTCCGCATATGGGGTTCCTTCGGCTGGGCTGTGACGGCGGCAGTAGCTGGCCTGATCATTGACCAAACGGGGATATCCAGCATATCCACCATCTTTACTGTGCTGCTTCTGGCTGCCTTGATCTGTACCCTGGCGATTCCACCACTGAAAAGCAGCGTTGAAACGGCAAGCATTCATTTGCGTGGCTTTGGCAGCATTTTAATGAACGGATACTTTATATCTTTCATTTTGTTGGGTATCTTGGTATCCATTCCGAATTCGATCAACAGCGCCTTTATGTCCCTGTATATCACCGAGTTGGGCGGGTCCAAACTTATGCTGGGTTTCGCTGTCTTTATGTCATCGGTATTCGAAATTATTGTTTTTTTGCTGTTCGACCGCTTTTTGAAGAAAAAAATGACGGTGATGGTCGGCTGTCTGGCCCTCGTCAGCTTGCTGTTTGCTTTACGTTGGGAGCTCATGGCCTTGGCCACGGACCCGATTCAGATCGTATTCATTCAGGCACTTCATTGCGTCACCTTCGGTGGGTACTTTTATGTAGGCACCCAGTTGACCGTCCTGTTCACACCGATAGCTTACCGCTCATCCGGGCAGGCCGTATATACGCTGACGTGGAGCGGGATATCTGGCATCGTAGCAGGCTTTGCAGGAGGCTGGCTGTTTCAGAATTTCGGTGGCGAAATGATGTACAATACAGGTGTCTTCTTTGCCTTGCTCGGCTTTGTAGGATTCGCCATCATGTGGTATATGCTGTACAAGAACGGTTACAAGCCCTATCATGCCGACGACCACAAACGAGCAGAAGAAGCCCCATAACAACATCTGGGGAATGTAACATCTTTTCTTCTCTTGCTTGCCCTTATAGACAGGGATGTCTAGTATCGCCAACTATCATGATATATGGAACCTGTGAGCGTAAAGTAAAGGAGTCTGCCGATGGCAGACTCCTTTTTAACTTGGTCGCACGAGGCTGCCATCCGTCCTACGCTTTCCAATAACCTATTGCTTAGGCAATTGGAAAGAGCTTTTCAGTGATACCACACGGTTGAATACAGGCTCACCCGGCTTGGAAAGCTTCGGATCGACACTAAAATAACCATGACGGAAAAATTGGAACTTGTCCTGCGATTGTGCTTCCTTCATATTCGGCTCGACAAAGCCGTGAGCAATTTCCAGAGAGTTTGGATTCAATTGGTCGAGGAAGGTTTTTTCCGTTGCATCCTCTTCAATCGCTTCCGGATCTTCTGCGTTAATCAAAGGCTCATACAGGCGGAATTCAGCAGGAACGGCCTGAGTAGCCTCCACCCAATGGATTGTGCCTTTGACTTTACGTCCGGTAAAGCCGGATCCGCTCTTGGTTTCTATATCATAGGTACAGTGGATTTCCGTTACATGACCATCCGCATCTTTAATGACATCGTTACATTTGATGAAATATGCATGCTTGAGGCGTACTTCATTGCCAGGGAACAGGCGGAAGTATTTGCTCGGCGGATTCTCCATGAAATCCTCACGCTCGATATAAATCTCACGCGAAAACGGAATTTGGCGTGTGCCCAGCTCCGGATTTTCCGTGTTGTTTTCCGCTTCCAGCATTTCAACCTGACCCTCAGGATAGTTCGTAATAACCACCTTCAACGGATCAATGACCGCCATCGTACGAGGCGCTTGTAGCTTCAAGTCCTCACGTGCAAAATGCTCCAGCACTTGCAAGTCGATCACGCCGTAGGCTTTGGAAATGCCCGTCTCATATACAAAGCTGCGGATAGCTTCCGGCGTATAGCCACGACGGCGCAAACCGGAAATCGTTGGCATACGCGGATCATCCCAGCCGTCTACATGCTTCTCATCTACCAGAAGCTTGAGCTTACGCTTGCTGGTTACGGTTTGAGCCAGGTTCAGCCGTCCAAATTCGTATTGGTGCGGTACCTTTTCCATCTCACATTCGGCTACAACCCAATCGTACAGCGGACGCTGATCCTCAAACTCCAGCGAACAAAGCGAATGCGTTACACCCTCGATGGCATCCTCCAGCGGATGAGCGTAGGAATACATCGGATAAATGCACCATTTGTCACCCGTGTTGTGATGCTCGGTATGCGAAATACGGTAAATCACCGGATCACGCAAATTAATGTTCGGCGAAGCCATATCAATTTTGGCACGCAGCACCTTTTCACCGTTTTGGTATTTCCCTGCACGCATTTCTTCGAACAGCTTGAAATTTTCCTCCACGCTACGGTCGCGGTAAGGACTGTTTTGCCCCGGTTCGGTCAGTGTGCCACGAGTTTCGCGGATTTGATCCGCGCTTTGATCGTCCACGTAGGCTTTACCCTTTTGGATCAGTAGAACAGCACGTTTGTACATTTCGTCAAAATAGTTGGAGGCAAAATGTTTTTCCTCCCATTCATATCCGAGCCACTTCACGTCCTCCTGAATGGAGTTTACGTATTCCGTGTCTTCCTTCGCTGGATTCGTATCGTCAAAACGCAGGTTGGTGCGTCCTCCAAATTCATCTCCCAACGAGAAATTGATCCAGATGGCTTTGGCATGTCCAATGTGCAAATATCCGTTCGGCTCCGGTGGAAAGCGTGTAACAACTTCCTTTACCTTACCTGTACGTAAATCCTCTTCAATGACACTCTTAATAAAATTGGGGGGAGTGATCGGCTTCTCCACGCTAATCAACCTTTCTTCCGTGTAATCTGTACAAAATTGGTTCCCTTAAATATACCCTTTCACACCACATAACTCAATAAAATGAAAAACCTTATGCCCTCTTCAGCCCAAAAAGTAACAAGTTATGAAAAAGAGTTAACATTTCTGACAAATAAATTCGTTATAGTGTATATATCTTTTATTTTATCCGGAAAAGGAGAACCCACCCGTGTTTAAGCTACTCATCGTGATCCTGCTGTCTATGCTGTTGTCCTCTTCCGGTATAATTTCCGGTCATCCTTCACCGGATCCGGCACCTGAACCCATACAATCTCGTCCGTTAGCCGTCGCTCCTGAAGACTCATCCGTAAAATTGTATGTTGAGGAGCCGTCCCAGGGGCTATTCCGCACAGCCACGTTGGAAATCGGCCAGCAGCGTCGTACATTCGTATGGTCAGGCTCGGCAGATATCGCCACCGCTCCACAGTTATACTACAAGGATGCCAACGGTGATGGAGTTCGCGAAGCCGTGGTCATCCTGACCCGCGCTTCAGGCACGGGTGTCGAATTGCAGGAACTTCATATCGTCAACGCACAGACCATGGAAGAGTATGCGGTTGAATCGGCGGCAGATGCCGTATCTCAGCGTGTCCATAGCAGTGTGGAGCTGCGTGACCACAACCAGCGGGTGCATATTGCAGTTACGATTGATGGCATCACTCACACGCTCAACCCAAAAGCATCGGCGTTTTACGATGATCCAGCCCATTTTACAAACCATCTCGATTTCAGCTCTGTCATCATGTACGATGCCGAGCAGCCCCCTCTGCGCGCTACCGTATCCGGCAGCGTGTCCCCAACCGAATTTGTAGGGGATTTGGAGCTGAAGTATGTATATGAGCATGGACGGTTCCGGGTGGGACCTATTGAGTTTGCAGCTTCCTCTCCATTTTGACGACTCTCGCAGAATAAGGTAGCATGGGATTAAATGCTAGACTGGCTGGTTTAGCGATTTTCCGAGTGAAAGAGGGGATCCATCATGTTTACATACGCGTTGGACGAACGCACCGTCCTTCGTCCGCTCACCAAGGAGCATGTGCAGCCTCTGTTTGAGCTGATCGAAATGTCCCGTGACCGCCTGCGTCAGTGGCTTCCATGGGTGGATTCCACCACGGAAATCAGCCACACAGAGCAGTTCGTGCAGAGCGCCTTAAAGCAAGTCGCAGAGAACGGCAGCATGACCGCCGGAATCTGGTTGGATAATGAGTTGGCTGGCATCATCAGCTACCATGAAATCAATTGGACTCACCGTTCGGTCAGTATTGGATACTGGCTTGGACACGGTTACGAAGGACAAGGTCTTATGACCAGCGCATGCCGCGTGTTCATCGAGTATGCGCTGATAGAGCTGGACCTTCACCGGATCGAAATCCGCTGCGCCACCACCAACCGCCGCAGCCGGGGGATCCCGGAGCGTCTAGGCTTCGTGCTCGAAGGTATTATCCGCGAAGCGGAACTGCTGCCTGACGGCTATATGAACCATGCTGTGTACGGCATGCTCCAAAGCGAGTGGAAACTGCTTCGGTAACCTTGCATCATAAGAAACAGCGCCGCAACCCGTTGAGGGTCTGCGGCGCTGTTTCTTATGAACGGCTTATAGGAGGCTATCAGAAGCTGATTGCACTGTAGAATGCATGTCTATTTTAAGAAATAGGCCATTAACACATCGTCCACGAATTGGCCCGCTATGTAAAACTCCTCATGCAAACGTCCTTCGATCGAGAATCCGCATTTTTCATAAAACATAAGGGCCTCCGTGTTGCACGAGAGTACCCGCAAGCTTAGTTTGCGAATGCCCTCAGCGGCTGCAATATCCTTCATAGCGTTCATAAGCGCCTTCCCAATACCTTGGCGGTGATAGTCTGGATGCACGGCTATATTTATTTCTAACACATGGCAATTACTAGCCAACAGCGTTGGAGAACGAAATCCGATATAACCGCAGAGCACTCCCTGTTCGATAGCGACCAGTTGAGAGCCCGGAGGCGTATTGCGCAAAAACTCCCCACGCGACTTCCATGACAGCGAGGCGGGGGCCGTTCGTTCATTCCATACCAATTCATCCAGCGCAATCAGATCAGGAGCATCCTTCATCTCCGAATGACGTATCGTCAGGGGTTGACTTGTAAGCAATTTCTTTCAATCCTTCCTGTGAAGGCTTTCCTGAAGTATAGGCAACAACCATTCGTCATTTATTGTACCATAATCACGAGCTTGTCACAGTCTTTATTAGGACTTAAGAACTGGAAACGTCTGCCTTGGACGTAGTAGTCTCAAAAGCATCCTCTTCACAGCGGGAACGGTTCAATCTGCTATGCAGAATGAAAAACAGGATGGACAAAACCGCCACGCCCGATGCCAGCCAAAGTGTGGGTGGGAGACCACCGCCATCATATAGCCTCCCCATGATATAAGGCCCCATCACCCGTCCGGCTGCACCAATACCCCCTACTAACCCAATGTAAAAGGGGGCCCCCCGACCTCCGTGATCCGACAAAAATGCCGGAACCGCAGGTGCGATCAGCATTTCTCCCAGGGTCGCCAAAACCATGGCGAATATCATCCCCGTATAGTTCTGTGTGCCTAACATGACGATATAAGCTGCCAAATAAAATCCCCCTGCCCACGTCATTTGAGCCGAAGCGTGACGGGCATAAAGACGCTTGAGCCAGAAGATAATCGGCTGTGCAGCAAAAATAAGCACACCGTTCAGTGTCCATAGCAGCCCATACATCGTTTTAGGCAAGCCCTGCTCAATAATATATGGAGATACGCCCGTATTCCAGATCGAATTACCGAACCATAAAAAGAGCGAGCCCAACCCGACGAAGAAATACAACCTGGTATCACGGAAAAGCAGCCGCGCTGGTATTTCCTCTGTTCTTTTCTTCACGGACTTGCTGAGATGAACTTCCCCCTCTTCCCGGTCGACCCTGCTCAGATAGGACCAGAAAAACCCGGCAAATACCGCAGAGGTAATCCCGTTCATGACAAAGCTGAGCTGATAGGAGAGATCGGCCAGAACGCCGCTCAGTCCCGTACCCAATGCCACCCCTATATTATTGGCTACATAGATAATGTTGAACAGCTCTCCACGACGGTCAGCAAAGCGAAAACCTACAAACGCCTGAATCGCGGGCACAGATACAACATTAAAAAAGCCGATAAAGCCCATCATAATAACAAACGCAATCCAGTGACCGCTGGTAAACGGAAGCGTGAGAAGTCCCAGCGCGTTCATTGTCAGCGAGCCGACAATCAGTTTTTTGGCCCCAATACGGTGATAAAGGGCCCCTCCCAGCACCTGACCAAAAATCCCGCCCAGCGATTGCACCAAAATCGCAATCCCCGCATCTCCCATACTGCGGTGCAGCTCGTCAAACACATACATGCTAACCAACGGCCACATTAGAGAGCTTCCGGCGGAATTAATCAGGCTGGCGACAAGAAACACTTTCACTTCTTTCGGATAAGAATCCAACCATTTCATATATTTTGTTTCTCCTTTAACATCTGACACCATAAAAAACATTATCTCATTGGCGCTTCACATTCACCACCGTTGAAAAGAAAGTAGCCCCCCGCCCCATATCCGACAGCCGGTCAGAGGTTAACGCATTGGCACGCTGTCTGCGTCCTTTACCTTCCCACCATAACCCTTGGCTAATCACCGTACCGGGCAGCATCAAATCCGTGACCTTGGCTTTCAGCTCATACGTTCCCCGGTCGTTCCATACCGTAACCGGATCGCCATCTACGATGTCTCTTACCTGAGCATCCTCCGGGTGAATTTGCAGCAAAGGCTCCCGTTCCAGCCGCTGATGCTTGGGCAGATTCGCGAACGTTGAATTCAGAAAATTATGATTCGGTGGCGAAATAAACATCAGCGGGAACCGCTCGTCCGCTTGCGGTCGATGCTCTCCGTCATATCCTTCGATCAGCGGCACATACGAAGGCATCGCGGGCAGACCCGCTTGCTTCATCTTTTCTGAATACAGCTCAATCTTGCCCGAAGGCGTAGTCAGAC